>NZ_JACJOD010000031.1:0-300000 GCF_014695385.1 Trichocoleus sp. FACHB-46 | reverse complement strand
ATATTCCAAGGTGTAATAGGTTTTGCCATTGAACTCGCGGGAATCGGCGGTGACTAGTTCGGCTTTGCGCTTAGACCCTGTGGGAGCGATCGCACTTTTGGAGAGTTGATAGCCGACTTCACCCGGACTGCCTAAATCCTGTAGCGTTTTCTGGTTGGGGACAGGATTGATCACAATGCTGACGTTCTCAGTCGGCTCAATCAAATCGTGCAGCACGACATCTGGACCGTTGGTGACTTTAACTTCGCTCCAACCGAGTGGATACAGAAATTGGTAACCATCAATGCTGTCCACATAGCTAGTCATGCCGCTGGTGGCTGAAGCGGCACAACCAGAGAGGCTGAGACATAAAACGATCAAGAGTGCTGCGATTTTTCTCAGCATTGCCATACCCTTCCCCGATGTACTAACCAAAGAGTCCGTGAAGTTAATTCAAGAACTTACTGGCTCCGTGGTTTTGTGCCTTTATTGTCTCATTTAGGGGGAATTCGGCAGCAGGAAGTATTGCCAAGCTAAATCGTTTAGCTACAACTGCCACAATCACCACTGCCACAGTCACCCCCACTACAATCGCAGCTAGAGCAGTCTAGACCAGAGCCGCAATCCAGGTCAGCGCAATTGGCCTGCTCTCCCCATTTAAAGTTCATGCAATCGGCGCAATCAATACAGGACAGTAACCCGTCTACTCCATAACAGTCGTTTTGTGGCTGGGAGCTGCGATCGCGCCTTTTCTCTTCCCCCTCTTGCTCGATCTTGCTGGCCGCTTGCAGTCTGCAATGGTTTCTCCGAGCTTGCAAAATCTGGTTAGCAACCTTGCATTCAGCGAAGCGCGATCGCGTGGCTGGAATGGCAGTCCACAAGCCTTGCTCTAGAATCACCCGCTTCACATATTGTGAGCAGGATTCACCTCCATGCAGCACCCGATGGGCACAGGAGAAACCTTTGCGGGGGGAGAGATGTTTTTGGTACCCAGCGATCGCACTGGCCGCTGCTTGACGAAGCCAAAGATCAGGGATTGACGTTTCCATTGCAGGCGAATTTCAACTCAGAAGCTCAAGGAATTGATACAGGCAGCAGTGTCAGCCTATACCAGGACTATGAAATAGCTACTGTAGAATTCATCAGAGTTGTGCAGGGTTCCAGGCAGACTTGCAAATCTTTATCGCAGCTTCTGCGCCGTGCGGAGAATTTGCCCTGCCAGAACTGCTGCGCCGAAACCATTGTCAATATTCACCACACCAATCCCAGCGGCACAGGAGTTGAGCATGGTGAGCAAAGCAGCTAAGCCATTGAAACTAGCGCCATAGCCAATACTTGTGGGTACTGCGATCACAGGGCAATCGGTCAAGCCACCGACCACGCTGGGTAAGGCTCCTTCCATACCTGCTACCACAATCAACACGTCTGCTTCCGCGATCGCCTGACGGTTACTGAGCAAACGATGAATGCCCGCCACTCCGACATCCCAAAACCGCTTGACTTGAAAACCAGACAGTTCGGCGGTGATGGCGGCTTCTTCAGCTACAGGCAGATCGGCTGTACCCGCTGACAGCAAACCAATCGTCCCAGAATGGCGAGGTTCTAAACGGGCAGGCACTAAGGCGCAAATCCGAGCCAGGGCGTAGTAATGCAATTCTGGAATCTGCTCTCGCAATTGAGCGTACACATTAGGTTCGATCCGAGTCGCCATGACGACTGGATTGCGATCGCGCATCACCTTGATAATTTCAATAATTTGCTCTGGGGTTTTGCCCGGACCCCAAATCACCTCAGGGAATCCTGTTCGCAGGGTGCGGTGGTGATCAATGCGAGCAAAATCTTCAACAGGTTCAAAATCAAAATGCTTGAGTTTTTCTAGGGCTGAGTCAGGGCTGACTTCACCGTGAGCTACAGCTTGCAGGAGGAGACGGATGGCTTCGGGTTGGGTCACAGGATTCAGAATTAGTTAATCTTTGTTGTCTTCAATTTTAAGTTCTGCGATATTCCACAATCCCCAACTGGGTAAACCTGTGTACTGAATTCCCTGGATGCGATCGCGCACCGCCACGATGGCAATTTCATTCACCAGGTAAATCACGGGCAATTGCTCCTGCACAATTCGCTGAAAATCGCCGTAAATCGCTTTGCGCTTAGTTTCGTCTAGCTCTCTGGCACCAGCAGTATACAGGCGATCGATTTCTAGCTCCCAATCTTTCGGTTGCCAGCCTTGAATCGGTGGTTGTCCTGGCTGTTGCTTCAGGTTTAAGGAATGCGACCCACCACTACTCAGCCACAGATTCGCCGCTCCGTGGGGTTCAATGCCACCCGTAAAGCCGATCATATGAGCTTCCCAATCCCGCGAGCTAGAAACTTTATCTAGCAAAGTGTTGAAGCTAATTGGAGTGAAATCAACTTGAATGCCAATAGCAGCTAGGTCTTGCTTGATCTGCGCTCCCATCGCAACTCGCTGACGATTTTCTGCGTTAGTGAGCAATGTAAAACGGATTGGGTGGTTTTCCGCATCAAGCAACTGGCCTTGGGCGTTGTACTTAAAGCCTGCGCTTTTCAAGAGCTGTCGCGCTTTTTGCAGATTGTAATCGTAGGTTTTTAGCCCTTCTTGGGGTGAGAGATAGTAAGGGCTTTGCACCGAAATGGGCGAATCTTGCAGCTCACTAATGCCCCGAAACAGGTTGTTATTCATGCGGGGGCGATCGATGGCGTGGGCGATCGCTTGCCGAAAGGCCAAGGTGTTGAACCACTTAGACTTAATGGGGTCTACAAAGGGCCGATTATTTTTGTCTCTCGCTTCCGTTAGGTTAAAGGTGAGATAGGTAGTACCCGACCAAGGGCCACCATTGTAAAGCTTAAATTTGCCCCGCTTTTCTTCCCGTTTTAACAACGAAAAATACTCTGGGCGTAGAGGTCGCACATCACCCATCACATCCAAATCGCCAGAGCGAAATCGTAGCAGTTGAGTGTCGGTGTTTTCGATAAATTGCCAAACAAGCCGCTCGATATAGGGTAGGGGTTGGCCTTGAGGATCGCGCCGCCAGTAGTAAGGGTTGCGACGAAACACAATCCGCTGTCCCGAAACGTAACTTTCGACTTGGTAGGGACCGTTGACGACTAGTTGCTTGGGATTGGTAGCTGTACTCCAAGTGGAAATGAACTGGGGGTTGCCATCGGAACTGAGTGTCTGCACCGATCGCTCTAAAGCATGTTTAGGCAAAATCGGCGCACCATCATGTCCTGCCAGCGATCGCAGCAACGGCGCAAACGGTTCAGGCAAAATAAATTCTACCCGGCGATCGTCTAGTTGCTGTACCTGCGGGAAAGCTCGGTTACCACCAATCCGTAAGCTATCGGCATAATCCGTGGGAATTTCTGGGTTGAAGATGACCTGCTGAAAGGTAAAGACGACATCTGCCGCCGTCAGCGGTTGACCATCCGACCATTGCAGATTTGGCCTTAAATTGAAGATGACCCGCTGTTTATTAGCTGAAATGCTCCAAGATTCTGCCAGAGCAGGTTCTACCTCACCCGTCACCCCGTTTTCTCGCAGCAGATGCTCCTCGGTAAAGAGAAACACATTGGGAAATTCTTGGTTAAAGGTGGGATTAAACGTTTTGGGATCGCTCAAGGATGTCAGAACTAATTGCGGCACTTGGGCGGCAGCAGTGCGGAACTCCGTTGGACGACACCCAGTTAAGAGTAGAGAGGGCGCGATCGCCAAACTCAATACCAGCAGGACAGAGAGCCAACGACGGAGCAATTTCATCCCAAAAGAAATAGCGGTCATGGAGACGTTGCAAAGCTTTTCAGCATCATAAACCGCTATGTTATTTGTGTCTGAATGATGGCTAGTTCTGAACAAATTACTCGCTTAACTTGAGTTCGTAGATGTTCCAGAGCGAGCCACCCAAAGCCGTGAATTTCACCCCTTCAACGCGATCGCGTACCGCCGACAACGACAGTGGATTGACCAGATAAATCACAGGCACTTGCTCCTGAGTAATCTGCTGCGTTTTGGCATAAATAGCTTTGCGCTTGGCCTCGTCTAGCTCTTGAGCACCTTGGATATAAAGGCGATCGATTTCTTTTTCCCACTCCGTTACTTCCCAACCCTGAATGGGAGGTTGTCCCGGTGATGGACCTTGATTAAAGCTGTGTAATCCGCCTTGGCTTAACCATACGTTCGCGCCATCATTAGGTTCTACCCCTCCGGTTAAGCCCAAAAGATAGCAGTCCCAATCTCTGGTCGTGGAGAGTTTTTCCACCAACGTGTTGAAGTTAATCGGATTGAAATCCACTTGAATGCCAATCTTCTGGAGGTCTTGCTTTACCTGTGCCCCCATTGCCTCCCGAATTTTGTTGCCAGAGTTAGTAATCAAAGTGAACCGCACCGGATGGCCTTCGGCATCTTGCAACTGTCCCTGGGCGCTGTATTTGAACCCCGCCCCTCGCAATAACTGTTTGGCTTTTTCGGGATTGTAGTTATAAACCTTCAACCCTTCCTCAGCCGAGAGATAGTAGGGGCTTTGCAAGGAGATGGGAGAGTTCTGCGGCTGACCGATTCCCCGAAAGGTGTTGTTGATCATGGTTTGGCGATCGAGCGCATAGGCAACTGCCTGCCGAAATGCCAGGGTATTAAACCACTTGGACCTAATCGGGTCTACAATCGGGCGACCATCTGAGCGCCGAGCTTTATTGAGATTAAAGGAAATAAAGTTGGTGCCTGCTGCGGGACCGCCATTGTAAATTGTGAACTTGCCACGCTTTTCTTCTCCCTTCAGCAGCGAGAAATTTTCGGGCTGAACTCCTAAAGCATCTAAGCCCCCAGAGCGAAACTGGAGCAGTGAGGTATCGGTAGACTCAACAATCTGCCAAATAAAGCGCTCAATATAGGGCAGCGCGTTGCCCTGAGCATCCTTACGCCAGTAATGAGGGTTGCGCTGAAAAATCACTCGCTGACTAGGAACATAGCCTGCCAGCATATAAGGACCATTGGCAATAATCTTGCTGGGATCTGTATCCACGCCCCAAGTCGATAAGAACTTGGGATTACCATCTGAACCTAGGGTTTTGACAGAATCAATCAGAGCGTGACGAGGCAGAATCGGTAAACCAGTGATGCGGAGGAACGGCGCAAATGGTTCTGGTACCGTAAATTCAATCCGGCGATCGCTCAGCTTGCGAACCGTTGGTAAAGCGCCACTTTCGCCTATTCGCAAAACATCCCTCGTATCAGTGGGGATTTTTTCGTTGAAGTAAAGGTCGTTGTAAGTAAACGTAATGTCGTCTGCTGTCAGAGGTGCTCCATCCGACCACTTCAAGCCCTCACGGAGCGTAAAGACAATCCGCCGCTTATCCTCCGAAATCTCCCAGGATTCCGCCAGAGCTGGCTCAATTTCACTGTTGCCGTTTTCGGTGACCAACCCTTCGTAAATGTAGGTGAAAACGTTAGGAGCTTCTTGGTTGAGGGGATAGTTAAAAGTTTTGGGATCACTGAGGGTGCTAACCACAATCTGAGGCACCTGAGCTGCTTCAGTCTTAAAGTTGGTGAGATTGCAAGCACTTAGGGCGATCGCCAACATAGCGACCAAGGCAACTAAACCCCAGCGACGCAGCGGTACAGTCAAAAAAGCAGCAGAGAACATGTTGCACGAACATCAAGCTTCTTTGCCATCATAGATCTCAATTTCTCTGAAGTAGGTAGGTAAAGCCAAAAGTCAGATTTTCTGGCTGAAGTCTGCTTGAGGCTACCTCAATGATGTGGCTGGTTTAGCGCCAGTAAGGGCGGCCTCGCCAAAATACCCCCACAATGAAGCCCATAAACAGCGTTTCCCCAGGATTGACTAGGATTGCTGGCAACGGAATGAAGGAGCGAACCAGTGATCCCAAAATCAAACACAGCACTAATGCCCACAGCACGCCAGCGTTGATGGATACTTGCTGCCATTTTGTTTCTAGTAGGAAAACTGCTAACCCTCCGATGCCAATGCCAGCAGCCACCTGCATAATCACTACCCAAGGTGGACTAAATAAAGCGTTTAAGACCGCTCTGAGCAAACCCACTTGGGTGTAACCCATTCCTAAGGCCACTTCTATCACTGCCACGATCGCTAAAGTGGCAAGTGTCAGTAAGGCGAGCGATCGCCAAGGCAAAAACTTTAAGCGGCGCAATGGATCGAACATGTTTAAAGGGGCAGCTAATTGCCTCGATTCTACTTGCTACGTTGCTTGCTGCAATAGTACGACTGCATAAGAGGAAATCCCTTCCTCTCGGCCTTCTGGGCCTAGCTTCTCGTTGGTTGTGGCTTTGATGCCGACTTGATTGGGGTTGAGTTCTAAAACGGTGGCAAGGCGATCGCGCATGGCTGAGATGTGGAGCTTGAGCTTGGGCCGCTCTGCCACAATCACCGAGTCAATGTTGCCAATCTGCCAACCTTCGTTCCGGATTAATTGATGCACTTGCTCAAGTAGCTTGAGGCTGTCGGCTCCCGCCCATTGGGGATCGGATGGGGGAAAGTAAAGGCCAATGTCGCCCAAGCTGAGCGCCCCTAGCATGGCATCCATAATGGCGTGGGTGAGCACATCGGCATCACTATGGCCCAGTAAGCCGAGTTTGTGGGGAATGTTGACACCACCCAGAATTAAGGCTCGTCCCTCTACGAGGCGGTGAATGTCGTAGCCGTTGCCAATGCGAATATTCATGAACTCTGCGATCGCTGCATTAAGCAATCTGCATCATCTCGGTGTCTTCAGTCAACAAGTGTTGCCAACAGGTGTTGTTAAAAATGCTTGGCTTCAAGGTTTGGGACGAACAACATCTCTCAGGGTAGTTTCGCCATTAAATTGAGCCAATGCAGTATTGTGTGTTGTAAAAGTGGCGGCGCGATCGCTGGCTACTCGGTAACTACAGCAGATTTGAAGTATGAATCCTCTGAGAAGTAGGGTACATCGCTTAATTGATCAACTGTCGGATGAGGAGATAGAAAGTATATGGCCAGTATTAGAAGCGCTTTATTACGATTTTTATATGCTCCGGGCGATCGAAGAATCGAAGCAAACCCTGCAACCCGGTGACACGCTCACTCGTGAAGAAGCGTTGCGATCGCTGCCTTTACTGTAAAAAACGCTGTAATCCAATGCTGTGGCAGTGCCAACATGCGTGAATTACCACTAAAGAGTAGATTGCATAAACCTTTGAAGTTGGAAATTCGTTACGAGAGGTCTTTTCTCTTAGACCTAAAAGAGCTAGAGCCGACTGTGTATCAGCAGGTGTGCCAATTTGTCTTTGTGGAGTTTTTACAGATAACGCAATTGCAAGACTTGCCAGAACTTCGACAAATGGGTTCTAGAGCAATTTTCTATCGGTTCACCCTCGATCATCACTTCGTCGGCATCGAAGTCACAGGTCAAATTATTAAGTTTCTGCGTATCCTTCCAAAGCCGAATGTTTAGAGGACTCAGACAGACTCTAAACTCCATCGGTAAACTGATGAATGGTAAAGACAATAGGTGGAAATACTGTTTATGGATGCCGCTGCACTTTGGCAACGTTACCAAGACTGGCTTTACTACCACGAGGGCTTGGGATTTTATCTAGATATCAGCCGCATGCGGTTTGATGATGCCTTCGTCGCAGCACTACAGCCTAAGTTTGAGCGGGCCTTTCGGGACATGGCTGAGCTAGAAAAAGGCGCGCTCGCCAACCCGGATGAAAATCGCATGGTGGGGCATTATTGGCTCCGCGACCCCGACTTAGCTCCCACAGCGGAACTCAAGCAAGACATTGTAGAAACGCTAGGGCAGATTGAAGCGTTTACTCAAAAAGTTCATAGCGGGGCCATTCGTCCTCCCCAAGCTGAAAAATTCACTGATGTCCTTTCCATCGGGATTGGGGGTTCGGCATTAGGGCCGCAGTTTGTTGCCGCAGCACTAGCACCAGATTTTCCGCCCCTCAACCTTCACTTCATTGACAACACTGATCCCGCAGGCATCGATCGCGTCTTGACTCAGCTTCAAGATCGGCTCTCTAGCACGCTGGTAATTACGATTTCCAAGTCTGGCGGTACCCCAGAAACACGTAATGGCATGCTGGAAGTGCAAAAAGCCTACAACGACCAAGGGCTCAACTTTCCGCAATATGCGATCGCCATTACAGGGCAAGATAGCAGCTTGGATAAACTCGCCAAGTCAGAAGAGTGGTTAGCCACTTTTCCCATGCACGACTGGGTCGGTGGACGCACCTCCGAGCTTTCGTCAGTCGGCTTGCTACCTGCGGCCCTGCAAGGAATTGATATCCGCACGATGCTAGAGGGTGCGAAAGAGATGGATGCCGCGACTCGGATTCCCAACCTCAAAAGCAATCCAGCTGCTCTCCTAGCTCTGGCGTGGTATTACGCTGGGAATGGTCGAGGCGAAAAAGACATGGTAGTGCTGCCCTACAAAGACAGCCTGCTGCTGTTTAGTCGCTATCTGCAACAGCTAGTCATGGAATCTCTGGGCAAAGAGAAAGACTTAAACGGCCAAGTGGTGCATCAGGGGATCGCCGTTTATGGCAATAAAGGCTCGACCGATCAGCATGCCTATGTGCAGCAGTTGCGCGAAGGTGTCGCTAATTTCTTCGTTACCTTTATCGAAGTACTACGCGATCGCCAAGGCCCTTCTGTAGAAGTTGAGCCCGGCGTTACCTCAGGTGACTACCTCTCTGGTTTGCTGCAAGGCACTCGCCGCGCCCTCTACGAAAACCAGCGGGACTCCATCACCGTTACTATTCCCCAAGTTGATCCCTACAACGTTGGAGCTTTGATTGCTCTGTACGAAAGAGCTGTGGGTTTCTACGGCTTTCTCGTCAACGTCAACGCTTACCACCAACCCGGTGTAGAAGCAGGCAAAAAAGCCGCCGCTTCCGTACTTGACTTGCAAAAACAAGTGGTCAAGGCGTTGCAACAATCTGGTCAACCTCTGTCTTTACAGGCGATCGCTGAGAAAGCAGGTGCCCCAGACCAAATCGAGCCCATCTACAAAATCGTCCGCCACCTAGCCGCCAACCAACGCACCGTCACCCTCCACGGCAACCCTGCCCAACCTAACCAACTAACCGTCTCAGCCCTCTAACCCCTTAACTTAATCGTTCAACTCTTTTCCTTATAGCGCCCGTTCTCACGTCCCTGACCTGATATAGCAATCCTAAATAGGGTAGATGGAGGGGTGTGCTTCTCCAACCGGTCAATTTCATAAATCATTCAGGATTGCTACATAAAAAAGCCCACTAATTTTAATAGTGGGCTTTTTAGCTAAATCAATGGATAAATCTTTGAAGTTAAATCAGCAGACCCAACAGATTCAACACTGCTCAGGCTACCTATTTCTGACCGCCGACAACTTGTTGTTTCAGCACATCAATTTCTTGAGATAGCTCTTGGCGATTCTCAACCTTCAATAGATATCTGTAAACAAACCAAGCTGAGTAGCCAATTCCAACTAGTTCAAAAGTAGGAGCTAGAAGAGGGATATCGTTGATGGCGTCTAAAATCGCTAGGGTGATTTTGACAGTAACAATGCCCCCAAATAGAAGGCCTAAGTTAATCAGAAGGCGCTGATTCTGATTAAAGAAATCCGATAGCAGGTCGGGCAACTGTCCTAAATAGTAAGAAACGCGATCGCCAATTTGTGACCATTGCTCAGAAGACTGAGACTGCTGATGAGGTTGAACAACGAGCGGAGCAGGTTCAGTAGAAGTTACTTCAATGTCTGCTCTACCTTCTACGTCAGCAAACTCAGGGGTGCTGGAATCAGTATAATCAGATGTTTTCAGTTCGGGATTCATATGAATATCTCGAGAACGACAACCTGGGTAATATAGCTTTGGGAAGCTCCAACTAACGGCAGACAGTAGCAGAGTTATAGAACTGTTTTTGCTAGTTTTCAAACATATCTGACACTAAAGCAGAGCTTCACAAATTGCAAGATAGTTAACAACTGCGACTTCAAAATTTGTTAAGTAAAGTTTCAGTTAAACGATTGCTTACAGCATCCCATAAGACTAGAATCAGAAATTCCTGCCTGAATCTGTCTTAGGTTGGGTTGTTTGGGAAGCTGACTCGATTGGCGCTAAGTGACGGTATCACGGGTGATGGGCGCATCCAGCGTGATGATTTGGCCGCAGCGAGTAAGTCTGCTACGCGAGTAAGCTCGATGAATCTTACAGTTGAGCACCAGAATTAAGTCAACTGGATACTCTGCGATCGCATCAGGAAAGCAAGCAAGCGCTCGGACTATTGTTAAGCTAAGTTTCTCTGCACTGGTACATCTACATGGTTAAAGCCAGCATTATATAGAGCGATGATTGCCGCTCGTGACCATGTAGATCGTTGGCAGTTGCTAGAAATGCTTGGTCCTAGATTTTGCTGCTGAAGAACCGTAACCTTCATCCAGCAAGACCTAACAGTGAATAGAACTTAAAACGAAAAGTTTTCTTCATCGTCAATTCTGACATCCCAGTTAGCAGACAGTACCTCGGCCACGACTGCTTCTAGGGCGGCTGCATTTAAGGTGCGGGTAGTTTGCTCTTGCAGAGGATTGGAGACTGGAATCAACCGGAGTTGTCTTGAATCTTGAATTAAATCAAAACAAGGTTCCTGTTCAGCTGATTTCTTAAGTTCTAAATAATCGAAGCTACAAACGTTTAGATACAGGGCGTGATTGGCAACTAAGGTTGATTGTTGAGGGTCGGCAAAAACCTCTAACACGCACCCTTCCCCTTCGCTGAGGAGATTGTCATCTTGGGTATAGATATAGCGAACTCGGCCCAAGTCAGCTAACAGCCGCTGCATGTCTTGTTTACTCACAATGATGCCAGTGTCAACAATACAGGGCGCTGGCAACCTCATATCTCTAGGCAGGGGATCATGACTCATGGGAAACAGCCTCAAATGGGCCTTATAGCGGGATGCAGTGATCGAATTTGACGGTAGAACTTGGCAAGGATTGGGCAACCAAGGCTGGTTAACCAAAGCCAGAGAAGTTCTTAAGAGGCGCTAATGGGACGACTTCAGGACAGCTAACCCCTGAGAGGGTAATCGCTGGATGTAGAAAATGGTTGTGTACGAAACAATCTTAGCTCAAGATTTTCGGTTCGCTACTAACAAAATTTCAGGGGATGGACTGGTCTGACCTAGTTTAGCAACACCCTCTTGAGTGATTGATTAATATATTTCACTTTAATAAATCTATGCCTGTTTTAAGGCTGAGACTGGACCAGTTATAGATTCGGTCGCTGACCTAGCTGCACCGGGTAGATGGCGTTAAGGAATCTGTCACAGAGGCAAGATTTAGGCTGTTCTTTAATTGTGCTTGGTCTAGTAAGGTATGAGTTCGGTCAAAAGGCTGAAAATCTGCTCTCAAGCATCAGCTATCTGATTGGGAGCATTGGAGAGCAAGGGCTGTGGCACAAGTAAAGCAGAGTGAGAAAGCTATGAGAATTGGTTCTAGAGTCGCAGCGGCGATCGCCTTCTATACCTGTTTACCTGTTCCTCCGACTTGGGCGTTGGAGTTTCAGGGTGTAGCTCGTCTCGCGCCTTACATAGGGTTGCTAATCGGAGGGCTGTTGGGCGCGTTGGATCTGGGGCTACAGGCGATCGCGATGCCCGTTTTGACTCGCAGTGCCTTGATTGTAGTGACTTGGACGGCTGTGACAGGGGGCTTGCATTTAGATGGAGCAATGGACACCGCCGACGGCTTGGCAGTTTTAGACCCAGAACGTCGGCTGGAGGTAATGGCGGATAGTCGCTCTGGAGCTTTTGGGGTAATGGCGGCGATCGCGCTCGTCTTGCTCAAAACCGCAGCTTTGAATGACTTAGAAGGGGATCGATGGCTGGCTTTAATGGCGGCGGCAGGTTGGGGCCGTTGGGGACAACTCGTGGCGATCGCCCGTTACCCTTACCTCAAACCCACGGGGAAAGGAGCCTTTCACAAGCAAGCCATTCGTTCGCTCTGGGAGGCAGTGCCTAGCTTATTTTTGTTGTTCAGCCTGAGTGGGCTACAAGTCTTGCTCAATCCAGCTCACTGGCCTGTTGCTTTGGGGATGGCTACGGGAGGCATTGCGATCGCTTGGCTAACTGGCACATGGTTCAACCACAAGCTCGGCGGTCATACGGGTGATACGTACGGAGCCACCGTGGAGTGGACCGAAGCTGGTTTACTATGCTTACTTGCTGGACTCTAACTAATTTTGAGCAACGCCTTGAGTGACTAAGCTAGCAGCTTGTTTGATCGGAATCTCAACCCAAAATTTAGTGCCTTCTCCTAAGAACGATTCACACCAAATTTGCCCTTGATGCTTCGCTGTGACAATTTGGTAGCTGATCGACATGCCCATGCCTGTGCCCTTGCCAACAGATTTGGTCGTAAAGAAGGGATCAAAAATCCGCTGCTGCACCTCTGGAGTCATTCCTAAACCATTATCAGAAATACAAACGGCAATACGATCTCTGCTCTGCTGGTGAGTAGTAATCCGAATCGTGCTGGGGGATTGCTGTAGGGTCGCTGCGTGGCTTTGGTTCTCCCGCTCCTCTAGGGCATCTAAAGCATTGCTAAGAATGTTCATAAATACCTGATTGAGCTGGCCCGCATAGCATTCTACGAGGGGTAGCGGGCTGTATTCCTTAATGATTTCTATCGCAGGACGCTGAGAATTTGCCTTGCAGCGGTGTTGCAAAATCAATAGCGTGCTGCCAATGCCTTCATGAATATCCACAGGCTTGACTTCTGCTTGATCGAGGCGAGAAAAATTTCTGAGGGAGAGGACAATCTGCTGAATCCGGTTAGCCCCCATACGCATTGAGGTAAGAATTTTTAGCAGGTCTTCAGCCAAAAAATCGATATCAATCGTGTCTGCACAGTCGCTCACCTCTGGGTGCGGATGAGGGTAGTGTTTTTGATAAAGCTGAAGCAGTTGGAGCAAGTCTCGCGCATACTCGTTGGCATGGCTAATATTGCCAGAGATGAAGTTGACAGGGTTATTGATTTCATGAGCCACTCCAGCAACCAAACTGCCTAGAGCCGACATTTTCTCGTTTTGCACGAGTCGGAGTTGCGATTGTTGGAGTTGGTCTAAGGTGGTGGAGAGCTTGGCGGTGCGTTCGGCGACCCGTTGCTCTAGAAGTTCGTTGGATTTTTTTAGTTGGCCTTGTTCGCGAGCCTGTACCTGCCAGAGCACGACAATCATGGCTCCGGTCAACCCTACAATCACTAGGGCAATTACATCTAGCGATCGCAGTTGTGACTCAATATTTTCGCGTGGAATCACCAGTGCCACTGACCAATTGGCTTCTTTGAGGGGGAGGTAAGCGACATATTTCCAGGTGCCATCAACGGGAAATAGCTTGATTCCCTCTTGTTGGCTCACCATTTGTTGGGCGATCGCGGTTAAGCTTTTGTCCGCTGACTTTAGCAGGTTGGCAGATGGCTGCTCTGATGTAAACATCAGCTCCGAGTTGGGATGTGCGATGACTTGTCCTTTGGAGTCAAGCGCAAAGGCATAGCTATTGTCGCCATAGTGGAGGCTATCCACCACATAAGCAATACGATCGAGCCGTACTAAATTATGAATTTCTCCAATGGGAGGACTGGTCGTATCAAATCCTCGTCGGATCGGAGTCGCCACTGAGATGGTGGGGATTTTGGCGGCTCGACTGATGAGGGGATCACTGACATTGGTCTGTCCTGCCATTGCCTTTTGGAAGTACTCGCGATCTTTGACATTTGCAGGTTTCCCGCCGATCACTTGGCGCTGACCGTCAGCCTGGGCGATCGCAATGGCATAAACATCGTTAAAGCGCAAAACTTCAGTTTTCAAGTACGGTTCAGCGCTCGACCAATCCATTGATTTGACGACTGTGGTATTGGCCAGTGTCTCTATATGAACCTTTAAAGTTGCCAGCCAGCGATCGATCTCGTCTACACCCTGCTCTACTTCCAAAAAAGCGTTTTGCTGCAAACTCTCCAACATCACATGGCGGACCAGTTGGTAGCTGTAATAAGCTCCTAAACTCACAATCAGGGTTGTGCCGCCAATCACGAGATTCATTAAATAACGTTGGGGCTTAAAGTATTTTCTAAAAATTTTCATAGTGCGCGGCAGCAGAGAATTGCTTATGACAGAGGGCGATCGCCGGGGAGAAGGGGTTGAGTCGGTAAATTGGCAAAGGTAATCTTGAACCACTTTTCCTGAAGGCGTTTAAGCTCTCCTTGGGTACGCAAATCACCCAAGAAACGGTTGAGGAGATCGAGTAGATCTTGATTGCCTTTTTTCACAGCCCAGGCTGCATAAGATTTGCGGCTGACTCGCTCACCTAACTCAAAAATGGCGGGTTTTTCGCTGACCAATACCGACAGGGAGACAATGTTGTGGAGGACTGCATCCAGTTGCTGATTCAGCAAATCTTGATAAGCCTGTGCGAAGCCGCGATACTGCTTAATTTGACCCAGGGTGCCGCCCTGCTGCTTTAGTTGAGCGGCAAGGTCAGGGATGGCTGCTAGAGAAACTCCCCCTTGCTGGACTCCCAAAACTTTGCCTGAGAGGTCCGCAAGGGTTTTGATGGTGAGATCATCTTTGCGTTTGATGTAAGCAACGGTGGATTCGGCGATCGGCATGGTGAAGTCTAAAGTTTTGGCGCGATCGTCGGTGATACCCACTGCGGTTAGGGCTAAGTCATACTTACCGTCCGCTACTCCCGGAAGAATGCCCTGCCAAGGCAGAATTTCTTGGTGAATCTCAAATGCAACGGTCTTTCTAAGCTGTGCTAGTAACTCGTGATCGAAACCAATCGGCTTTTCATTGACCAAAAACTCGAAAGGAGGATAGTCATCCTCAGTAGCAACTAATAAATGTCCTCGTTGCTTGATTTGGGTCAGCAAAGCATTGCTGGCTTTGAGGGTTGAGCCGCTTTGTGGCGATTGAATACAACCATGAGCCGCTGAGGTCAGTAGCATTCCTGCGCCAGCTTGAAGGAAAAATCGTCTCCGAATGGTCATACCTTCAAAGCTACAGCAACATCCTTTATCAAGGTTCCCTAGGGCTGCTTGTGACGCTCATCACTTTATTTTATAGAACCAGGATTTTGAGCACTCCTGCCAAAACTGTCATCGTATCAACAGGATTTATCGCTCCTAAGTCAATCTTTTGATTCAGTTGAGGTACTGCATGAACCTGTAAATATTCCCAATCCAACTCAATGTCTTGAAGATCGTTAGAGTTAGCAATCTCCATTCTGTTCTCCCGCAGCAGGATGCGATATTTATAAGGCCACATTGGTAAACCAACTTTGTGCTCTTGCATCAAGAAATACATGTCCTGCTTGATGTTTTGCCACCACATGAGGCCACCCAAAGTGGTAATTGGTTTCCGGAAGGCCACGCTAAGGCTCCTTGAGTCGGAAAGGAGGAATTGCTAATTCAAACTAACTTGCTATTTGGTTTCCATCCAGTTCTTACCTGCATTAATTTCCACTAGAAGCGGCACGCTGAGTTGAACAGCAGTTTCCATAGTGGATTTAATTTGAGGTTTTAGTGACTCCCATTCTTCTGGAGGTAGTTCAAAGATCAGTTCGTCGTGGACTTGTAGTAACAGATTGGCTTGATAAGAGCGGAGAATCTCGTGCAGTTTTGCCATCGCGATTTTGATGATGTCGGCGCTGGAGCCTTGGATTGGGGCATTGGCGGCAGCTCGCAGCAAACCTGCATCGTACTGACCAGGCCGCAAGCTATCAAGATCAATCTCTTCTGGTTTCCGACCGCGCAACTTCAATAAATTGTCGTTCGTAAAGTTGAAATAGCGCCGACGCCCAAAAATAGTTTCAACATAGCCTCGTGCGATCGCCTGTTGTTGCATGGTTTGCAAATAGGCAAAAACCTTGGGGTAGCGTTGGTTAAAGCGATCGATAAAAAGCTTGGCTTCTGAGGCTTTTACGCCGGACTCGCGGGCAAACCGTTGCGCACCCATGCCGTAGATGACGCCAAAGTTGATGATCTTACCCAAGCGGCGTTCTTCGGAGGTGATGGTATCTTTTTCCAACAACAACCGGGCGGTGAGGGTATGGACATCCTCATTATTGCGGTAGGTTTCCACTAGAACAGGTTCTTGGCTGAGGTGGGCCAGAATCCGCAACTCAATCTGGGAGTAATCAGCCGCTGCGAGAAGCCAGCCTTCCTCTGGAATAAAGGCTTTGCGAATTTGCCGACTAAAGGCAGTCCGAATCGGAATGTTTTGCAGGTTGGGGTTGGAGGAAGAAAGTCGGCCCGTAGTGGTGCCTGTTTGGTTAAAGTTGGTATGGACTCGGTGGGTGTCAGGCCGCACTAGATTAGGCAGCGCATCGACATAGGTAGACTTGAGCTTGGACAGAGTCCGAGACTCCAACATGGCATCGACGACAGGGTGATCACCTTGCAGCTTTTCTAATGTGGCGGCATCCGTGGAGTAGCCTGTTTTAGTTTTGCGGGATTTTTTGCGATCGAGACCGAGTTTTTCGAATAGCAGCTCACTCAATTGCTTCGGTGATCCAAGGTTGAATTTCTCACCCGCAGCTTCGTAGGCTCGGGCCTCGATCAAAGCTAGCTCTTTTTCCAGCGATCGCGAAAAGTCCCGCAAATATTCCTGGTCGATGCGAACCCCGCAGTATTCCATCTCGGCTAACACGGGTTCTAGGGGCTGTTCGATCTCTAGTAGCAAGCGGTGTATTTCTGGAACGGGTGCTAACTCGTCTCTCAGCTTGGCGACCAAATGGAACGTAGTATAGACATCCATGCCACAGTAGTTGGCGACGCTCGCAATATCAATATCTGCGATCGTTTGGCCTTTGGGAACAAGTTCGGTATAACTTTGTGGTGTGATGCCCAGGTAGCGGCGGCTTAAATCGGTCAAATTATGGCTGTTGTCTGGGTCAAGCACGTAGCTAGCCAGCATGGAATCAAACACTACACCCGCTAGCTCAATGCCTTGGCAACGGAACACCAGGCGATCGAATTTGGCGTTTTGTAGGGCTTTTGGGTATTTAGTGCTTTCTAGGAAGGGTCGTAATGCTTCTAAAACGGTGGCTTTATCCAGGTTGGCACCGGTTTTATGTCCTACGGGCAGATAAGCCATGTCACTTTCACCCGCTCCCCAGCAGCATCCGATTCCCACTAGTTCGGCGTCGCGTGGCTCTAGGTCACTGGTTTCAGTATCCCAAGCCACGGGGGTTGCTGGATCGGTCAAGGCTTGTAACCGCTGTACCAGTTCGGCTAACTGCTCTGACGATTGAATGATTTGGGGGTGGATTAGGGCAGGGCCTTGCTTTTGCTGCTGAGCTGCATCGGTTTCCTCGGCACTGAAGAAAGCCAGATCCTCGCTTTCAAAGTCTGAGAGAAACGGGTTATTAGGAGTTCCTGTAGCGATCGCTGATGCAGCTTTGGCTCCGTCGGTTTCTGAGAAGTCAGGGGTGGCATCATTGTCAGCCTCTGCGCCACCAAAAAGTTTTTGCAGTTGTAGCGTCTTCTTCATCAGAGACTGAAACTCTAGTTTCTCGAGCAATGGCACTACTGCTTCGCGATCGAACCCCTTGAGTTGGCAGTCTTCTAAGCTGATTTCCAGGGGCACATCCAGATGGATTTGGGCCATCCATTGCGAGTGCCGCGCCTCTTCCCGTCCTGCTTCCAGCTTTTGCTTTACGGCTCCCTTGATTTCGTCTAAGGAGGCATAGATCTGTTCTAAAGAGCCATAGGTACTCAGCAACTGCACCGCAGTTTTCGCGCCAATGCCCTTTACCCCTGGGATGTTGTCGGAAGAATCTCCACAGAGGGCTTTGTAATCGACAACTTGGCTAGGTAAGACGCCCAATTTGGCTTGCACTTGCTCAGCGCCAAATTCGTTGGGGTGGCCAGTGGTGCCGCGGGCGAAAGGATTGCCCAGATGCAGCACCTTGATTTTTTGATCGGGATCAATCAGTTGGAATAAGTCTTGGTCACCACTCAAAATTTTGACAGGGTACCCCGCCGCACTAGCTCGCCGCGCTAATGTGCCAATCACATCGTCGGCTTCATAACCGGGAGCAGTGACTACGGGCAAGTTGAGGGCTTGGAGCAATTCCTTCAGGTTTTGCAAATCGGGCTTAAAATCTTCTGGCGTTTCTGGACGACCTGCCTTGTAGGTTTCGTCGGCATCGTGGCGAAACGTGGGCGCACTCAGGTCAAAGGCGATCGCTACATAATCTGGCTGCTCAGATTCCATCACTTCTAGCAACGCTTTGAGAAAGCCATAACTCACGCTCGTGGGAATGCCAGTGGACGTGCGTAACCCGCCATCTCGCCCTTTGGCGAAAGCAAAATACGAGCGAAAAGCTAAAGAGTGACCATCAATCAGAATCACTTTGGGGTGCTTTTCTGGGAGGGAATTGTGAGTAGACAAATCAGAAGCAGAAGTAGATTGAGCCATAGATCCCATTCTAGCGAGTTCCGCTCCTTACCTGGTTCTCACCTGGGTTTGTCGTTGGTGTTGTTGGCCCCTAAAGAGTCGTAGGGATTTTCTGCCGACGATTGATCAGTGTCTATATGAATAATGGTTTGCACCGGGCCGTAGCGTTCCCGAATTGTGCCCTCCACTCGTTCTGCAATCACACGGGCGGCTCCGAGAAATTCTGGGTGCAAGACCAAATACATTTCAACAAACACTTGCCGACCCACAATTCCACGCGACTGAATCCGGTAGCAATGAGTAACGCCTTCGACTTGCCGTGCCAGTTGTGCCAAAATCTCTGGGGCGATCGCCACTTGCCGTACTAGTAAAGGTAATTGCCAGTTCAGCACGCGCCAGCAACTGCGGATCGCGACGAAGATCACTATGATCGCCAGCAGGGGATCAAGCCACACATAACCGCGCCAGACCCCTACTAAGCCAATCAACACGACCACACTCAGCCAAGCATCTTGCAAAATATGGTTGGCATTCAGCCGGAGAGCCGCACTCTCTAACACTCTAGCTTCGTAGCGCTCGAAAAAGGCCAAACAAATCCCAATGGCGATCGCTACACCCAAAAGTTGAATCAGCGGCAAATTAATACTGACTTCAAAGGGAACAGCGGCGTTGCGCGTCGAAGCTTCTAACTGTTTCAACGCCCCACCCAGCAAGCTCAGGCTAGAAAACCCTAGTAAGGCTACGAGGAAGAGAGCTCCGATTGACTCTAACCGCCCATGCCCCCAGACTTCTCGCCCGGAAGTGCGATGGGGAGAAGTGACTGCTAAGAGGCTGAGAAGTGTACTAAAACCATTGATTAAGGTGTGTACCGATTCCGCTAAAAGACTAAGGGATTTAGCTGCCCAGCCAGCCCAAACCTTCACTGCAAAAATTAGCAGTGTCAACCAAAGAGTAGCCAATAAAACTTGATGAATCGCTCGACGGCGACTGTATGCCTCTGCCATAGACCCAAAGGCTATCACAATTTATTCCTGCCTCAGTGAATGATTCTAAGGACTTAGGGAAATTCTGTCTCTAGGGGTTTGAGCATCCTCAGCCGATAAATCCTAGTTGATGTGAGGCAAATCCGATCGCTCCTCCTGCTAGCACTAACCACATAGAGTTGATTTTGAAGCGAAACACCGCGATCGCACTCAAAATTGCCACGATTACTGTGAGCCAATCCATCAATGCCGCTTGCGCCAAGGTATAGGTCACTCCTGCCATGAGTCCTAAAGAAGCCACATTTACCCCATCGAGAAATCCGCTAGCGTAGGGAGATTGACGCAACTTGGGCACCCAAGGGTTAACCACCCACACCAGCAAAAAAGCAGGTAAAAAGATGCCGAGAGTCGCAGCGATCGCTCCTGCATTTCCTGCCAGCAGATAGCCAATGAACGTCGCCGTGGTGAAGACTGGACCTGGTGTAATTTGACCAATGGCAACGGCATCTAAAAGCTGCTGGGATGTTAGCCAATGGTTACGCTCGACTAAATCCCGTTGTAAAAATGCCAGTAAGACGTAACCACTGCCATAAAGCACACAGCCAAGCTTGAGAAAGAATAGAAAGACACTCACCCAACCCACTGAGGTGACGGTCGTTGCAGGGGCACTGATTTGAGACACGACTCCCGACAACGGCAAGAAGAATGCTCCCCAAGGCTTGCCTTTACTTAGCCCGTTTTTCACAAGCATGACCGCGATACCTAACGAAACGAGCACCAAAATTTCGTTCCAGCCCGCTAAGTAGGCCGCGATCGCGCTTACCCCTGCAATAATGGTGGGCCTGTCCTTGGCTGCCTTTTTTCCTAGATTCCACACCGCCTGTATCACGATGGCAATAATGACCGGTTTGATGCCATAGAGTAGCCATGACACTTGGGCCACAGTTTGATAGCGAGCATAAATAGCAGCCAATGCCCAAACAATCAGCATGGCAGGCAGAATAAAGCAAGTTCCTGCTACCAATAAGCCTCGCCATCCGGCTCGTTCGTAACCGATATGAATGGCTAACTCTGTCGAATTGGGACCAGGAATCAAATTCGTGACCCCGAGTAAATCGAGCAGTTTCTCCCGGCTCATCCATTGACGGCGACTGACCACCTCATGGTCCATCATGGCGATGTGGGCAGCAGGCCCGCCAAAAGCGATCGTCCCCAGTCGCAAAAACACGATTGCGAGTTCTGTTAGTCGCTCTTGTTTCGTAGTTGGAGCGCGATCGCTCTCTGCTGCCTGTCCCTGAAACTCCTCAGGTTCCTGCGTCACCGCAACTCTCCTGTGTTGATGGTTAGATCAGGATCGTGCCAGATTAAGCGCTGCATTTGTGTCAATCTAAGACGGGCGATTGCACTTTCGCTGTTACCTGAAGGCAGGTCGGCTGAGCCTGATACCCTGAGGATTGAATACCAACACAACAGTTCAGCCTTTACCAGCTAGCACCTGAGGAAGTCACGATGCAGGAATCTACAGCCACTCCACCCGCTTCAGCAAAGTCTACCGAGGTAACGCCCAAAGACATTCAGTTATTGGTTTTGGATATTGATGGCACGATCGCTGGAACTTCCAACCAAGTTCGTGAACCTGTCAAGCAAGCGATTCGGGCCGCCCAAGCCAAAGGTGTAAAGGTGGCGATCGCCACAGGGCGGATGTTTTGTTCAGCGGTGCGTTTCCACCAAGCTGTTGGCTCTGACTTGCCGCTCCTAGCTTATCAAGGAGCCTTGATTAAAGATGTATCGACTCAACAAACGCTCCGTCATTGGCCTGTCTCTAAGGAAACAGCCCACCATTTATTAGATTATTTCGAGCAGCCAGAGTTGCGATCGCTGCTATCGGTGCATTTCTATATCAATGATCAGCTCTATGTTCGAGAACTGACGCCAGAAACCAAGATTTATGCTGAGCGCTCCGAAGTAGAGCCGATTGTGGTGGGAGATTTGCGTCGAGCGCTGACCGATGAACCCACAAAAGTATTGGCCTTGAGCGATGACACAGAAGTGATTGAGCGATTATTTGGTGGGTTGCGCCAACGTTACACCCCCGCAGAACTTTACCTGACCAAATCAGTGGCGACTTTCTTTGAGGCGACTAATCCTTTAGTGAATAAAGGCATTGCTGTGAAATACCTCACCGAAGAGATGCTAGGTCTTAAAGCCGAAAATGTGATGACCGTAGGCGACAACTTTAATGATCTAGAAATGCTGGAATACGCCGGAGTTGGTGTGGCGATGGGAGATGCACCAGATGACGTAAAAGCGATCGCGAGTTGGGTTGCTCCCAGCGTAGAGTTGGATGGAGCTGCCGCTGCGATCGAAGAGTTTGTTCTGTAATTTGGATGGGGAAATGCTGGTTTAAAAGTCAGAAAGGGCACCGACGACTGGCCGTGTTTCGTCTCGGTGCCCTGACTGGTTCGCTCCTCACACAAGATTTAATATAACTGACTGACACAGCTTTGTCACCCCCTCTTCAAACAAATTTCATAAGATACTACATTTGATATCCACAATATGAGAGTTTTATGGTAATAACCTTAGGACTTGAACGCTTTAGCCAACCGCTTTTGAGCCAAAATTCTGTCTTAGTGCTGACTTAGCGCTGAGCATACTTCTATAGTTCGGTAGGGGCTACTAAGCCCAACACCTCTTGTATTAGTACTTGCAAGAGAGGCTGAGTCGCCAAGACCAAACCTAGCCGCGCTTGCACCAAAGCTTGATCGCTCTGCTGAACATGCCCCCAAAAACGGCAAGCATCGTAGAAACTTAGAAACGCTTTTGCCAAGACTGCGACTAACCTCTCAACCATGCGGTACCCTTTGGGCTCTAAAGGCAATGCGATCGCTGCGGCTAACAGGCTCTGTAACTCATCGACTGTATCAATCAGGGCAAAAATCAAACTTTGTTCAGCGGGATGCACTAAACGTAGTTCGCTCTGTGAGTTTAACCAAGGATTCCTTGGGGCTGCGATCGCGCTTGAAGTCAAGCTATTTATATAGACAGACTCCTCAGCTAGTAATCCCTGCTCCCGCGCTAAACGTAGCAAAGAGCAACAGCGAGCGTGAGTATACTGAACTGCAAACGGGTCAAAAATATGACCTTGATTAACCTTTGATGACTTTTGTGGAGCTACTACTGGGCTCAGTTCTTGCCTAACCCCCTCAACTGACTGTTGCAATTGCGGGGTCGAATGATACGTCATGCACTGTAACCAATCAGCCAAGCCTTGGGGTATCAGTTCAAAATAAAGCCAACCAGACGGTTCAAACTTCACCGTAAAATTCCTTAAGCTAAAACTCACGCCTGCTAAGAGAGGTTCGTCAGGTGAATTCTGAACGAGCGCTGCTTGGGAAAAGTGCTCAGTGATTAGCCTTGCAAGCTCTATAGCTGGCTTCTGGCAATGCTTGGCGAGTTGTAAAGCGATCGCCGAACTGTACAAAATCGGCATTTTTCCCTTGACCCGCTGTACAGAAATCACCAGTTTTGGCTCTCCATTTGGTAGCAGGCTGGATTCTATCGTTGGTGTTGTTAAAGAGCAAACTTTTGGGAAAACATCACTCCGTAGGCAGATTACCTCTTGTAACTGCCTCAGTAACAATAATTGCAGCGCAGGGTAGGTAACGATCGGTAAACTCTTACTCACGTATGGTACGAGGATAACCAGGTTTAACCTGCTCACTTTAGGCTAATAGGTCAGCAGAGCGTCGGAACTTTCTTGAAAAATGAGAGTTCATGGCATTTGACCTTCTCCGTGTTTATACATTTCTTCATGTACGATTGTTAGTACAGAGATGGAAACACTGAACAGAGTCAAGCCAAGCTAGCTGTATAAAATTGACCTAGCCTGAGGAGTTAATTTGAGCTTAATCGTCCGTGCCCCCCTTAACAAGTTTGCTGTCTTAGGTCCTTATCTGTTTAGTTTCTAAAAGCCTGGTCTTATGTACTCAGTATCCTCACCTTCAGAAGCATCTCGACCTTTCCTAACCTGGCAGCGCATCTTAGATTGGTCTCAGGAGCACTACCGCTGTCGTGTCTTCAGCAAAGACGAGAAAATCCCTGCTCGTCCTGGTTTACTGTATCTAGTACAAAAGGGCTCTGTCCGCCTAGTGGGAAGTGCTCAAGTCAGTGCCACAGGCAATTCGCGCCTTCCCCGCATTAGTCCAGAAGAAGCTTTTCTAGGTTTTGTGGGTGCCGGACAGCCATTTGAGATTGTAGCTCAGTCTCCATTCACACTGCAAAGCTATGCTCACGTAGACCAAACCTCGGTGGTTTGGATGTATTGGCACGATCTAGATAATTGGCCACATTTTCGCCGAGAAGTACTAGACGCCTTCCGCTACCAACACCAACGCAAATTGCTGTGGTTGAGTACTTTGGGCCAGCGTCGGACCATTGACCGTTTGTTAGGGTTTCTGACTTTGCTAATTGAAGAGTTTGGTGAACCCTGCGAGAATGGTTATTTCCTTCCTTGGTCTCTTACCCATGCTCAGATTGGGAGTGCGATCGGCTCTACTCGCGTCACGGTAACCCGCTTGATGGGTAAGCTGCGACAGAAGGGCTTGATCTACACCCAAGGCGATAATCTGCTGTGCTTGCCTGCCGAATCTATCGCGCATCGCTAAAACTATTTATTATTTCTGTTGACAATCTATTCTTAGGGTGCTGAGTATGAGGGCTAACTAGCCCAGTTGGTGCTAGCTAGTCGCTCATGCCAGTTGTGGTTTGAGCCCAATGCGGTCACGCTAGGTCATGGGCTTTATGGCTATGTAATTCAAGCCTAGCAAGGGCTGCGCAGACTCTTGTAGTGGCAAGGACAGGATAAAGCGTGACCCGTTTCCGCTCTCAGACTCCAGTGTAATGGAGCCGCCATGGAGTTCTGCTAACTTGCGGGTAATTACCAGCCCTAGTCCGCTGCCTTGGTGTTGCCGAGACAGAGAGTTGTCAATTTGTGAGAATGGCGTAAATAGTAGATCTTGCTCGGCTTTGGCGATGCCAATTCCTGTGTCCCACACCAGAAAATTAACGGTATCTGGGATACTATCGGATTGTTGCTGGTGAGAGCGGTAGACTTTCATTCCCACTGCCCCCGCTGGAGTGAACTTCACGGCATTGGTCAGTAGGTTAAGCAACATCTGTTTGAGGCGTCTAGGATCAGCCACGATATATTCTAGTTCTGGCTCAACTTCCATTTCTAAGCTCAGATTTTGATTCTCGACATGCTCTTGAATCAAACTAATGACGCTTTCACAAATATCATTGATAAAAATCTGCTGAGGTTCGAGTTCTAGGCGATCGGCCTCTAAGCGTGACAAATCCAAAATGTCATTAATTAAGTCGAGCAGGTGCTGCCCGCTCAGGTGGATGCGCTCGATATAGTCTTTTTGTTTGGGATTGAGCTGGCCAAAAAATTCTTGCAATAGAACGTTGGAGAACCCCAAAATCGCGGTCAGAGGGGTCCGCAATTCATGGCTAGTAGTCGCAATGAATTCTTCTTTTAGCCGAGTTGTTTCAGTGAGTTGATGATTTTGAGTTTCTAAGAGTTGCCACTGTCTTCTAAAATCGCTGATGTCTCGACAGACTCCCACGACTCGCTGCACAACTCCGGCTGGATCAGCGATGGGTGTATAGATTGTTTCAAACAGTCTGGTGCCTGATGGTAGAGAAAGCTCGTGATCGACGAAAACGGGTTCTCCGGTTTTGAAGGCTTGGGCAATGAGTTGATCAAGCTCCTGCCCGGAGGAACCTAGCAGCTCTCGGTTGGTTTTACCCAAAACTTCGGGTAGCGGGTATCCCAACAAGGCGAGGCCAGCGGAATTGATGGCTATATACCGCTGCTCTTGGTCGTATTCGACAAAGATATCAATCGATTTCTCTAGAAATAAACGGAAATGCTCAGCGCTAGCGCGTTGCTCATGTTCTTGGCGATACAAATAGGCTTGGCGTAAGGCGATCGCGCATTGGTTGGCTACCTGCTCTATCAGCTTGATTTCGGCTGGCTCAAAGTGGCGGGGTTGAGTGTGGTAGACACACAAGGCTCCAATCAAACCTTGATTATCCAGGATGGGGCTAATCAGTTGGGTAATCACTGTTGAGTCAGAGTTTAACGGTTCTGAGGCAGCGCGATCGCTGCGAACCAATATGGGTAAAGGTAACTCTCGAAGGGATGCCCAGGAAACTTCATGAATACAGGCTTCGCCCGCTAAGAGCTTTTGACGGCATGGTTCTGGCCAACTTTGGATTGCAAAGCGTTGCCCGACTAAGGACTGATCTGAGGGAGGGGAGGAGTGTTCATAGCGAACTTCTAGCGATCGCTGACGGGGGTGAAACAGGCTGGCATAACAGCCATCGATTGCTAAAGTTTGGACTAAGCCTTCTACAGCGGCTTTGAGGACTTGATCTTCTGATAAGTCTTTGCGGAGGGTTTCGGTTAAGCTGCGGATGAGTTGCTCAAATTGCAGCGATCGCTCTAGAGATCGAGTGCGTTGGTTGACGTGATCTTCTAATTCTTGAGCATAGGTTTGCAACTGTTGCAGTAAGCTAGCTTGCTCTAGCGCGATCGTGACTTGGTCGGCGACCGCTTGAACTAATTGCTGCTCATCGGTCGTCCAGTTTCGCGGAGTTCGACAGTGGTGGACGACCAGCAAGCCCCACAAGGTCCGCTTTTGTGGATCTACTGTTTCCTGAATGCGTTGAATAGAAACGGCAATCATGCTGCGAGTCTGCACTTGTTTGAGCATGGCTCGGTGGCAGTCTGCCAAAGGTTCTTGCTCTACATTGGCTACACACCAAAGCTTGCCTAGACGGTATGCCTCTATATAAGGCGGAGGGATGCACTCCGCTGGAAAACTTTGCCCCAGCATTGCTGGATAGCACAAGCTAACTGACTCGGCAATACAGGTGCCGCTTTGATCTGGTAGCAACTGATAAGCTAAGACGCGATCTGTGTCTAGGGCCTGTTGTAGTCGGACTACGGCAAGCTGGACGATCGCTGAGAAATCAAACGTAGTGCGAATTTGGGCCGAAATGTCACTTAGTAAGGCCTCGCGTTCTCGTCGCTGTTGAATTTCTTCCGCTACACGCTGGCGATCGCTCAAGTCTGTGACAAAAATCATCAGGTAACTGTCTTCATCTACTGGCTCACCAACTAAAGCCAGTTTCACTTCTGCCCAGATAAGCGAGCCATCCTGAGAGAAAAAGCGTTTTTTTATTACCGTTTCACTTGGCTGGCCTTGAATGATTTGCTGTAGTAAATTAAGTTCTAAGGGTAAATCTTCTGGATGAGTAATGCTGCGATAATCTAGCCGTCGTAGTTCAGCTTCGCTATAACCAATCAAGCGACAAAAAACTGAGTTAGCCTTTAAAATACCACCCTCTAAACTTTCGTAGAGAATGCCAATTGGCGCATGCTTTAATAGCTGATTTACACTATCCATCGGCAGCAAAGCTAAGCTGTAAAATTATTGTTTCAAGCTCTTGTTATTTTAATTCCCTGCGAAAGCAGTGGATTTAGTAAAGATGGCTTGAGAGTGGTGAAGTCCACTCATTCTAGTGTAGGAATAATTCTTTGTTCAATCCGGACTTTAACTAGTTCTTCAATAAAAAAATATATAGCTATCCTAAAGTAGTGAATGAGTGATGCGCGTAAAGGATATATCTGTCCCAAATCCTATTTATTCCCAAATTCTTGGAAACTGCTATACAAGAATAAAATGATTAATATTGTTAACTTGTTTACTAAGTTAATTGGCAGGCGACAAGGTCCAGTTTTAGTATTATCTCGTACTGATTGCCACAGCAGTATATCTTTAGTTAAGCCAGAAAATATCAGTGTAAATCCAGTTGATTTCGCTAAATTGACAGTGAAATCAAAATTAATTGCTTGCTATAACAGGCACAACCCATTTGGATTGCTATATTACTTCGCCAGATTAAACTTAGGGTGCTCCTAGGCAGGCGAAGCCAAAATTAGTGAGGTGGAATATTACTGCGGGAACTGAGTGGGCAACTACTGTGATGGCACAGGGACAAAATCATAACCCGTTCCCGATCGCGAGCCAGGAGCAATTTTGACGAGTTGAACCGAAGCATTGCGATCGCCAGAAGGCAGAAATCGAATGGTGCCTGAAGCGCCTGTCGTAGAGAAGTCGGCACTAGATAACGCCTGTTGGATGCCTGCTCGGGTTGGGCTTTGCCTTAAGGCTGCAAAGAGCGCTTGCGTCGCATCATAAGCCAGGGCAGTCCGCCAGTTGACATCACCACCCCACAGTTTTTGAGATTCCTGGGGAAAGGGAGAAGTTGGATCAGTGTTAATATGCCACGGCACAGCCAAGACCATTTCTGCGGCGGCATCGCCCCCGATTTCTAAGGTTTTAGGGGTGTAAACATCATCACCACCTAAAACATCAAGGCGTTTGCGATTGAGCTGAACAACTTGGAGCGCTCTGTCTAGGCTATCGGTCGTAGCGGCTAACATGAGCACTTCAGCATTTTGCTTCACGGCTTGCTCAATACTTTTGGCCGCACTAAAGTTGGCCTCAGCCAGATCAAATTCTGCGGTTACTTGTCCACCTCGCGTCAGAACCGAGCTGACAAATTCAGATTTGAGAGATTTGCTGTAGTTACTCTGAGAATTGAAGAAAACCGCGGCATTCTTTTGCTGTAACTTGCTCAGCATGTAATCTGCTAATGCTCTGGCTGCCACATAGTCGCTAGGGACAGTGCGAAAAACATAATTGCTAAAGCCTGATAGTTTTACAGAAGTGCTGACAGGAGAAATGGCAACCAGCTCTTCAGCTTCATAAACGGAGCCTGCTGCTAAAGAAGCGTCACTAGCAAAGTGACCCACCACCCCTAAGATTTGATTGTTTTCTGCTAAGGCCGCAGCAACTCGTTTGGCAAGCTCTGGATTGTTGTCGTCATTGGCGATCGCGACCCTGAGCAATGTGCCGTTAATGCCTCCAGCCCGATTAATTTCAGTTTGCGCTTGAGCTACCCCGCGAAAAATTTCTAAAGCTCCATTTAGGTCCGTGTTCACAGGAGCTACAACTGCGATCGCATAGCTTTTGCGCTGACCAACACGAGCATTATTCAGAAAAATTAAAGTCTCGGGGTCATTGCGCTGCTCTTTCAAAGCCGCCGTAAAACTACCAATTGCTTGGTCATAGCTTTCCTGAGCAAGGGCTTTCATGCCGTTCTCTTTGCGGGGGCTGGGTGCTCCTGGGCTCAGCGTCTGTTCCCCAAAACTAATGATGGGTTGCTGGGAATCCAGTTTGGCATCAGGAGACTCACCCGCTTTAGGATTGAGCAGCGTGCTGATGCCAGAACCAGGGGTGCGATGCGTCATCCACCAAGCACCAGCCCCCAGAAGACCTAGAGTGATTAACAATGAGGCAGCAAGAACGGCAGTTTCATTTTTGGGTGACATAGCGGCTTAGCGAATCCTGACAAAACCTGCTCTGGCAATTAGATTTTGGCCTTCTTCTGTCAATAAAAAATTGGCATAAGCCTCGCCTGCTTTTTCTTCAGCTTGACCATTTTGTTGAATCACCACGTACAAATTTCGGATTAAAGGATACTGTCCCTGTTGAAATCCATCTGTGTTCAGCCGATTTCTCTGAGCGGGGCATTGCGAGGAGGTAACCAGTGGCGCTTGATAGGGAGCGATGAAGCTGCTGCCCTGACGAGACAAAGGTAAAGGCTTAATTGTGCATTGGGGCACTACTTCGGGAGCGGAAGCAAAGTACACTCCCCCAGGATCTTCCGCCAACTTGCGAATCGCTTGTGTGGTCGTAGAAACAAATTCTACAGTAGGGCCGAACGTTTGCCCTCCCAACACATCTTCGACAAACAGTTCAACTGTACCACCGGAGTTCGTGGGGCGGGTGTATGGTGTGATACTAAGGTTAGGGCCTCCCACCTGATTCCAATTGGTAGTTTGGCCTGTGTAAATGGCTTTGAGTTGCGCCAGTGTTAGCCCTGGCAAGTTGAGTCCTGGATTCACCGCAACGGCAATCCCATCGATCGCAACTGGAATCTGCTTGAGTTCTTTCCCTTGTTGCTCTGCCTTATTTGCCTCTGACTCCAAAATCGGTCGAGAAGACTGAGCAAAGGCCAAGCGATCGTTGATTAACATGCGAATGCCACTACCCGAACTGGCCGAGCCTGAATCAGGTCCCAAGTAACGCAGTTGAAATTCAGGTCTGGCTGCTTGAACTGCGGAGTCAACGGTTAAACGCAGAGGAGCCCACGAAGTGCTGCCCCCGTACTTAAAGGACCCAGAGGGTATATTTTGAACGTCTGCAAAGCCTTGAAGTTTGCTTCCTGGCTGGCTAGCAACGGCTGGTGGCAAATCACTACGTGAGTCAGATTTCTTTTGTGACGTTGGCTGTAGCAACCCACCTAATGGAGCGCCAGAGCGTCTCATGAGCCACACAGTACCCCCGCCGACTAAACCAAGGGTAATTAAAAGCGCCAAGACGAGTGTAGCCGTTTCATTTTTCTGAGCCATGAATCCTGCCTACAGAAAACGAGACAATAGGGTGTAAACCAGACGAAATAGAGCGGCCACTGCGATCGCGATCAGTCCAGCAAAGGTCACGACAATTAAAATGTTGGGGAAGAACGTCAACGTCCAGAACCCCCTAAGCAGATACATTAGAGCCAGCGTAATTCCGGTAATAATCACCAGATCCACCTTTTCGATCACACGCCGAGATTGAGCCCACACCAAGACACTCAAAACCAACAGCGAGACTCCAACCCCAATCCAAAGCGGTTGGAACAAGCTCGTAAGCGCGATCGCAATTAGTCCTCCCTCAAACCCTGTAAATGCCGCGCCACCTAGTAGTTCCAGCGTGGAGAAGCGAGGCCGAGTCATCGAGGGTGGGGCAGGAGGACTAACAACAGGTGGTGGTGGAGGAGTCGGGGAAGTGGAAACTGGAACAGGCGGCGGGGGAGTTGCTGCAGTACCTGGGGAAACAGGCGGCGGGGGAGAAACTGACGGGGTAGCCCCTAGTGCCAGTGCTGCCGTGACCTCGGCTACAGATTGGAAGCGCTGGCTTGGTGTGGCTAAGAGCATCCGATCTAAAACATCAGCCAGGCGAGCGCTAAGCGTTACCTGCGATCGCCAATTCCAGGAATTGCTGTAAGAGTCAAAGAGGTCACCAGGTTCTTTGCCTGTCAATAAATGAATACAAGTGACCGCAAGGGCGTATAAATCTGTAGCGGGGTACACTTGGCCGCCGGAGGTTTGTTCGGGTGGGGCATAGCCAGTGGAGTAGATTCCAGTTGAGGATTTTGAGGTAGCGCCTGCCGCCTTCTTAACCGCGCCAAAGTCTAGCAAATAAATACGACCATTGCGGTGCCTCATGATGTTGGAGGGTTTAATGTCGCGATGGATGGAATGATTGTCATGCACAAACCGCAAAATCTTCAGTACTTCCACCAAAACTTCCACCACCTCATCCTGGGAAAGCTGCCCCTTCTGAGCTAGCTCCTCCTCCATATTCTGGCCGTCTATAAACTCCTGCACCAAGTAGAAAAATTCGTCTTGCTTATTAGAAGTGCGGCTCGGCACCGTCAAGGAGAAAAAAGCAAATAGATCAGGAATCTGGGGGTGGTTGTTGCCTAGTTGCTCTAGAACTTCGGCCTCACGCTCAAAAAGATTTTTAGCTACTTCAATCTGATCAGCACTCAAGTCACCTGACGGCTGGAACTGCTTAACCACACATTGGCGCATTGCTGGGGTGTAGCGATCGCGAGCCAGAAATGCAGCCCCGAAGCCACCTTTGCCTAAGAGCTTCAGTGGCAAGTAACGACCCAGCAAAATTAAAGACATGCCACAAGTGGTGCAATACTTTTGTGGCACTGTTTTCAAAACTTGGGTGTTATCTAAATCAGCAAACGAATTTTGCGGTCTTAGGCAGCCTGGACGGGTGCAGTAAAGATCCATGAGCTTTCAAGTGATGGCAATTGGGCTAATCCATACCACTAGAGCTAGGAACCACGGTTGTCAAAGCAGGTGATCCTAAAAGTTCAGCCTCGTGCTGCTTCATAGCCTGATTTGGGTTGCTGAATCGAGGCAAAACCTCATTGAGAAACGCTTCAGCGGCTTTCGAGCGGTAACGATTGGGATTGAGAATGACAGAGAGCATCCGTTGAACGACGACCTCATCAATCCTGGCTCGATGGAGGACCCCCATCTGAAGTTCTTTCTCGATGGCAGAAACTGAGACGAAGGCAGCTCCTAAGCCCGACTGCACCGCATTTTTAATCGCCTCTATCGAATTGAGTTCCATCTCAATCTTGAGGCGACGAGTTTCAATCCCACAGCGCGTTAAAACTTGATCAATCACCTTGCGAATCGTGGATTGAGAGTCTAAGGCAATAAATTGCAGTTTATAAAGGTCTTCTTTCTGAATCGTGCTCACCCTAGCAAAAGGGTGAAACACAGGTAAGATGAGTGCGAGTTCGTCTTCAGCGTAGGGAATAATTTCTAATGAATCTTGCAGTTCAGGAGGAACCTCACCTCCAATGATCGCTAGGTCAATTTGTCCATTCGCTACACTCCAGGAGGTTCGACGGGTGGAATGAACATGCAACTGCACCGAGACATCAGGGTATTGTTGCCGAAATAAGCCAATCATGCGAGGAAGTAGGTAAGTTCCCGTCGTCTGACTCGCGCCAATAATTAGGGTGCCACCTTGAAGATTTTGCAGATCTTCGATCGCGCGACAGGTTTCTTGACACAGCGTTAAGATTTTTTCCCCATAACTGAGGAGTAGGTGACCTGCTTCAGTCAGTTGAGCCCGACGACCACCACGATCGAACAACGGCACATCGAGTTGCCGCTCTAGATTCTGTACCTGCAAACTGACGGCGGGTTGAGAGACATACAAGCTGTCAGCGGCTCGCTTAAAACTTCCCTCAGCGGCGATCGCTTTGAGAATACGGAGTTGATCCAAGGTAAAAGGAAGGTCAGACATAACGGCTAAACCTGCGAAAAAGGAGCCTAGTAGCACCAAGTCAATGAACAGAAATTAACAGAATTTACAGAATTTAGGGAAATGTAAAATTTGCGACGGTGGGTGCATGTATTGTATGGATTCTAGGATGATGCTAGTTAGGCAATCGGAAACCAGATTTCTTCCCCACACTACTTTGTGGCACAAATTAAACCGGATCCATTGCAGCGAAATTGAAAATAAATGAAACTTAGCGTTTGAAGCATTTATGAAGCGGGAGGTTGTCCGGGACTTTCTGAATTTACCAGGAATTGCGGGTGTTGCCCTAATGGATGGGCGATCGCGCCCTTACTTTTGTGGCGTCGATCAAACATTAAACTTTCAACAGAAAGAAGCACTCGCTCAAGGAATTCGGCAAGTAGTTGAAACGACCCCAGATGGATTTGAATCTTTCGTCTTTCAATTCACGGGGCACCAAGTTTTCATCTATAAACTTGAGCACGGCATTATTTTGTTGGTGTTAGCACGCTCACAGCTAGTTTATGCAGACTATTTAGAAGCGATCGTCAACCTCAAAGCCGCTTTGCAAGAAGACATCACCACCGCGATCGCAACTTTCCGCTTATTAGCCAGCGATGTCACCATGTCAGGCCACAACTACTGGAAACAGCGGATTGATGGCAACCCCACCAGCACTCTAGACTCCAGCCTAACCACAGGTGCTCGCTCTTTTAGTCGCGACTCACCCGCTGCTATCAATCCATCCCTTTCAGACTTAGAGCCTGCTGTTACACCCTTAAATGGTAAACAAAGTTCATCTACACCCCCGCAGACTCCACCTCCGGTTGGCCTAGAGTCCCATGCCCCTAGTTATGCCCCTGTAGATCTAAAGGAGCTACTGACAACACTCAATCACCTGAGCCAGTTCACCACCCAGTACCTTGGTACGGCAGTGATCACCAACTATTGGAAATCTAGTCGTCCGGATTTGGATTGGTTGCATAACTTCCAGGTCGATCGCTCAGCTCAGCTCACCTTTTCTAGCCCACTGGCTCAAGGCACCAACCAACCAATTACGACTGAACAACAGCAATGGATTCAGCAGTGGGTGGTTGCGTTCATCAAACGGTGTTCTCAAGTTATTCGTGACTTTCCCACCATTGTTGAGCAAAGAGCCTTAAATGACCGCCAAAAACAAATCTTATTACAGCAATCTCCATAAGTTTTTCTACAGAATTCGGTGTTAAAAATATGGCTAAAATTGTTCGACTAGAACCGATCGCCCAGCAAACTTCGGTTGAAACCAACGGCAGTCTGCTCTCAATTTTGATCAACAAAGACTTAGACGTGCTCAAAGAATGCGGTGGGCGAGGCATGTGTGCCACCTGTCACGTTTATGTGAGCCAGGGGATGGACTCCCTCTCCCCCATGAACCGCCGGGAGCAGCGAACTTTAGAAATCATTACTACATGCAAACCTAACTCCCGCCTCGCTTGTCAATCGCGAGTGTTAGGCAATGGTGTGGTGGTGGAGCTACCACCTGGTATGTACATCAACTCGTTACAGGATATTGAGGCGCTAATCGGGCGACGAGCCGAGCAAGATTTACTCCACCCGATTACAGGCCAAGTCCTAGTTGAAGTCGGAAAATTGATTACTCGTTCTATGCTGAAGCAACTAGAAGACACGAGTTTCAAAGTCGGAGAATATTTCCCTCATACCACTGATGTTTAAGGGCTGTTCTAAGGGGAGTGAATCCGATCTTCAACTTAGTGACCCTATTGATCTAGCTTTTTTGCCTTAGCTTTTCCTCGCTTTAGCGCATAGGTTGGGGTTGGTTGTGTTCCTAATCTTCAAACCTGGGGCATTATTAAGAGAACTTAAGCCTTTGGCCAACGCTCCACACCCATGCTGAGTCAAATTCAATATCTGAGCCAAGCAGTAGATGGTCGATATGCCACGGATGAAGAGCTACAGTTCATCAGTGACTATCTTCAGTCTTTTAATCTTCGCCTGAGTGCTTATGCCAGACTCCAAGTAGCTGAGGCTACCATTGTTCAACAGGTACAAGCCAAGCTGCGATCGCTCGACCCCTCATTGCTTCAAAATGGCTCGGAAGATGTAACTGGGAAATGGCGACGAGATACCATCCGAGTATTGCGTTACTCTGCGATCGCAATGTTGCTCAATGATGCCGATTGGCTGCGCGATCGCCTACTGTATTGGATGCAAACAGTGATGAAAGCGTTTGGAGCCCAACGGAGTTGCGATGCCACCTATCAGATCATGCAAGAGGTGGTGCAGCAACACTTAACTCCTCCAGAAGCCCGTTTGTTTTGTCCCATCCTAGAGCTAAATCGTGCTTTGCTAGGGGGCTCGCCGGATTCTTAGGTGAGAAGCACAACTCTGACAAACTAGGCTGGTTTTCCAATGATTTAGGGCTGCTATAGATTTATAACTGTTAGATTTATAGCATTTAGGGAATATTGATCAGTGGGGAAGCTGGGATTTTCCCGGACCGTTGCAGACTGTTTCAGATTGGAATGCTCCGTGGGTGATCCTAAGAGACTAAGCATTGTAAAGACCCAACAACCTCTAGTTTCGCCAGCCCTTAAAATAGGAACGCAGTTTTGTTAAACATCAGCCTGCCGCATTGCTCTAGCCATTTTTGCGGATCAGTGAGCTGAGTGAGAGCGCAAATTAAAACCCTTACGTTTGTTTCTATTTCAGTCCATTTGCACTTTGCCAAGAGCATCCTATGGTGATCGCAGCTAACAGCTCCCAAGCCCTTAAAAACAAAATTGCTAAGAAGCATAATCACTACGGCTTCAAAGACTTCTTTCAGTTTGATCCTGATCGCGGCACGATCGTAGATTGGAACGGTAGTCAAAATCTTCTGACCAGTGAAGACTTTATTATTGGCTTGGTCGAAGGTCTGGAAGAGGAAGTCGGTGATGCTTCTGCCGCCATCATGTACACCATTGGTTGTGAGTGGGGGCAGAAAGATTCTTTTTTCTTTGAAAAATGGTTTGAGAAAGAGTTTGAACGCAACATGCGCCAAACTAACTTATTGTTCCTCCTAGAAACTTGGTGGTGGCCTTTTACCTCGCAAGGTTGGGGACGCTGGGAAGTAGACTTGGGCGATCGCAAACAGGGATTTATGTTCATCAACCTGTTTGACTCAGCCGTCGCTCGCTCCCTAGGGGACGTTGGCAAGCCTGTTTGTTATTTGTACGCAGGCTTATTTGCGGGCTTCTTTACAGAAATGGTGAAAAAGCAACTGAGCTGCATTGAAATTCAGTGCTACTCAATGGGCGAGACCTACTGCAAGTTTTTGTTGGGTGGACAAGATCGGATTGATGCAGCTGCCTTCTGGCTCAATGAAGGTGCTACAGCACGAGATATTGAGAAGCGTCTACGTTTGGGGGATAGATTGGGATGACTGCTATCACTGTTGCTCCACCCAATGGCACTAAACCTGAAACCCAATCCAAGAGTTGGTTGCAGTCCTCAGTTCAAACTTTTTTTACAGGTTTTAATTGGGAAGACCAGTCAGCTGAAGTGCAAGAGCTGAAACTTCAGGGATTACAAGGAACCAACACTCCTTTGAGCTTGACTCTGAGTGTGAACCAATTCTTTGGTGCCATCAACTGGGAAGGTGTGGTGGCAGCGGCTCCTGTGGCAGTTTTAGCTCCCACATCGCAACCTGTATCGGTAGCGAATGACTTGACCCTGGATGATTTCTCTAGCCTTTTTTAGGCTGCCGCTTTTAGCTTGTCCCTTTGGCTTCTCATAGTTAGCTTAGCTTGCCACTCTCAGCTCGCTTTTGGGTGAGCGCTTTCTTGCAACTTCTAAATCTGGCCTGTAATTATGCACCAACAAATTGAATCGCTTTTCGATGAAGCTGAGAGTCGTTACTTAAAACCTGAAGAACTAGGTGTCTTAAGCCAGTATGTGGACTCTTTGCCTCAACGACTAGAAGCCTATCGGCATCTGCGGGATCAGGAATTGGACGTGATGCAACAGGTCGCTAATCAATTGCAGGCAGCGCTGCCCCAGGAAGAAACAGAAACTCTAGAGCGGAGCATCAAGCATGCTTTGCTGCTGCTGCGTTACTGTGCCATGTCGATGTTGCTTAATGACAATTCTTTCGTGCAGAATCGCTTGCTGAGTTGGCTGACTCGCACGGTCCAAACCTATAATACGCAAACGGTTGACATGACGCTGTATCGGTTCCTGAATCAGCGTTTAAGCCAAGTTCTCACTCCCCAGCAGTTGAACTTGTTGAAACCGCCGCTAGCGTTGGCTCAAAATACGTTACTAAACCAGGGTAAGGCTTAAAGTTTTGAGATAGCCTGAAGCGATCGCGATTCTCTTCACTTTCTGACAAACTTCTAGCCATTCGTCACTGAATTTCTTTAGAGCAGTTTTTATGATTTCTGTTGCTGATCTACTGATTGATAATCGTATTCCTGGCAATTATTTTGCGACCGATGCTTATGTTCAGGGCGACCTAGAACTGGGCCTACTGGAAAACCGTCGAGGCGATCGCTTATTGGCCTTGCCTGAGACTTTGATTCAAGGCATTTATGCGGGCCTAGATAAAGAAACAGGCCAAGCGACTCGTTTAGTTTTAATGAACTGTGGTCGCTGGTGGGGTAAAAACTTTTATGCTCGCTTTTGCGAAGAGCTGAACGATTATTACGGCACTGCCTTAGCTGACATGGCAATGGTTGAGTTTTTGCAATCTCTACAGCAATGTTGGCTGACTCACGGTTGGGGGAAAATTGATTTAGATCAATCCCATCAAAACCGAGGATTTTTGGTGGTAGAGATCGTGAATTCTCCCTTTGCTCAGCATGCTCCTAAACTCAATCGTCCGGTCTGCTTTTTAGAAGCTGGAATTCTCAGCTCGTTCTTCAGCCAGCTAACCAATAAAGACCTTTACTGTGTGCAGACGACCTGTGAATCAATGGGCGCTGATCGCAATCGTTTTATCTTAGGCTTAGCCAAGCGGCTGGAGCCAGCAGAAGCTATGGTAGAGAATCAGCTAGACCATGAAGCGATTATGCAAAAACTTTGCGCTTAAATTGGCTTAACTTGTGTCAAATCGGTTAGCCCGTCCTGATCCACCTGCTTCCCAACCCCTAAAACGCTCCAAGTATCGATTGCTTGGGTTGGTAGGTCAGGGGCAATTTGGTCGTGTCTTTTGCGCCAGTCATCGTAAAACAGGTCGTTTGGTTGCGCTCAAAGAGCTAGATCATCAACGCTTTCCTACGCATAAATTCCTCCGCGAGTTGCGTTTTCTGCTGAGCTTACAGCATGCCAACATTGTGACCTGCCAAGCTTTGGAGCATACTCGTCGCGGTCGCTACCTAGTCATGGATTATTGCGAGGGTGGCACACTACGCAGCTTAATGGAGGGGGCGGCACCCCTAACTTTGGCCCAAGGTCTAAAGCTGATGCTAGATATTCTGGCGGGGCTATCTCATGCCCATCAGCGCAGCATTGTGCATTGTGATATTAAGCCAGAAAACATTTTACTCAATACCCAACCTCGCGGCTGGACGGCAAGGATCTCAGATTTTGGCATTGCTCGCTTAAGTCGAGAACTCGCTCAAGAAGCGGGGAATACGGGTTCGCCTGCCTATATGGCTCCTGAGCGCTTCTATGGGCAGTACTTTCTCTCTTCTGATCTCTACGCGTTGGGTATTTTATTTTTCGAGCTGCTGCTCGGTTATCGCCCTTTTTCTGGCTCGCCTGTGGAGTTGATGTCGGCTCATTTGAACTCACCCGTCAATATTTCAGAGGTTGTCCCAGCCGAACTTAGTCAAGTCGTGCTGACTGCGCTACAAAAACTGCCAGCTCGACGCTTCCAGACGGCTGAAGAAATGTTGGCTGCTGCTCAGTTGGCTGTGGAAGAACTAGGTGCTAGGTTGCCGCTAGAGTCGATTTACTTGCCCCTCTTGCCCTCTCCTCACTCCTCAACGCCCCAATGCACCTTTCATAGCGTAGAGCAGGAGCCTTTAATCGCTTCGATGGCTAGCTTGGCAGTGATAGCTTCTTCCGCAGGCCAATGGCTTTATCGCAGCACAAACCTCGCTTGTAATGGAGAGATTATTGCTGATCAGTTGATGGCTTCTCCAACCATCCCTCTAGCCATTCGGAAACAACGGGTGGGTGCGATCGCAGTTCCGGAGAGGATTCAGGCTTTGGTAGCTCGTCCGCAGGGCTGTTTTGCGATCGCGTCTCGCTCGATTTACCTGTTGCCCTTAAATCCGGTGATTCCTGCTGCTAGTGATGATGGACGTCTCTTAACTCGACTACTAGTGCAGCTCGATTCCGAATTTGTGGCTACTATCGCACCCCAAGGCAATTGGTTAGCAACAGCGGCTCATCAGCATGAGACGATGGCAACAGCAATCACGATTTGGCGTCATCAGCTTGGACAACCAGACCAACAATTTGTCGCTCAAGCGGCGATCGAGCATCAATCCGCTAGTTCCTGCCAAATCCTGGCATTAGATTCGCGACATCTTGCGGTGATCTCTACCCTAGGTGACAACTCCACAGAAAGCTCCTCCACAGGCGTACTCTCTAGCAGTAGCAAGCCATTAAGTGGAAGCGGCCAATCTGGTGTGTCTACTGGAACCTTAATTGTCGGTTACACCCGACGGGGACAGCGGCTGGGTTCTTGGTTACTGCCTTTGGCGGTTGACTCACTCATTTCGAGTGCGATTCCCTACCGCGTCTTGGGAAAAGAGGCAGGTTGTACAGACTCAATGGTGCTAATCGATCTCAAGCCGCTGCGAGTACGGCGAATTAGAGTCAATCTAGAGCCAGCCATATTTGTTGCTACAGCTTGGGGTTATGTTTTGGCCGATCGCCAGGGACAACTAGTTTTATTAGACGAAGAAGGCCAACAATTAGGTCAAATCGCTGCCCCCACCGTTACTTCTGCGGATTCCCCCACGTTAGCTACAGCGATCGCTACTTTTAGCAATTTTGGGGTTTTGCTGGCGACCTGGCAGCAAGCGACTCAGCAAGGGCACATTCATACGATTGACTTGAGAGAGTTTGACCTAGATTTGATGTTTTAGCAGTTAAGGGGCACGGCTATAGAGGGGCAAGGTTAGAGCGTAAGGCAGTTGGCAAAAAACGATACCCTATAACCTGGTAACTAAATTTGCTCTCTCCAACTTTAGAATGTCCTACGATTGGTTGACCTCTAGCCACTTGATTATGCTGGGGCTGCTCTTGGGATTTGCGATCGCCCATAGTGGCTTGGCAGCCCTGCGATCCCGTGGCGAGAAATTGATTGGCCCTCGCCTCTATCGAGTTTTATTTGCGCTGGTGAGTTTGCCCTTCGCCTCAGTGCTAATTATTTACTTCTTTAATCACCGCTACGACGGGTTGCAGCTTTGGCAGGTGCAAGGGGTCCCTGGCGTCAAAGAAACAGTTTGGATTCTCTCGGCTATTTCCTTTTTGTTTCTTTATCCAGCGACATTTAACTTGTTGGAAGTTGCAGCCATCCAAAAACCTCAAGTCCATTTGTTTGAGACGGGGATCATGCGGGTTACCCGCCATCCGCAAATGGTAGGGCAGCTAATTTGGTGTATTGCTCATACGCTATGGTTGGGCACTACCTTTACACTTTTGACCTCGGTGGGTCTAATGGCGCATCATCTCTTTGCCGTGTGGCATGGCGATCGCCGTCTCCAAGCGCGCTATGGTGAATCTTTTGAAACCCTAAAATCCCGCACTTCCGTAATTCCTTTTTTAGCGGTCTGGCAAGGTCATCAAACCCTTAGTTGGCGGGAGTTTATGCGTCCTGCTTATGTAGGAGTAGCAGGATTTGTCCTAATTTTTTGGTGGGCACATCCACTTTTAATGCGTGCCACGGGGAGCGTAGGCTGGTAGCATGATCCCAAACGAGATCAAATAACAAACCTTGAGGGATCATGCAATTGTCTGTGAATGAGCGGACGTTTAAACAAGAGGTTTTAGAATCTCCAACTCCCGTTTTAGTAAATTTTGGGGCTCCTTGGTGTGGTCTTTGCCGCATGATTAATCCTCTGCTCAGCCACTTCCAGGCGGAGTGGGGTGAGCAAGTGAAGTTAGTGGGGATCAACGCAGACGAAAGCCTCAAGCTATCTAGCACCTATCGACTCACTACCTTGCCGACCCTACTTTGGTTTGAAGGGGGCAAGGTGCTGCATCGGATTGACAGCTTTCATGGGCGTGACGACCTACGGCTGGCTTTAGAGAAAATTGCCCTGAGCCGGACGCTCTCTGCTAGTAAATTGCCGACTTCTCCATAACAACAAACCTTTGATACAGACTTAAACAGACCTAACCTAATTGGTACTATCAACACTTGCAAAAGCGCGTATAACAACCCAACGAGTCACATTAACTCAATTATTTTTTTCAAATTAATTCTTTGCGTCAATCCCCATTCAGGATGCTTGAATGGGGAAATTTATGCTGAGATGAAAACTGGGAATACTGACGGCACCTTGACTGTTTTGCATTTAAGGCCGTAGATGTAGTCGAAAACATCTACTGTTAATTCTTGGCTAAGCCCTGCTTCAAGCTAAAGACGTTGATTTCTACTTGACAGTCTCCGTCCCAAGTGTATGCCAGAATGTTAAGGGCTTTGCCAACATAGAGTAGGTAGAAAAACTAAAGTAGGCGCGAGTGATGGAACCGATATATCAGTATGCCTGGCTGATTCCAGTGCTACCGCTGCTAGGCGCGATGATAGTGGGCCTAGGGCTAATCTCCTACGGAGAAACCACAGCCCGTCTGCGACGTGTCAGCGCAGTCTTCATCGTGTCGCTGATTGGAGCGGCAATGGTGCTCTCCTTTGCGTTGCTTTGGAGTCAGTGGCAAGGACACGAAACTTATACCCAAATGATTGATTGGGCCGCAGCTGGCAATTTCCAGCTAGCGATGGGGTATACCATTGACCACCTCACATCACTGATGCTGGTGATTGTGACGACGGTGGCCTTCCTAGTAATGGTCTACACCGATGGCTATATGGCTCATGACCCAGGATATGTGCGCTTCTACGCCTACCTGAGTTTGTTCAGCTCCTCTATGTTGGGTCTGGTCATTAGCCCAAACTTGGTGCAGGTCTACATTTTTTGGGAACTGGTAGGGATGTGCTCCTACCTGCTGATCGGATTTTGGTACGATCGCAAAGCTGCTGCCGATGCTTGCCAAAAAGCTTTTGTCACCAACCGAGTCGGTGATTTTGGTTTGCTGCTAGGAATTTTGGGCTTATTCTGGGCCACCAATAGCTTCGAGTTTGATGTGATTGGCGATCGCCTGCATGAACTCACGGCTTCTGGGTCTTTGAGTGCAGGGCTAGCTGCTTTATTTGCGGTTTTAGTCTTTTTAGGACCAGTCGCGAAATCGGCTCAGTTTCCGCTGCATGTTTGGCTACCCGACGCGATGGAAGGCCCGACTCCCATTTCTGCCCTGATTCACGCGGCAACGATGGTGGCAGCGGGTGTATTCCTGATAGCACGGATGTTCCCGGTATTTGAGGGCATTCCCCTCGTGATGGACGTGATTGCCTGGACAGGAGCCTTCACAGCGTTCCTAGGAGCCACGATCGCGATTACCCAAAACGATATTAAAAAAGGTCTAGCTTATTCCACCATGTCCCAATTGGGTTACATGGTGATGGCGATGGGAGCAGGGGCTTACACAGCAGGGCTGTTCCACCTAATGACTCATGCCTACTTCAAGGCGATGTTGTTCTTGGGTTCTGGCTCTGTGATTCATGGCATGGAAGCCGTGGTAGGCCATGATCCAGCTTACGCCCAGGATATGCGGTTGATGGGTGGTCTGCGGAAGTATATGCCGATCACAGGTTTAACTTTCCTCATTGGCACCCTAGCTATCTCTGGAATTCCGCCTTTTGCGGGTTTCTGGTCTAAAGATGAGATTTTGGGAGCTGCTTTTGCTGCCAATCCCGCTCTGTGGGCGGTCGGCTGGCTAACCGCTGGGATCACTGCCTTCTACATGTTCCGCATGTACTTCTCAACCTTTGAAGGCCCATTCCGAGGTGCAGACTCTGACATTCGCCAGAAAATTCGGATTGAAACGCTGCAAGCTCGTGGTTTAGCGTTTGGCCCTGGGGCGATGAATCCTCAAGAGCTAACTCTAGGAGAAGCTGAGGATCATGAAGTGCATAGTGGGGACGAGCACGAGCATAGTGGCTCTCCCCATGAATCGCCGATCACCATGACGCTGCCGCTGTTGGTGTTGGCAGTGCCTTCGATGCTGATTGGTTTGATAGGGACTCCCTTCAATAACTACTTTGAAGCGTTCATTCACCCACCCACGGAAGCGGCGCATGAGGTGATGGAAGCGGCAGAAGCTTTTAACTTGAATGAGTTTCTGGTGTTGGCAGGCGGCTCCGTTGGCGTTTCCCTGATTGGGATCACGCTGGCTTCGCTGATGTATCTGCGGCACCAAATTGATCCAGGGGCGATCGCGGCTAAGATTCCTTCCTTCTACAAACTCTCCAAAAATAAGTGGTACTTTGACGAAATCTACGACGCAGTCTTCATCCAAGGCAGCCGTCGTCTGGCTCGTCAAGTGCTAGAGGTAGACGTGCGGATTGTAGACGGGGTTGTGAACCTAGCTGGATTCGTTACCTTAATTACAGGCGAAGGTCTGAAATATCTAGAGAATGGTCGAGCACAGTTCTACGCCTTAATTGTGTTTGGGGCGGTGCTGGGCTTGGTAATTCTCTCTGGCATTACCTAAAACGACAGGGGCGGGACCATCCCGCCCTTTGCGGTTTAAAACTGAGTTTTGATTGATTGTGATTTTAAGCTGTTATGGATTTGACACATTTTCCTTGGCTCAGTACGAGCATTTTGTTTCCGATCGCGGCAGCTTTGCTCTTGCCCATCATTCCAGATAAGGATGGTCGCACTGTCCGCTGGTATGCCCTAGTTGTGGGACTGCTCGATTTTGCCCTACTGGTTTACGCTTTTTATACGCAATACGACTTCTCCAACCCAGGCTTGCAACTGGTGGAGAGCTATTCCTGGGTGCCGCAACTAGACCTGAAATGGTCGGTGGGCGCTGATGGCCTCTCCATGCCGCTGATTTTGCTCACAGGCTTTATTACGACGTTGGCAACTTTGGCAGCTTGGCCTGTCACCCTGAAGCCAAAACTGTTCTACTTCCTGTTGCTGGCGATGTATGGCGGTCAGATTGCGGTGTTTGCTGTACAGGATATGCTGCTGTTCTTCCTGGTGTGGGAGCTGGAACTGATCCCGGTTTACCTGCTGCTGGCGATTTGGGGTGGCAAAAAGCGCCTCTATGCCGCGACCAAGTTTATCCTTTATACGGCTGGGGGATCGCTGTTCATTTTGGTGGCAGCGTTGGCGATGGCCTTCTACGGCGATACGGTCACGTTTGACATGCGGGCGCTGATGGATAAACATCTGCCTGTCAACTTGCAATTCTGGCTGTATGCCGCATTCTTGATTGCTTACGCGGTGAAGCTGCCGATCTTCCCCTTGCATACTTGGCTACCCGATGCCCACGGGGAGGCGACGGCTCCAGTCCACATGTTGCTGGCGGGAATTCTGCTGAAGATGGGCGGTTATGCCCTGATTCGGATGAATGCTGAAATGTTGCCTGATGCCCACGCCTACTTCGCCCCCATCTTGGTGGTGTTAGGGGTGGTGAACATCATCTACGCAGCGCTGACCTCGTTTGCCCAGCGCAACTTGAAGCGAAAAATTGCCTATTCTTCGATTTCGCACATGGGCTTTGTGCTGATTGGGATTGGCTCTTTCACCGATTTGGGCTTGAGTGGCGCGGTGCTGCAAATGGTCTCCCACGGTCTGATTGGAGCCAGTCTCTTCTTCTTAGTGGGGGCTACTTACGATCGCACCCATACGCTGATTTTGGATGAGATGGGTGGTGTGGGTAAACAAATGCCCAAAATTTTCTCAATGTTTACCACTTGCTCATTAGCTTCCTTGGCTCTGCCTGGGATGAGTGGATTTGTGGCTGAGTTGATGGTGTTTGTCGGCTTCTCTACCAGTGATGCTTACAGCTCCACCTTTAAGGTGATCATTGTCTTTTTAGCCGCGATCGGGGTAATTCTGACTCCGATTTACCTGCTCTCGATGCTGCGAGAAATCTTCTTTGGGCCAGAAAATAAGGAACTCACGTCTCACGAAGCGCTGATTGATGCTGAGCCGCGTGAAGTGTTCATCGTGGCTTGCTTGCTCATCCCTATTATCGGGATTGGCTTCTACCCCAAGCTGTTGACACAGGTCTACGACGCTAAAACCCAACAACTTACGGCTCGCTTGCGTGATTCTGTGTTTACGGTTGCTCAAAGGCCACAATCAACCACAGCTTCGACGCTACCTTCTTTCTTACCGCTAGGGATCAAAGCACAATCGCTGCAAGCTCCGACGCTGGGCGATCGCTAACCCTTCGCTAACCCTCCAATTCATTAGCTAAAACTTTCGACAGACCTCAGCTCTCCGCTGGGGTTTTTTGTTGGGCGATCGCACTTCCTACCAAATACGTTAAGCATAATGGGAACATGGCCCGAATTGCGTGAGGTGAAGCAGCGATGGCGGTTCAGTTACTCCGGCGGCAGTTTACGGTGGCGCAATATCATCAAATGGTTGAGGCTGGCATTTTGACTGAGGATGATCGCGTGGAATTGCTCGAGGGAGAAATTATTGAAATGTCACCGATTGGTCGCCGTCATGCTGCTTGTGTTGACCGCCTGAATCGTTTGTTTAGCGATCGCCTCCGAGAGCGGGCGATTGTGCGGGTGCAAAATCCGGTGGAGTTAAGCGATCGCTCAGAACCTCAACCAGATATAGCATTACTGAAACCTCGCCCAGATTTTTATGAAGCGGGCCATCCCCAACCGCAGGATATTTTGTTGCTGGTGGAAGTGGCAGATACAACCGTTGAGTTTGATCGCGAGATCAAGATTCCTCTTTACGCCAAGAGCGGGGTGCGAGAAGTGTGGCTAGTGGATTTGAACCAGAATGCGATCGCGATATATCGAGAACCAAGTTTGAGTGTTTATGGACAGGTGGAAGAGTTACGGCAAGGGCAAGAATTAACGGTGCAGGCATTTACAGATGGTAGTTTTGCTGTAGATGAAGTGCTGGGGTAAAGCTATTGTAGTTCCGCTTGCAAGTTACTTGGTTACTTGATTGAAAAAGCTATAAAAGATGCAGGAAGAATAAAATCAGGAATTTATGGAACCGCTGACGGCTACTGTGATCGCAACCCTAGTTGTAACCAAAGCTTTTGAGAAAACAGGTGAACAGATTGGAGAAAAAGTTTGGGAGCAGGGCGGAAAGCTGTTAAAGCTTTTGAGGCATAAGGCTCCAGAAACAGCACTGGCGATCGAGAAGGTCGCTGAAACGCCAGGGCTGGCAGAACAACAGCCCGCAGATTATGGCACAGCAGTGTTGGTTACTAAAGTGGAAGAGGCTGCAAAGGCAGATCCAGAAGTGCAAGCAGCCGTTGAAGATGTGGCAACCGCAGCAAAAGCTCAGCCTTTCACCATTCAGAATATGGCTCAGCTTGCTGAAAGAATTGGCATCGTTAATCAAGGTACGACAAATTTTTCAGGCAACACTTTTAACTTCAACTGACTACAGTCGCCTGAGCAGGAACGGGCAAAGTTAAATCCTCTACAAAACGTTCCGACTAGCCGAGCGTCTGACAAATTCGTTGGGCGCTCAGAACAGCTTGAGATATTGCATCAAGCTTTGCAGCGGACAGATCGGATCGTGATCTCCGCCATTGAGGGAATGGGTGGAGTTGGCAAGACAGAGTTGGCAATTCAGTACGCGCAACGGTATATAGCTGAGTATTCGGGTGGAATTTGCTGGTTACAGGCGCGGGAGGGGAAGCTTGATGCTCAGATTTTGCAACTTGCTGAGCTGGACTTGGGACTGAAAGTACGGCAGGAGTGGCGAGGACAATCGCTGACGACAGAAGAACAAGTGGCTTGGTGCTGGCGAAATTGGCAGCCACCTGAAGGCTTGGTGTTGTTGGTGCTGGATGATGTCACCAATTGGGGTGAATGTCACCCAGTGCTACCAAAAAACTTGAGTCGTTTTCGGGTTTTGGTAACGACTCGACAGCGCCTGCAAGGGACTTTCTTTGAGCTGGCTTTGGATGTGTTGCCTCAGCCGATTGCTCTAGAGCTATTGAAAAGTCTGGTGGAGGATGCGGGGCAGATTGAGCGAGAAAGAGAAACCGCAGAGAGATTGTGCCAGTGGTTAGGGAATTTACCGCTGGGATTGCAGTTGGTAGGGATTTATCTAAAGCAAGACCCAGACTTATCTCTAGCTACAATGTTAGAGCGCTTAAAAAGACAACGTTTGAAACATGAGGCGATTGATCTAGAGGCGCAGCCAGAGCAGGAAGCCCCTTTTGTGACAGCGCAACGAGGCGTGAGAGCTGCTTTTGAATTGAGCTGGCAAGAGCTGGATGAATTTACAGCTAATGTGGGGCGGTTGCTGAGCTTGTTTGCGCCAGAGGTGATTCCTTGGAAATTGGTGGAGTTAGCAGCGCAGAACTTGGCTTGGGATGAGTCGGCTCTGGAAACCTCTCGGCGGCAGCTCTACAGCCATTATTTAATTCAGCGAGAAGGCCTGGGAATTTATAGAGTTCACCCTCTGATCCGAGAGTTTTTGCAGGATAAGCTGGAAGGCTCAGAGCAAGTTCAGGCGCTCCAGCAAGCATTTGCTGCCGCAATGGTAACCATTGCCCAACAAATTTCAAACTCATCAACTTCTCAAAACATTCATAGTTTTTCCGTAGCTATACCTCACTTAATTGAAACAACGCAGAATTGGATAGCAGCAGTTAAAGATGAAGACTTAGTTTGGCCTTTTAGAGGGATAGCGCAGTTTTATGAACGGCAGGGACTTTATGCACTAGCAGAACCTTATTATCAGCAATGCTTAGCAGTAGTAAAAAAACGTTTAGGGGATGAGCATTATGTTGTAGCTATCAGCCTAAACAATCTAGCATTGCTCTATTATTCTCAAGGGCGTTACATTGATGCTGAATCTCTTAATCAGCAAGCGCTAAAACTCAGAGGATATCTGTTTGAGGATAAACATCCAGATGTAGCACAAAGCCTCAACAATCTAGCATTAGTTTATAAAGCGCAAGGACGCTATAGTGATGCTGAGCCTCTATTGGTGCAAGCCCTAGAACTTAACAAACATCTCCTAGGAGAAGAACATCCTGTTGTAGTTGCTAGCCTCGGCAATTTAGGGTCGCTCTACTATTCTCAGGGTCGATATAGACAAGCTGAGCCTCTATTAGTGCAAGCCCTAGAACTCCATAAGCACTTACTAGGAGAAGATCATCTTAATGTAGCTGCCAGTCTTAACAATCTAGCATTGCTTTATAAAGCCCAAGGGCAGTACAACAAAGCTGAACCCCTCTATCAGCAAGGTTTGGAATTGAGTAAGCGTTTATTAGGAGAAGACCACCCAGACGTCGCGCAAAGTATTAATAACTTAGGGTCTTTTTACTACTCTCAGGGGCGATACAACAAAGCTGAACCCCTCTATCAGCAAGGTTTGGAATTGAGTAAGCGTTTGTTAGGGGAAGACCACCCAGACGTCGCTACAAGCATCAATAACTTAGCAGCGCTCTACCTCTATCAGGGACAGCACAACGAAGCTGAACCCCTTTTCTTGCAAGGGCTGAAAATGAGACAAGATTTGCTAGGAGACAAACATCCTGATGTAGCTACTAGTCTCAATAACTTAGCTCTGCTTCGCTGTTTTCAAGAGCGTTATGGTGAAGCAAAGCAGCTATATGAGCAGGCACTTGAGATCGCAGAGCAGTCTTTAGGAAAAAATCATCCTAACACCGTTGTTTTTCGTAAGAATTTAGACGATGTACAGATCGTGATCGCCTCTCAACAACAAACTTCTACCTCTGAACCTCAAGCGTAAATTAACACGGCCCAAGATCATCCGGTAAGTCCTGAACCGTCCAATTCAACACACGGCAAAGGGCTTTTACTTGAGGAAGGGTGAGCTTGGCTTCCTTATAACGTCCCGTTTCCCAGTTACTCACCGTCTGCACTGACACATCAATCGCAACTGCAACATCTCTCTGCGTCAGGCCCAGTTCTTCTCGACGCTGCTTCAAAGGAGATTCTTGTTCAGTTGCTCGTTCTTCCGTCATACTCAAGTTTTTTATAAGCGGCTTATATAAGCGGCTTGACACAAGAAATATAAGCGGCTTATAGTTTGACTACACAATAAATAAGCAGGTGACTTCAACAGCCCCTTCTCCAAGGTTTGGCTGCTTGTCCCTTGCTTCTTTCCAAGTGTCTCATCAATATCGCTACTTGTAGGCATTTCTCACCAGCGATCGCCAAAAATTTTGCTAATTGGCGACAGTTCAGGCTGTGTTGAGGCAATGGCCTGCTCATATTATCCCCAAGCGCGATCGCGAAACAGGCGATCGTAAGGAGTTTCTATGGCTTATAAAGACCAATTGCATCCTTGGTGCATCGTCCGGTGTTTACCTCAGGCGCGATCGATCACCGTGGCTCGGTTTCGGCGGCGCAGTGAAGCAGAATCTCATCTGCAAATCTTGCGACGAATTTTGCCCACAGCCACTTGCACCATTATGTTTGATGCTGTTACTTCCAACTTAAGTATTTTGGAGCCTGAATCTAGCCCTTGTGTAAGCAAAAATGGAGAACCGGAGTGAACCGCAAAGGTTTACAGAAAAGGGGTTCTGGGAGGCGATCGCTTAGCTTCGTAATCTAAATCACCGACACCCACTCAAATTGTCACATTCCCCCAGATTGCACATCACCTGTGGCAACCGAGGGATCACCGATATTAAATATGTCGATGTTCCCCACACGCAGATGTCAGTTGAACTTGTTGCCCCCCAAGCCACCCTCGAACAAATCATCGCTAAAATCATCGCTTCCCGCCAAATTAGCCGCCTCGACCAACGCCTGCTTATGAAAGCCTCTTGCCAAGCTGCTCTAACTACTCAAGAAGAAAACCTACTCAAGCAAGTTTATGAGCTGCTGCACCGAGGCTTGCTAAAGGTTGTCAACTGAACTAGTGAGGCATGGTTTGAACTTCGGCAATTTGGGAAAATAACTTAACACAGGTCAGAATTGAATTCCGTCAGATATGATCCGTATGGATCAATTCATCTACGTCTAGGCCGAATCTTATGTCTTTTGATGCTTCTAAAAGACAAGCAAGTGGAAGTTCTAAAATCCTCAACCGTAGGATATTACCCCCCGTTAAGCTAATAGTGAGCGAAGCCGCTAAAATCGAAGCTTTGTCACGGGATTTACTTCACACAAAGCTTGGTATCAAAGAGAACTTTGATGTCCAGATTGATGAATATCCGAAGATCCATAACCTCAATAGTTTTGGCAAGCAAATCGTCATTCAAATGATGAGGAGCAATCCTAGCTTTAAGGGATTCAAGATTGATCTAAAAGACCATATTCTGAGTCCGCATATTCTATTTTTAGCTGGGACACTATGTGGCAATTTTGACCACATGAACACCAGCCCTTTGTATGGCTTTAAAGTTCTAGATATTGGCTGCGGTGCCCTCTCCTCTTATGCACCTTCTCCAGATGATGAAGACTTACTAGTGCACTTCTACAACGATCACCCACCGATCGCCGCCGAAATCCTGCAAATTCTAGGGGCACAAGTCACTGGAATTGAACCCAGACCACACAACAAACAGGAGTACTCACACCCTCTTTCGTACAAGCACAAAGTCATGGAGTTCTCGGAGATTGGCGACTGGTTGCCCTCTGCCGAAGAGAAGTTTGATGTCATTGCCTGCCTACATCTGTTTAGTCGTTCTGATTTTCTCTATACCTACAGCTCACCCGAGCAAATCACTGACTTCTTCCGTAACTTCAGAAAAGCAATTTCGCCCCAAGGCCTGCTATATACCAGTGTGCCTCTCCTGCCTGCCTCGCCAGAAAATCAAGAAACGAATCAGCAAATTTTCCGGGAGGCTGGCTTCAAAGTGATTTATGAGGGGTATTACTGGATTTTGGAACCTGTTTAGACCTAAGTTAGGTTTGAGAATTTAAGGATTGAGGCGATCGCCCGTTTCCACATCAAACCAGTGAATTCTGTCCAAGGGCAAAGCGAGACTTACTACCTCACCATCCCACTTATGATCTGCGGGTAGTAAAGCCCGCAGCTTAATTTGGTGGGCTTGCTGATGCTGCACCTGGACACTTAACAAATTCTGCATTCCCAGATTCTCCACTAGAAAAATCTTGCCCTGCACCGTTACGGCTTGAGGAACTTCATCGCCAACTAAGGCCACATGCTCTGGTCGGATGCCCAACGATATTTGCTTGGGGGCAGTAATGCCTGCGGGTAAAGGAATTTTGGTGTCTCCTAACAAGGCATACTGGCCCTGACAAGGCAGCGTCAGCAAGTTCATTTGGGGACTACCGACAAACCCTGCGACAAACTGGTTGGCGGGATGAGTGTAGATGCGTTGGGGAGAGGCAAGCTGCTGCACACTACCGTTGGAAAGTACGGCAACCTTGGTCGAAAGGGTCATGGCTTCTGTTTGGTCGTGGGTGACGTAGACAACTGGCGTGTTTTGGGCTTCAAACAGTTGCTTCAGCTCAGCTCGCACATGCTCGCGCAGCAAAGCATCTAAATTACTCAGCGGTTCATCTAACAAAAACACATCCGGTCGGCGCACCAAGGCTCGTCCTACTGCCACCCGTTGTCGCTGGCCCCCAGAGAGTTGCCCTGGCTTGCGGCTCATCAACTCATCCAAACCCAGCACATGAGATACCTCACTAATCCGTTGGCGAATTTCCTCACCAGAGAGCTTGCCCCGGAGTTTTAAGCCAGAAGCAATGTTGTCGTAAACGCTGAGGTGCGGGTAGAGGGCGTAGCTCTGGAACACCATTGCAATATTGCGATCGCCCGGACTCATGCGACTGACATCTCGACCTGCGATCGTGATGCGACCTCGCGTTGGTGCTTCTAGCCCCGCAATCAACCGCAAAATCGTAGATTTGCCGCAACCCGACGGCCCCAAGAGTGTCAAGAATTCACCATCCTCTACACTCACGCTGACATCCTTAACCGGAACAACTTTAGGAGTATAGGTTTTGTTTAAATTTTGTAGTTCAAGTTTAGCCATAACGATTTCAGATTTATCCTTTCACCGCTCCCGCAGTGAGTCCTTGAACAATTTTGCGTTGGAACAACAGCACTAGAATGACGAGGGGTAAGGTGCCGAGAACGGTGGCTGCGGCGATCGGACCGTAGGGAATTTCAAAGATGGAGGCACCACCGAGCTGGGCAGCGGCGACAGGAATCGTTTTCATGTCCTCACGGGTGATGAAGGTGAGAGCAAAGATAAATTCATTCCAGGCAGAGATGAAGGTGAGAATGCCTGTGGTGACGAGGGCAGGCAAGGTCATGGGCAGCACGATCTGGGTCAGCATTTGCCAGGTGTTGAAACCGTCTACTTTGGCGGCATCTTCTAGGTCACGGGGGAGTTGCTGGAAAAAGCTCCGCATCACCAGAATGGTCAAAGGCAGGTTAATGGCGGTGTAGGGAATGATCAAAGCTAAATAGTTGTTGCCTAGATTTAAAGCCCGAACTACTTCTAGCAGACCTAAGAACAGCAGAATGTAGGGAAACAGAGTCACGATTAGGACTGCGGCTAGAACTACCCGTTCACCAGGAATGCGGAGACGTGCTAAGGCATAGGCGGCGGGGGCTCCCAGACCTAACGCTAAAAGAGTGGAGAGGATCGAGACCAGAAAACTGTTGCCGACATATTGCAGAAACGGGCGGCGGGTAAACAGTTCTGTATAGTGATTCAGAGTAAAGCGGGTGGGGAAATAAACCGTAGGTACGGCTGAAATATCAGCATTAACTTTGACAGAAGTGAGTAGCTGCCACAGGATGGGAGCCAAGCAAAACAGCGCAATCAGAACTGCGGCGATCGCGACTCCCAAGCGTCGCCGAGAAAAACCTGATGGGGGTAGCTTTGCGGCTTCTACTTCCTCGGATGGAGTGCCAGTAGGACGATCAGTAGTTGTCATCTTGATTCCACTCCTGCCGCTCTGGCTCTGAGTTTACTGAGCAAGAAGCTGGCGATCGCGACTGCCAACACCAGCAGTAAAAAGGTGACGACGACCAAAGCCGCGCCATAACCAAAGTCTAAATAGCGCATGACGGTAGAGTAGACATAGAGAGAAACGGTTTCGGTTGCCCCTCCCGGTCCCCCTCCAGTCATGACGGCAATCAGGTCAAAGATCCCAAAGGCTTGAGCAAATCGGAACAGCGCAGCGATTAGAATCTGCGGCATTAGCAGCGGTAGAGTAATTTGCCGAAAGCTTTGCCAAGCGCTAGCTCCATCGAGAGCATGAGCTTCGTACAAATCATTGGAAATAGATTGCAACCCAGCCAACAACAGAATGCTAATGAAAGGAGTGGTTTTCCAAACATCGGCAATAATCACAGCAATCATAGCCAGCGTCGGTTCACCTAACCAGTTGATTCCCGTCTGGATCAGCCCTAAGCGCAGAAGGATGTCGTTGACCACGCCGTACTGATCGTTGAAAATCCAGGTCCAAGCAAGGGCAATTAAGGCAGTTGGTAGCGCCCAAGGCAGAATCGCGATCGTGCGGATGGCTCCTCTACCGCGAAAAGACTGGTTCAAGACCAGCGCAATGCCCATGCCAATCAGCAGTTCTAGGATTACAGAAGCAACTGTAAATATAGTTGTGTTTTGCAAACTTTCCCAAAAGCGGCCATCAAACACCATGCGCGTGTAGTTTTCAACACCCGAAAACACAGGCTGGAGTTCGGTGCCGAGGTTTTTGGTGAAAAAACTTTCCCAAAACGCCCGACCAATCGGATAAGCAAATACTAATAGCAACAACAGGAGTGCAGGAATAGCTAGAATCCAGCCTGTCGTCTGTTCTCTTCGACGAATTGTATCTGTCGTCATTGGGCCTTGGTGCTCCTACAGCTCAAGCGGTTCCTAGCAATCGACGAGTTTCATTAGCAGCGGCTTGCATGGCTCGTTCTGGGGTCATTTGTCCGGTTAAAGCTGAACTCAAGTAGCGCTGCAAAATATCTGAGGCTTGAGCATATTGAGCGATCGGGGGCCGCAATGCCGCATTGTCGATCACATTTAGCATGGCGGGGAAGAAGTTGTATTTGCGGACAATTTCGGGGTCGTTGTAGAGCGATCGCCGCGATGGTAAATAGCCCGTGCTAAGCGTCACCTTACGCTGGGTTTGGATGCTGGTGAGATATTGCACTGCTTCCCAAGCTTCTTTGGGGTGTCTTGTAGTTTTGGCGATCCCCCAGCCCCAGCCACCTTGACAAGCCGCACTCTCAGCGCCAACAGCATGGACCATTGGCTTAATAGCGATTTTGCCGCGAATGGACGAATCTTCGGCATTCGCTAGCGGCCAAGCGTAAGGCCAGTTTCGCAGAAAGGCGACGGTACCGCTTTGAAACAATCGTCTCGTTTCTTCTTCCTGGTAAGTCACAACCCCCCGAGGGGAAACGCCCGTGTTAATAGTGTCTAGTAAAAATTTCACAGCCTGAACTGATTCGGGCCGATCTAAGCCAACGGCTTTGGTTTGGGGATCAATCCAGAAACCACCAGAACCCGCAAGCACTTCTACAAACATGGCGGCAGCCCCTTCATATTGGCGACCTTGCCAAACATAGCCCCAAGTGACGGCTCCGCTTTTTTGTAGCGCTTGGGAGATTTGCATCAACTCTGTAAAAGTTTCTGGTGGCTTGAAACCTGCTGCATCTAGTAAATCTTTGCGATAGTAAAGCATGCCCGCGTCCGATCGCACAGGCATTCGGTACAGCCCACCTTGATACCGCCCTCCCGCTACGTCTCCTTCCAAGAAGTCTGCGAGATCAGTATCCGCAACTTTATCCGACAAATCTGTTAACCAACCAGCAGCGGCAAACTTAGGTACCCAGACAATGTCCATGTACACCAAGTCGTAGGGAGAGCTGCCTAAAAGAAAGGAAGATGTGTATAGATCTTCAACCGCATTGGTAGCGTTCGGGCCTTCCACAAAGTTGAGCCGAATCCCTGGATGCGTCGCCTCAAAGTCTTTAATGATCGGTTCCCAGGTGGGTCGCTCTGGTGCGCCAATCAGAAAGCTGAGGGTAACGGTTGGCTGGGAGAACGCAGGCACGACGACCAACAAGGTTAGAACTAAGCCAGCGACCCACAACGCGATGAAGCGCGATCGCCGAAATTTCTGAAAAACAGGTTTCAATTTGCTAAAGAATTGCTGGAATGTCATGAATCATTGAACACTTAAATAAACTTGAGCTTAAAAATATAGGTCACCATAATTACGTAGCCTACATCCTAGTGATATCTCGATTTCACAATTGAATAGATAAAGCTTTGAGTATATGAAAATAAATTAAAAGTAAGTTCAACTAAGTTAATATGCCAGCAAATTGGTTGATTCTTGCCAGTGGCGGTCTGTTCTCTGGGATTCTAGCTGGGCTCTTAGGGATTGGCGGCGGCACTGTTTTGGTGCCATTGCTAGTGGCTTTGGGATATAGCCCAGTGCAAGCAGTGGCGACGAGTAGCTTAGCGATTCTGATTACGTCTATTTCTGGAACTGTCCAGAACTGGCGGATGGGGTATTTTAATGCCAAGCAAGTGCTTTACTTGGGGTTTCCCGCCTTGGCGACCGCCCAAATTGGGGTTTACTTGGCGAGCCGCATTGCCCCGTACATTTTGCTGGCAGCCTTTGGACTGTTGCTGTTACTGAATATTTACTTGGTCGATCTGCGCAAACGCCTCGTTGCCAAGGAGCCTCATGCGACCCAGACTCGGATCAACCCACTCATGGCGCGTTTGGGAACTGGGGGAGCCGCTGGCATCTTGGCTGGCTTGTTTGGCGTCGGGGGTGGCGTGATTATGGTGCCTTTGCAAATCTTGCTGCTGGGAGAGCCGATCAAAACAGCGATTCAAACTAGTTTGGGGGTCATTGTGCTTACCGCTATCTCAGCTTCCGTCGGGCATACGCTAGCAGGCAACGTACTAGCAACGGAAGGTTTGCTTTTGGGGCTGGGGGGGCTAGTAGGAGCACAGATCAGCACGCGGTTTCTCCCTAAACTACCAGATGCGATCGTCAGCCTGATCTTTCGGGGATTTTTGGGGATTCTATCGCTCTATATTTTTTGGCAAGCTTGGCAAAGTTACAGTAGCCTGTCTTAAATTGACAGAACCCAGGCTAGAACCAGGGAATGCTAATCTCCTGGGAGTCAAGGTTGATTTTTAAGTTTTCGGGGACAAGGTAGGGTGATCATGGGGCAACTGAACCGCCGCAAGTTTATTCGCTATAGCACGCTGGCACTAGGCAGTGGTATTGTGGCCGCTTGTGCCAACAACAACCAGCCATCTACTTCTAGCGGTGCAGGTTCAGCGGCGGGGAACGGCCAGCTTGATAAAGTCAACTACGGAACAAATTGGTTTGCCCAAGCCGAGCATGGGGGATTTTATCAAGCCGTGGCGGCTGGCATCTACCAAGCACATGGCTTGGATGTGACGATTCAAATGGGAGGGCCGCAGGTCAACGGGACTCAACTGTTGATGGGAGGAGCAGTTGACTTTTTTATGGGATATGGGTCAGATGCCATTAAAGCGATCGCAGAGGGCATCCCTAAAGTAACGGTGGCTGCCATTTTCCAAAAAGATCCTCAAGTGCTGCTGGTTCATCCTGGAACAGGCCGTGACTCTTTAGAAAAACTCAAAGGCGCTCCTATTCTAATTTCTGCGGCAGCTAATACAACCTTTTGGCCATTTCTCAAGTCCAAGTATGGCTTCACAGATGACCAAAAGCGTCCTTACAACTTTAATGTGGGGCCATTTCTAGTTGATAAAACCTTGGTGCAACAAGGATATTTAAGCTCTGAACCCTTTGAAATCAAGCAAGAAGGCGGGTTTGAACCAGTCGCATTTTTGCTGGCTGACTACGGCTACAGACCTTACTCCACTACGATCGAAACCCGCAAAGATTTAGTGGAGAAGCAGCCTGATTTGGTCCAGCGATTTGTGGATGCTTCGATCAAGGGATGGTATAGCTACTTTCAAGATCCGGCGCTGGGTAATGAGTTAATTAAAAAAGCTAACCCTGAAATGACTGATGCTCAGCTGGCTTATAGCTTGGAGAAAATGAAGCAGTATGGCATCGTGGTGTCTGGTGATGCTGAGAAGTTGGGAATCGGGGCAATGACAGACGATCGCTGGAAAGTATTTTTTGACAGCATGGTAGCGGCGTCTGTATATCAGCCCAATACTAACTACAAAGAGGCTTATACGCTTCAGTTTGTGAATAAGGGAGTCCAAGCTTATCAAGCTTAAAGAGTCTGAGCTGTTCCTACAAGCAGTGATATTTGCCAAGATATCTTTAAGGCTGTGGTCATACGATAAGGAGATTGCGGGGAATGGATACGCCCTCAGCGCAGGAGTGCCCTGAATCCTGCCACCAGCCAGACTTGCCTGAGTCTCGTTTTGCTAAGAATTCTTGTGCGATCGCGTTCCACCAAGTCAGTAAGGTCTACTCCAATGGCACGACCGCCTTGCAGGAGATGAACTTAAAGATTGCGGAGTCTGAGTTCATTAGTTTGGTGGGGCCTTCGGGATGCGGTAAAAGCACAGCGCTGCGGATCATGGCAGGCTTGGGGGAGGCGAGTTCTGGGGAGATTGCGTGGGGCGCAGTTCAAGCGGACGTTAAGGCGGCGAGGAAGTTTTGGCAGCGTCCATTCAGTTCAAAACTGGCACCAAAGTTAGCCTTTGTGTTTCAGGAAGCGGCGCTGATGCCCTGGGCGACGGTGCTGGAGAATGTGCGGTTGCCGTTGCAGTTGGTAGGAATGTCCAAGCTGGCAGCTAGGGCAGCGGTGGCTGAGGCGATCGCGCTGGTAGGACTGAAGGGGTTTGAGCAAGCCTATCCCCGTGAGTTGTCGGGCGGCATGAAGATGCGGGTTTCGATCGCGCGGGCGTTGGTGACGCAGCCTGATGTTTTGCTGATGGATGAGCCGTTTGGAGCGCTAGATGAGATGACGCGGAGCAAGCTTAATAGTGATTTACTGAGTTTGTGGAGTCAGAAGCGCTGGACGGTGGTGTTTGTAACGCACAACATTTATGAGGCGGTGTATTTGTCGAATCGGGTGGTAGTGATGGCGGCGCGTCCAGGGCGGGTGGTGGCGGAGGTGGAGGTTGCAGTTCCTTATCCCCGCACGGAGGAGTTTCGTTTGTCGTCGCTGTTTAATGAGTATTGTCGGGAGGTTTCGGGGGCTTTATCTTTGGGAGCGGGGTTCTGAGTTATGTTTTTGGAAATCCGAGCCTTGGGGGCACTCGCCCCCAAACCCCCGCCGAGGGACGGTTGCGTCCCCGAGACCCCCTCCAAAAGGTATTTTCAATTATTTCTCCTTTTGGGCTACTTGGTATACAAATCTGACTCCCCTTCCCTACAAGGGAAGGGGCTGGGGGTTAGGTTTTAAGTGAAATGCAGAGATTAAAAGTGCTACTGGGCGTTGATATTCTGCCACCGTTGGCGATCGCGGTAGTCGCTCTATTCGGGTGGGATATCTTTGTGCGGGTGACAGGGATGCCCCCTTATCTATTGCCTGGGCCGCTTTTGGTATTGCGGACGCTGGTTCGGGATTGGCCTGAGTTATTTCCGGCGTTGTTGGTGACGCTACAAATTACGCTGGTGGCTTTTCTGGCGGCGGTGGTTTCTGGGGTGGCGATCGCAGTTTTGTTTGCTCAGAGTAAGTGGATTGAGCGGAGTTTATTTCCCTATGCGGTGCTGTTGCAAACTACGCCTGTGGTGGCGATCGCGCCGTTGATCATTGTGTGGTTGCGGAATAACACATTTGCGGCGTTGGTGGTCTGCGCTTGGATGGTGGCGCTATTTCCCATCATTGCTAACACGACGTTGGGGTTAAATAGTGCCGACCATAATTTGTTGAATCTGTTTCAGCTTTACCGAGCTTCCCGCTGGCAAGCTTTGTGGTATCTGCGTTTGCCGAGTGCGCTGCCCTATTTTCTCGGTGGTCTGCGGATTAGTGGCGGGTTGGCGTTGATTGGAGCAGTGGTGGCTGAGTTTGTGGCGGGGACAGGTGGGGCACGTGCGGGAATTGCTTATCAGATTTTGATGGCGAGTTATAACTTGCAGATTCCGCGCATGTTTGCGGCGCTGTTGATGACGACTGGTTTAGGGGTGGCGATCTTTGTGGTACTGACGTTGTTGTCTGATTTCTTACTGCGCCACTGGCATGAAAGTGCGATAAAGCGTGAGAATTAAATCTTTAACCCTTGCATGTTGCCAACTTCTGATCATTACTGGCTCCTGAATGCCCATATTCCGGTTTGTTTGCTGGCAGGCGATCGCCCTGAGATTGCGGCTCAACAGAATGCCGATGGCTTAGCATTAGTTAATTTGGAGATTCGGGCTGGGTTGGTGGAGGCGATTCAGGTGGCGCGATCGCGGCCTAATCCCAATCAGGAAACATCTCCCTTACCCTCCTTAGACCTTCGAGGTGGGCAGGTTTGGCCTTGCTTTGTGGATATTCACACACATCTTGATAAAGGGCATATTTGGGAACGAGCAACAAATCCTGACGGCACGTTTGCCAGTGCGTTGACCACAGTCGAGAAGGATGCCACTCAACATTGGGACTTGGAAGATGTGTATCGGCGGATGGAGTTTGGTCTCAAGTGCAGCTACGCCCACGGCACGCGAGCTATTCGGACTCACATTGATGCGATCGGGGAGTTTTCCCAGCAGAGTTTTGAAGCGTTTCGGTTGCTCCAGCAGGAGTGGCGCGATCGCCTAATACTGCAAGCCGTTTGCCTCGCTCCTCTAGAAATGTTTCTCACCCCCGAAGGAGAAGCTCTGGCAGACAAAATAGCAGAGTTGGGAGGAGTGTTGGGAGGATTTGCGCCTGTTCATCCAGAACTAGATGCTCAATTGGATCGCGTGTTCGTCTTAGCTCAGGAGCGAGGACTGAATTTAGATTTCCATACCGACGAAACCGACGACCCAGACAGCAAAACGCTGAGGCAAGTGGCAGCAGCAGCCCTGCGTCACGAGTTCACGGGGCAGATTGTCTGCGGGCACTGCTGTAGTTTGTCAGTCCAAAACCCTGAAGAAGTGGCGGAGACGTTGAGTTTGGTGCGGCAAGCTCAGATCGGTATTGTCAGTTTGCCGCTGTGCAATTTGTATCTGCAAGACCGTGTACCTCAACGGACTCCGCGTTGGCGGGGGGTGACTCTACTGCATGAACTGCGGCAACAAGGCATTCCCGTGGCGATCGCTAGTGACAATTGCCGTGACCCATTTCATGGCTTTGGCGATCATGATTGTCTGGAAGTCTTCACACTCTCAACCAAGATTGCTCATTTAGATCGCCCCTATGGTGACTGGCCCCGTGCGATCGCCACAACCCCCGCTGATTTGATGCAACTGCCTGAGATTGGGCGCATTGGCGCGGGTCTACCCGCTGATTTGATTTTGTTCAAGGGGCGCACTTTTAGTGAGTTACTGTCGCGATCGCAGCACGATCGAGTGGTTGTGCGAACCGGCCGAGCTATTGACACCACCCCACCTGATTATGCTGAATTAGATCATCTGCGCGGCTTTACGGAGATTAGCTAGATGACTACGACCCCTGTCAACACGATGAACCTCGATGCCCTGATTGCGGAACTGGTAGGGTTAGAAATCATCACTGACCCAACGCAGGTCGCGAAGCTGTCACAGGACTACTACAACTTCAGCCCAGTGCTACAGCCGCAATTAGCGGGCAAAAAGGGCGATTTAGTCGTGCGGGCGGCGGGTGAGGCAGAAGTGTTGCGCGTGGCCGCAGCTTGTGTCAAGTTCCGAGTTCCCTTAACGGTACGGGGAGCGGGAACTGGCAACTACGGGCAGTGTGTTCCTCTCAATGGTGGGGTGATTCTAGATTTGAGTTCGATGCAAGCGATTCGTTGGGTCAAACCGGGATTGGCTTGTGTAGAACCAGGGGTGAAGCTAGCCAACCTTGACAAGAAAACGCGAGAAATCGGTTGGGAGATTCGCATGGCTCCCTCCACCTACCGCACCGCTACCATTGGCGGGTTTATTGCAGGAGGTAGTGGTGGTATTGGCTCAATTACCTATGGGCAACTGCGCGATCGCGGCAATCTCCTGGCAGTGCGGGTCGTGACAATGGAAGATGAACCCCGTGTGATCGAGCTACGGGGCGATGAGGTGCAGAAGGTAAACCATGCCTATGGCGTGAATGGCATTATCACCGAATTGGAGATTCCTCTGGGGCCTGCTTATCCTTGGGCCGAGTGGGTTGTCAGTTTTCCTGACTTCATGACGGCGGCTCGCTTTGGGCAAACCTTGGCAGACTCCGATGGCATCATCAAGAAACTAATTAGTATCCACGCTTGGCCAGTTCCTACCTACTTTGCAGCGCTCCGTTCCTGCATCCCAGAAGGCTCTCACTGTGCGTTGCTAATGGTGGCGGAGTCCTGCTTGGAATCTCTAGCAGATTTAGTTAAAGAATATGGCGGTACTGTTTGCCAGCAAAAAACAGCCCAGGAAGCCAGTCACGGCATGCCCTTGGGAGAGTTTTCCTGGAATCACACCACACTCCATGCCCGCAGTGTTGATCCTTCTCTTACCTATTTACAAACTCTCTTTCCAGATGACAAAAACCTCAAATTAGTAGAGCACATCTATCATCATTTCGCTGATGAGTTGATGATGCACCTGGAATTCTTCCGCGTCGGTGGCGTGGCCCGTCCTGCCGCTCTCCAGTTGGTGCGCTACACCACAGAAGCTCGCCTCAACGAGATTATTGCCTACCACGAAGCGCAGGGAGCCTTTATTTTCAATCCCCATACTTACATCCTGGAAGATGGAGGCATGAAGACGATTAACGTAGAGCAACTAAAGTTTAAGGAGATGGTAGACCCCTACGGCTTGCTCAATCCAGGTAAGATGCGAGCTTGGCTAGAACGCTAAAGGCGGCTATGTTCGAAAAAATGAAAGAAGCTGATTGAGGAGCGTTTCTGCTTGCTGATAATGCTGTTGTGCAAGTTCAACCTTACCTTGAGCTTCGTAAAGTTTGCCGATTTGCTGAAGCACCTGCACTTGTCCTTCAGGAAACCGAAATTCTTGATAAAGTGCTAACGCCTGCTGATAGGCAGTTAAAGCCTGTTCAGGTTGCCCCTGTGCCTGATAAACCGTGCCAATTCGAAAGCGTAACAGAGCAATTGTGAGAGGCTCGCGGTTAGACTTTTGGCTGGACTGAAGGGTGGACAATGCCTGCTGATAGGCTGACAGGGCAGCTTGCCATTGTTGCAATTGCTGATACGTCTCCCCCAAGAACCGTAGCGATGCAGCAATGTTAATCGACTGTCCCTTGGATCGAGAAATCTCCATTTGTCGCTGTTGCACAGATAGAGTTTGTTCCAGCCGCCCTAGCTGCCGATAATCGGTTCTAATCCTGCTCAGGATGTTATCTTCGGCAGGCGTAAAGGGGGATTCACGGGCGATCGCCACTGCCCGATCATAGTAGTGCTTGGCACGCTTAAGCTGTCCCGCTTCCAGGTAAAAGCTACCAATGGTTGCCAACACCTCCGCTCGTCGAAAGTGATCGGTTCCACCCACATCCAGGGCTGGCAGCGGTTCTGATAGCGCCTCTTTTGCTTGTTGTGTATAGGCAGCAACCTGTGCCTTCTCTCCCTGTGCCTGATGAAGATCGCGGATATTTTCTAGCGTCAAAACTCGATCGACAATTCTTTCAGGCTCTCCGCGTTTGTTTTTCAGAGCCGCTAACCCTTGCTGATAAGCGGCTAACGCTAACTTGGGCTGTCCTTGTGATTGATGCACCAATCCGACGCGATTGAGCAGTTTGGTTTTTTGAAAGAAGACACCCGGTAAGTTGTCTCCCGTCCGCCGATATAGAGATTGGGCTTGCTGATAAGCCGCGATCGCTCGTTCTGGTCGTCCAGCTAGATGGTGAACTGTCCCCATCTTGGTGACGATGTTAGCATCCGTCCATTCCCCCTCGATCTCGTGTTTGAAGGCTAATGCCTGTTCATAGGCAGATAACGCCTGGTCAAACTGTCTTGCTGCCTGATAAATGTCGCCGATCGCAATGGCAGATGCTTTCCCTCGATGCGGCAAACGCTGCGGAGCGGCAACCACAATGCCTTTCTGATGAAGTGCCAAAACTCTTTGATAGTAGGGCAGCGCTGCTTGAAGCCGTCCTCTGAAGCGAATCCTATTTGCAAGCTCCATCAAAACATCGGCTTCTTGAGTGCGATCGCCTACTTCCTGCAGGAGTCGAAATCCCTGCTCGTAAAGAGGCAGACTGGCTTCTGGAAACCTGGCCGAATATACCCACTCTGCTTTAGAGATCAGTAGCATTGCTCGTTCTCGGCGATCGATTTTAGGGGGTTTGCCCTCGGCAATTGCTACCGAACTCGACCATCCAGGCAAGTGAACGGGTAGAAGAGAAAAGACAAGCGTGAGGGCGATCGCTGAAACTTGGGTAAGACGCATCAGTAGAGGTATTTTTTGATACGAGCTTTCCACAGTCTAAGCACAACTGTAAAAAATGTCGGAAATTATCAAAAAAATTAAGTTTGAGTCTAAGTTGCCCTCTATAACACAGATGAATCCGAGGTGTAGTCTCTGTGCTTTTGTACTTTTGTTAGTTCATGGCTCAGGCGACTCGTGCCGCAGTGCGATCCAATAGTCTCATTAGAAGGTCTGCGAGCAGAACAACCTCCGAGGCCTCTGTAGGGTCAGCATAGTTAACTTGCCTGTGACTGGGAGGGTTTTTGAAAGTACCTATAGCTCCAGCAAATAGCTCCATAATGCCAACTCGTTCCCCTGGATCTAGCTCTGGATCGGCTAGTTTTCCACCCTCCCCGAAAGACTTTCGCATGAGCTTCACACCAATCAGAGACGATTCAGAATCAGAGAGCTCTCGAACTCGAATTTCTACTTCTCGCATCGCTGCAAATGCTGCTAGCTCATATTGTCCGAGTAAAAACTGTGACTTTACGTGCTCAAGGCGATGATGTAGTGCCACATCCAGACGCTCAGCAGCTTGGATTGCTTCAGGCCCTGTTTGCAAAGTTTTCATTCCAAGACGAGTAACAAATATCGTATCGGAATTTGATTGTCCAGGTGTTCCCCGAGCAACAAGATTTTTAGATATAAGCCAGTTGAGAGCTTCGGACCAACATTTAAGGGTTGGTTCAGGCACACGCTGTTCCCTTCCCAAATTCAAGAAGTTGTATGAATTCCACTCCCTAGTTTCGACGAGATGCTTCAAGACGAGAATACCCAGGCGATCAATGGGTAGTAACTGAATCTCCTCAGATGATAGTTCGTGAAGAGAAAAAACCATATCGGTCTCACTCGTGAGTCAACTATTTATTAGGTGTACTTTTTCCGCCTACTCACACAATCCAGATGCTTAGGTGGAATGTATGTTTTTCCGTATATTACCCTCGTTTTCGACCTTTAGGTGAAAATGTGAATGATGCGATCGCCCCTCCCCATCTTTGATTCAACCAACATCCCTAACTCATCTTTTCCCAGCCATCACCATTCGTACCCCACCTTTAGGAGCGAGGGTGAAGCCACGGCGTTGGAGTTTCACAGGCTCGTTCTCTGCCAAGGTTAGTTGATATTGAGAGAGAACTGTTGCCAAGACCAACTTCATTTCTAACTGCGCTAAGGCGTATCCCAAGCACCGCCGACTGCCTCCACCAAACGGGAGATATTCTGAAGGGGAGTATTGCCGCTCTAGGAACCGTTCTGGCTGGAACTGTTGAGCATTGGGATACAGCTCTTCTCGGTAATGCACCAAATAAATGCTGGGGATAAAGGTGGTTTCAGGCGCAAACTCCTGGCCTGCTATTTGCACAGGTGATTTGGCAACTCGGGGAAAAACCACTGGAAGAACGGGGTACATCCGCAATGCTTCTTGGCAAACAGCATTGAGGTAAGGCAACTGAGCCAACTCCATTGGGGCGGAGCGATCGCCCATGCTGTCTAGTTCATGCAGTAATTTTTCTCGCACCTGAGGGTTGCGATGAATTTGATAGAAAGCCCAAGCTAGAGTGGTTGCTGTTGTTTCATGTCCTGCAAACAAGATGGTCAGGAGTTCATCTCGGATCTCCTCATCGGTCATGGCTTGCCCCTGCTCATCTCGCACCGCCATCATCAGACTCAGGACATCCTTACGACCAGTTTCTCCTTGTGTACGTCTCTCTGCAATTTCTGCCTGAAGGAGAGCATGTACTTGACGTTGTCGCTGCCGCATTTGGCCCCAAGGACTCCAGGTTCCCCAATCTTTTTGTAAAAATTTCAGAAATAGGAAGCTAGAGCGGAGTGGAGAATCCGTCATATCTAGCCATTGCGTGAGGAGGGGTTTAAGTTGCTCGTAGCGCTCTCCTTCACTCAAGCCAAAGACGATTTGCAGAATGATCTCTAGACTCACTCGCTGCATGGCAGTCCGAGCTACAAACGTTTGCCCCACGTGCCATTGGCTGGCAACCTGTTCTGTGATCAAACAGATCTGTTGGGCGTAGGTTTGGAGCCTTTCTCCATGAAAAGGCGGCATTAACAGTTTGCGTTCGCGACGGTGGCGATCGCCATCCATCAACATCAGAGAGTTACGCCCAATCAGGGGTTCTGCGATCGCATTGGCTCGACCAATATCAAATTTGGCATCTTGGCTAAAGATGTCTTGGATCGCTTGCGGATTGCCTACCACGATTGGTCTTCCTAGACTCCCCAGCCGCAACGTGAACATATCCCCATACTGCTGGCTGTATTTCTGTTGAAATTGGATCGGGTCGGCAATCCAATTGAGCAATTGCCACCAAGCAGGTGTGTTAACCGGATTTGGTAATGGGCTCGGCATAATCTCTCTGCTGATTATTGATCTATTTCTAGAGCTACTAATTCACCAAATTGGATTTGTCAGGTTAAGTGGGCAAAGCCCATCCAACCCCAAGACTAGTAGCGCCTGATGATCTGGCGCGATCGCTCAATCGGGAATTACAATCTCATTTAATCCGGGGGGTTCAGCAGGATACTGAGGATTCATGGATTCCAAAGTATCTGCAATCGTGCGAGCCACTACCAGATTGCGATACCACTTCTTGTTAGCAGGAATTGCATACCAAGGCGCATATTCCGTCGAGCAAGAATTGAGCGCATCTTGAAATGCTATTTGGTAGTCGTCCCAAAGGAGACGTTCTTTGACATCATTGATCGAGAACTTCCAGCGTTTATCGGGTTCCGCTAAGCGAGATTCGAGGCGGCGCTTTTGCTCATCTTTGGAGATGTGGAGAAAGAACTTGAGCACCGTGATGTGATTCAGAGCCAACATATGCTCAAACTCATTAATCAACTGGTAGCGCCCTCGCCAAATTTGTTCTGGCACCAACTGCTTCACCCGCGTCACCAACACATCTTCGTAGTGCGATCGGTTGAAGATGGCGATCATGCCTCGTCCCGGTGTGCGTTGATGATACCGCCAGAGAAAGTCGTGATTGAGTTCTTCGACACTAGGTTGCTTAAATGACCAAACTTGGCAACCTTGGGGATTCACGCCTTGAAACACACTTTTGATCGTGCCGTCTTTGCCTCCAGTATCAATGGCTTGCAGCACGATCAATAGGCTTTGCTTTTGCTCAGCGAATAAGCGGGCTTGTAGTTCTTGGAGGCGTTGCCTTTGTCGTTCTAATTCTTGTTCTGCATCTTTTTTATTCTGGTAAGCATTCGACTCGTTAGGGTCGAGATCGGCTAGAACAATCGGGTGCCCAGGACGGACGCGATACCGGGGATAATCTGGCCTAGGATGGCGATCGCCGACATTATCCTCCGGAGTCATCACATCAGCAATTGCATCGGTGGCTTGATTGGCGGCTTTTTGAGCCTGATACATCTCTGTACTGATGCCGTTCTCTGCTGCTGCTTTCTTGGCTGCCTGCTTCTTCTTGCCCATCTGTTTTCCCTTGGCTTACCAGCTTGACTCACCTGAGTGAGTGCATCACTTCAGGCTGTCTGTTTTCTAAGGTGAAGCGATCGCTTTCTCTTTTACAATCTAGCGATCGCTCTCAGCCTTATTCTAGCGACCACATTTAGCCGCACTGTCACCTGGCAAGCTTTCTCAAGATATACATATTTCACCAAACTGGATTTGTGGAACGGGCTTTGCCCACCCCACATAACTCCAACCGTTTACCAAGGGCTGTAACCTAGCTGGTCGATTCCTAACAATCCTTTTTGCTGTTCATAGCGCTGCAAGATGGCTAGCGTGTACTCGGCAACGCTGGGGTACCGGTGTCCGCCATAATAACTGGCTGTAGTGTGGTTATAGCGATAAGGCTTGCCGCTGTACCAATGAGAAGCCACCCGACGAACGGCGATCGCTTCATCTCCGTTACTGGCAACTAAAGCAGCTTGCCAATATTGATTGAGTTTGAAGTCAATCACTTGGAGTTGGAGTTCAGGGCTGTTGAGAAATTCTGAAGCTGTAATGGAGTGACCGAGGGCTTCTTTCGTCCAACTGGGGATGTTGGCAGGCATGACCTGGCCGTAGCCCAAGGCTCCTGAATGGCGGTTCACAGCTCGAAAATTAGCGCCACTTTCTTGTCCAATAATGGCGCGGCGGAGCGCAATCACTTGAGGAGGAAGCGAGGGGGTCGTTGATGATGGTTCTACCTGAAAATCATAGGTGCTGGCTTGAGCCGCAGGAACTACCACGGGCAGAGCTAGCCCTCCCATCAACAAACCTCGGACGACCAGAGTGGTTACGGCTGTGAGGGAGCGCGAACTTGTCCACTGTTTTAGCAAAATCTAACCTTCCTAAAATCAACTTCACACGGCATAACTTGAGTGACCAAAACTCAAGTCTCCTTACGATGCCTGTGCTCCTAAACCAGCAAATCAGTGAATCTACGGCTATCGGCTCTCTGCTGAGAGAATTTAGTGGAAATTTTTGACGCTGCGATCGCTGCAAGACCGATTCTGTGGTTCGAGTTAGCGTCGGAATTAAATCAAGCGCCGATCGCGTGTGATTGAGCTAGCGATGTTTGGGGCGATCGCTGAAGCCAAACCTTCGTGCTTATACTGAACTGAATGGAATTCCAGACTATGAGAGGCTGTGAACTAGCTCAAAGCAATCCGTGAACTACAGTATTGAATGAATCAGGATATTTTTTTAATAAAGACTTTAATTTATGCATAGCTTTATTCCTCCGGAGCGGTTTTTCCCCTATCTCACTTGGACAGAAGTTCAAGCGATGCCCGATAAAGCCAATGTGGTGCTAGTGCAGCCTCTAGGCGCGATCGAGCAGCATGGGCCGCATTTGCCGCTAATTGTGGATGCGGCGATCGGGGGAGCGGTTTTGGGTAAAGCGTTGCAGCAGCTAGAGGCCAGCGTTCCTGCCTATGCCTTACCACCGCTGTACTATGGCAAGTCCAACGAGCACTGGCATTTTCCGGGCACAATTACGCTCAGTGCTCAAACTTTATTGGCAACAATCAGCGAAATTGCCGAAAGTGTCTACAGAGCGGGATTCCGTAAGTTGGTGCTGATGAACTCCCACGGTGGACAGCCCCAAGTACTGGAAATTGCGGCGCGGGATTTGCATGTCAAGTACGAAGATTTTAGTATCTTTCCTTTGTTCGTTTGGCAAGCTCCACACATTGCCAAAGAACTCCTCAGCCCTCAAGAACTGAAGTTGGGCATTCATGCGGGAGATGCGGAAACCAGCTTGATGCTGGCGATTTTGCCAAACCAAATTCGGATGGAAAAGGCGATCGCGGAATATCCCCCAGAGCAGCCTGAAGGCAGTCTTTTGAGCATAGAAGGTAAACTACCTTTTGCTTGGACTACGCGAGACTTGAGCCAAAGTGGAGTAATTGGTGACCCAACGACTGCCAGCGCCGAAAAGGGCGATCGTCTCTTAGAGTCGCTGGCAGCAGGTTGGGTTCAAGTTATCCGAGATGTGTATGCGTTTCAGCCGCCTCGACAACGCTAGCAGGACCATTGGCCAAAACTTCTCGACGCCGCCACACTTGACTGATTCCCAAACCTGCTAAGGCTAGAAGCCCCCAAGCAGTCGTGGGTTCAGGGACAGAAGCTGAAGCCTGGCTGGTAGATTGGAGTGCTGTCAAAGTTGCGGAGTCTGGAGCTGACGCAGATTTAAGAGCCGCAAAGGTTGAAGTTGCCAAATCTGCATTGGTAGGTTCAGGTGCGGCGAAAGCTGCTGCGGTTGTCGGTGGAAATAGAGCAACGAGGTTATCGAAGGCGAAATTACCAATCAACTGGTGAGCGGCTGTGGTGGGATGGATTCTGTCCCAAAACAAATACTCATTGGGGTTACTACAAATGCTGAATGGTTGTTGAACAAAACAAGAATCGGTGACATTGGTCAAGCCAAACTGAGACGGTTGGTTGATGACCTGCTGAAACAAAGCATTGACATCAAGCGGAATGATATTGGCATCAAAACCAGGCGATCGCTCTAAGCGCCTCATTTGGCGAAAGAGGAAATTATTGTGAGCTTTGGATAAGGCATTCAGCCTCGGAGCATCAGTGGTAATACGGGTTAGCGGTAAAGTGCCTAAATCTGGTAGATTCACCACCAGAATATTTTGTGCTCCAGCCGCCTCTAGCGCACTAACTGCTGTAGTAATGTTGGTGACAGAGGGCTTGGGATTGGTAAAGGGTTGAAAAGTACTTTCTGTTGGTAGATAGTCATTCGCACCAGCCCACAGCACAAAGAGCGCATTCGGATTTGCGGGAGCCTGCAAGCTAAGAAACTGGGCAATTTGCTGTTGCAGCGCTGGGAAAAGGGGAACTACAGTATTGGCTGTGCCTGAGGTGGCACCCCCAAAAGCAAAATTGGCTCCTTGCAGCGGCGGGTTTTGAGCCGAAAGCTGAGTGCTAGGGACAGGGCTAAGACCCAATTGACCTGATAAGTATTCCGCCCAAACAGGGCCATTGCTAAATCGCTGGGCATAAGGAGGGCTAGGGGGCACTAACCCGGCTGATGCTCTATAGGCGTTACCAGGATCGCTCAGACTATCGCCAAAAAAATACACTTGATTGAAGCTTAAGGTGGCGGCGGTGCTGGGCTGGCTAATTAAGGTCAAGCTGCCGATCGCGATCGCAGCTCCCGAAATTCCTGTTAGTACTGTTCTCATAAAGCCTGTTCAATCTAACTTTGTAGAAAATTCGTTGCAAGAACGATCTTTAGTTTGTAGCAAGCTTTACGTAAAACCACTCAGTATTCGAAATAACTTCACAGGAAATTCACCACTCAATCAAAAACCGATGTTACAACAGGGGCTAAGGAAGTGAAGTCTCAGCTATGTCGCAAATGCGATCGCCAGAATGAGCTTCCTGCCCCTTACCCTATCCACAGTCTAAAAATTGTAACTTTAGATACCATTCCTGTCTTGATTTGATTAAATTGGAGTTAGAAGACATTTCAACTTCTGTATTTCAGCCACGGTTTTCCAGTCACAGCATTTCCAGTCACAGCATTTCCAGTCACAGCATTTAGTTCTGTCAGTCGAGGTTTTAACTATGCCTGAGCTTACCTGCACAGTTCCAGTTCCCCGAACTCCTCAAGAGTTGGACCAAGCTATTAAGCGCTATCGGAATACCGATTTACACGGCTACGAACTTTTCTGCCAATGGCAAGCCATCTGCGAAGGCTCAATGCAGCAAGACTTTTCTGAGCCTGGTGCAGACACGGTTCCCGGTGAAGACAGCTATTAAGCCTTTGCTAACATAATTGGCAGATTTTTCCTGAAAAGCTAAAGCTCTAGAGCGTAGGTAATACAGTGGCGACCCCCGCAGGGTCAGTGGATTACCAAGCTCTAGAACAGGTCATGAGAAATAAGTTTTTGGTATCTCTAGCAGGGCTGGCGATCGCCTTCATCGGTTTCACGGCTGCGACTGCTGCTGTGCCAAATCCTTATCAATGGCTGCTCTTAAGCAAACTAGGCGCTCAACCCAATCCCAATCTTTGCCAAGATGCTGCCGCCATGAGGCGTTATCTGAATAGTGGTGGCAATCCCAATGCAATGACTACCCTCGGACAGGGAAGTACTGAGCAGGAAGTCTCTTTATTGGGCTGTGCCAATCCACAGGTAGCAGAGTTGTTGCTGGCTCAGCCAGATTTAGATTGGTATCAAGCTTTATATGATGCTGTGTCTCGCTATAGTGGCAACAGCGGCAAGCTCACGATAGAAACGCTTCTCGAAAAAGGAGCTGATGTTAATCATAAATTTGAGTCCGGCAAGACGCTCCTGCATCTAGCCAAAACCCAAGCGATCGCCCAATTGTTAGTCACAAAAGGGGCCGAGATTAACGCCAAAGACTTAAACAACAGCACACCCCTGCATGTAGCTGCCACGGATGCGACCACCAGAAACATCGTTAAGCTACTTTTAGCACAAGGTGCCGAGGTGAACGCCCGCGATCGCGAAGGCAAAGCGCCATTACATGCAGCAACAGCAACGATCCAAAATACAGAAACTGTGAAGCTCCTGCTAGCTTCTGGTGCTGAGGCTCGAGCCGAAGCACAGGACGGCAACACTCCCTTGCATGGAGCCGCCATAATGCGCCTCGATGTGGCAGACCTACTACTACGCCAAGGAGCTAACCCAATGGCTAGACGTAGAGATGGTAGAACCCCACTCTCCTTAGCCGCGGAGTTCTCCTCGCCAGCAATGGTAGAACTGCTGCTGAGCCAAGGAACTAATGTCAATTTGCCAGATGGTTATGGCATGACTCTAGTGCATTGGGCAGCGAGATCTAGCCAAGTGGAAGCTCTCAAGCTAGTTTTGGCGAGAGAAGCTGATGTTCGGGTTAAGCGCAAAGATGGCATGACTCCTCTAGCGATCGCTGCGCAATTTCCAGACGCGAAAGGAGACAAAATCAAACTGCTGCTGGCCCAAGGTGCAGATGTAAATGCCGAGGATAACCAAGGCAAAACTGCCCTACATCATTTAGCTGCCACCCCTGCCATTGAAAAGAGAAAAGCCTTTGATCTTCTCTTAGCCGCAGGAGCCGAAATTAATGCTAAAGATCGCGCTGGCAATACACCGATACAGTTAGCTAAAAAAGCTGGTCTTCAAGGAGAAATCAGCCTTCTCAGAAGTCGTGGCGCAATTGAATAGAGCCAGCAACCTACAAGACTAATGCGACACCAAACTCTGGTCTATCCGCTTAATTGCCCGCTTAATCAGCCTGACTCCCTTAGGATTACCATGAGCTAAACACAGCTCTTCGGCTTGCTGCAAGTGATCTAAACCTTGATCCACATCTCCTTGCTTGCTCAATGCTACACCTAGGTTGTAATGAGTTTCCGCAGAGTCAGGAGCCAGATCGAGCGCTTCTTGAAATTCCTCGATCGCCTTATCTAGTTTTCCTTGTCGCCCTAGAGCAACACCAATCTGATAGTGCATTTCAGCCGAAAGCTCGTAGGTTTGCTCCAAGCTGAAGTGATGAGATCCATGGGTTGCCTGTTGCGGTTGCTGTTGCTGGCGTAGGTGCTCAGCAGCTTTTCTAGCAGCGCTAGTGAGTTGAGCTTGAGATTCCTGCACTTTTTGTTTAGCTGTCTGAGCCGTGTCAGCTAGCTTTGCTTGAGATGACTGAACAACCTCCTGAGTTGAGTCAGCCATATGAGTTGCAGAAGTCTTAACTTGCTCAGAAGCATCCTTGACAGTGCTGACTACTCCTTCGATGGCATGGGTGGTACTTGGGCTGTCGTCATTGCTAATGGCCGCCCCAGCAATACCTCCTACCACAGCACCGATCGTGGCTCCGACACGACCCGCAAATAAGCGTCCAATCGCAGCACCTGCGACACCACCACTCACAGCCGCCGCAACTGTCGTTGTGACTGGATCTGTACCGAGTTGCTCAGCCAAAGTATGACTTTCTGCATGGTCCAAGTGGGATGGCGCGGTTGTGAGGTCATCAGCCTCAGAGGGTTGGTTAAAAGGTTGGATGCCACTGCTAGTCATAGTCGTCTCCACTTGCTAAAAATCGGCTCGCTGCGATGTCTCGTCTGATAAATATTTATTATTTGCTTACCAATCTACCGAACTCACGCACCTAGTTCACCGAGCGAAAGAGAGACTGTTGCACCCTGTGAGTCAGCCCACGGTTATACGCCGTAATAGGCAAAGCCCGGGAAAAGTGAATTAAGGCGATCGCTCACCAACTGCTCACTGACCCTATCCAATCCTGATCATTCTTTGCCAGCTAGAAACCGGAGCGCGACGCGCTGAAAGTAGAGTTTCTCAGTTCACAGAACCAGGATGGTTTAAGATGTCTGCTGATGCAATTCTATTTACTTGCTTTTAACGTCAAGCTTGGCGTTGTGCCTCAGCCTAGAGCAGGGAACTTTATGGGAATACTTTGTTTCAATCAGTGAATTGGTTGAAGAATTTGAACTGCCGTGGGCTGCATCAAGCCAGTTTTGTTTAGTCCTGTTCTTGTGCGTCTGAAGGAGTGTTCCACCTTTCCATGAGATTTTCGCGACTGTTGCCCTCTGTATGTCATCAGAGCCAAATTCCCAAGCCTCCCTCTTGGAAGTCCTACTACCGCGGTTTTGTAGCTACTGCTGCCTTGACAACCAGCCTCATCAGCCAAACCGTCTGGACCCAACCCCCTCAAGCACAAGCAGCAACCTACTGTCAGCTTTCAGCCGAGGCGATCGCGCAAAAAGAAGCAGCTCGCCAAGCAGCCATGAAAGGGGAAGAGAAAGCTAAAGAGCGTTACAAAGCCTTAGTTCGTGAGCATGCAGCGCAAATGCAGCAGTGCCGTAGCCGTACTTGGCCGCAAACACAAGCCGTTTGGTTGCGCCTCTACCCTTGCGACTTGCAGCCAGGGGCGCTAGAAAGCGTCATGGATCGCATCATCAATCGTGGCTACAACCAAGTCTATGTAGAAGTTTTCTACAACGGGCAAGTCTTGTTGCCAATGGCGGAGAATCCCACAGCTTGGCCTTCAGTGGTGCGAGTCCCAGGTTCTGAAAAAGCTGATTTGCTAGCCCAAGCGATCCAGAAGGGCCGTGAGCGGGGGCTGAAAGTTTATGCCTGGATGTTCACGATGAACTTTGGCTATTCTTACTCGCAACGTCCCGATCGTCAGCAAGCGATCGCTCGCAATGGCAGCGGCGAGACGACAACGACCACCCGCAGTATTTTTGACCCTAACGGGGAAACGGGGGTGGTGATTGCAGATGAAACTTTTATCGATCCCTATAGTATTCAAGCCAAACAAGATTACTACCAAATGGTGCAAGCGGTAGTCCGTCGCCGTCCAGACGGGGTGCTGTTTGACTACATTCGCTATCCCAGAGGCACAGGTGCCGCTTCGATTTCCAGTAAAGTTAAAGACTTATGGATCTATGGCGACTCAGCCCAGCAGGCTCTATATCAACGCGCTTTGAACAATAAAGGTTTAGAGCTAATGCGACGATTCTTGGGTCGTGGGTATATTACGGCGGGCGATGTAGCTGCGGCAGATAAGCTGTACCCCCAAGAGGCAGAGCCGATGTGGCAGGGGCGCACTCCTTCTCGCTTACTTAAGGCATTGCCCGCAGCCCAACGCCAACCCGTGCTGCAACAAGAGTTGTGGCTCTTGACAGTCGCTCATGCGCTGCAAGGAATTGTAGATTTCTTGAACCTGGCGATCTCGCAAGTGCAACAGCAAGGAATTGCGTCGGGGGCTGTCTTTTTCCCGGATGGTAATCAGACGATTGGGCAAGGGTTTGATTCGCGATTGCAGCCGTGGGAGCGCTTCCCAACTTCAATCGAGTGGCACCCAATGTCCTATGGCGTTTGTGGTGACCCTAGCTGTGTGGTGTCTTTGGTGCGGCGGGTGGTGAGTATGTCTCCTCCAGGGACCAGAATTACCCCCGCGATCGCAGGAGCGTGGGGACAGTCTCTTGGCAACCGTCCGTCTCTGGAACTTCAGATGCAAGCGATTCGCCAAGCTGCTCCGCAAATTAATGCAGTGAGCCACTTTGCCTATTCCTGGCAAGAACCCCAATCTGACCGCGATCGCAAATCTTGTAAAGCGAAGTAGAGATAGAGCTAGGGCTGGTTTTCTCTGGCCCTCTCTGTGGCTCCCTTGCTGGCCCATTGAGCGATCGCTTGAGTCAGCCCTGGCAAAGTGTATTCCTGCGCTTCGACCTCGACTCGCCCAAAACGCTCTAGACAGGTTTTGGAGGTTTGGGGACCAATGGAAGCAATACAGGCCCTTTTGAGTTCATCAATCAGAAATGAATGTCCTAGGGCTGCTTCGACGAGCTGGCAGAAATGCTTCACGGTTTTGGAGCTAGCGAAGGTGACGATATCCACAGAACCCTGTTGTAAAGCATTGAGAGCAGCAGGGGCGATCGCACCAGGGCAACCCGACTGGTAAGCCGCTACCTCCACCACTTCCGCACCTTGAGCGGTGAATTCTTTCACTAGGACTTCTCGCCCCCCACTCTCAACTCTAGGAAATAGAATTTTTGCACCTTGCAGACTAGCTTCGGGAAAGTGAGCCACCAAGGAATCTGCGACAAAATCAGGCGGAGTGAAATCTGCGTTCAGGCCACGTTGCCCCAGGCTAGCGGCGGTTTTCTGGCCCACTACGGCAATTTTGACCCCTGCTAAAGCTCGCGCATCTTTGCCTTGAGCGGCTAAGCGTTCAAAAAAGTAATCTACAGCGTTGGTTGAGGTAAGCACCAGCCAGTTAAAGGTATAGAGCTGGGCGATCGCTTGATCCAACTCCTGCCAACTAGACGGCGGGCCAATCTCCAAAGCGGGCATTTCTACCACTTGGGCACCAATGGCTTGCAAGCGATCGCAAAACTCACTCGACTGGCCGACCGAACGAGTGACTAAGACAGTTTTACCTGCGAGGGGCAGCGGAGTTGTCAGGGCTTGTTCAGGAGTGCTAACCACAGTTTCAGTTGTAGGTAACAGAGAATGCAGCACCAAACCATTCATCGGGTTTGGCTGTGTATCATTCTGCCTGTTTGTGGGCGATTGCAGGTAGTCCCGTAGTTGCACAACTTCCCCAATGGTAATTACGCAAGGGGAGAGAGATACCCCTGTTGTTTGCGCCGCAATGGTTGCCAAGGTGCCCACCCAAACCTGCTGCCGGGGTCGTCCTGCCCACCGCACGATCGCGATTGGGGTGTCGGGCGATCGCCCCTGTTGCTGCAACCGCGCCACAATTTCAGCTAAATTTCTGCCGCCCATTAGTAAGGTGAGCGTGTCTATCTGAGCTAACGCGGGCCAATTGAGTGCTTCTAGGTCGTGAGCAGTGGCAACGGCAAAGCAACGGCTCAAGGTTACATCGGTGAGAGGGATACCTGCAAATAAAGGAGCGGCGATCGCAGAAGAAATCCCTGGCACCACTTCAAATGCACAATCAGCTGCAACCAAAGCCTGAATTTCTGAAGTAGAGCGACCAAAGATAAACGGATCACCACTTTTCAATCGCACTACTTGTTTTCCTTGCAGGCAATGCTCCACCAACAGGCGATCGATTTCTGTTTGGGGTGTACTCGGTTGTCCGCCCCGCTTGCCCACATTTATCTTCAGGCATTTCTCTGAAACGAATTGCAGTAACTCTTCCTCAGCCAAGGCATCGTAAATCAACACCTCAGCTTGCGTCAGTAGTTGGTATCCGCGCACCGTCAGGTAAGCCACATCCCCTGGCCCCGAACCCACTAGATAAACTTTGCCTCCCTGCTCAATCATCTTCACCCCTCCCCAACCCCTCTCCGTTTCGGGGAGGAGCTTTTGGTTCCCCATATCCCTCGTATGGTTCTGGTTCCCCCTTCCCCTATAGGGAAGGGGGTTAGGGGGTTAGGTTCTCTATGTGACCGCTTCGTGTTCATTAAATCGTGCAAGTGCTGATACCAGCTAAAACAAGCTAAGTTGGGCGGGCGGCTGATCGAAGCTATCCCACGGTAGGGCAGGGACGGGTACGCCTTGTTTTTCGAGTAGGTGTTGAAAGGCGCGGGCATAACCGGGCGATCGCGCTTCTTGAGGGCAGTGCATAAAGAAATAAACACGAGTGCCTTGACGCAGCCATTGGTCTACATGCGTGACCCACTCTGCCCAATATTCCTCATTAACTTCGCGCTCTGGATGGTTGATGAAGCGAACCAAACTAAACGGAGCGGTCACAGTGGGTTGGAGGGGAAGTTTAGGTTTGCGTCGTTCCGAGTTGAGCTGCGGATCATTAGGGCCATTGTAGACAGCGCGAGTGTCAAGCAAAACTCGTCCCACGCCCAACTCTTCCAGAAGGGCAGTGAGTTGCGTGGCGTGGGTGGACTTAAACCAATCCAAGTGGCGCACTTCTAGGGCTAGGAGAGCGGTTTCGCGCGGCCACGCTTGGAGAAAAGCGGTGAGGTCGTCCAGCCAAGCAGGACTGTAACTAGGTGGCAACTGCACAAACATTGGCCCCAAGCGATCGCCCAACCCTTGCATGTGTTCTAGAAAGCCTAAGGCTGCGGGAATTTGGGGTGCTAACAAGCCTTGATGGGTAATGTCGCGCGGTAACTTAAGGCAAAACTCGAAGCCAGGAGGAGTTTCAGCCGCCCATCGCGCTACTGTTTCCGCATCAGGCACCGAGTAAAACGTGGTGTTGCCTTCAACCGTGGTGAAGCGGCGACTATAAAGTTGCAGAAAATCGGTAGGACGACTCTTGGCAGGAAACAAGTCACCCACCCAATCTTTGTAAGCCCAAACGGCACAGCCTAGAAAAAAGTTCATGTTTTTGATCCTAGACTGAAACCTCCCTCCGGTTCCACTAAGACCCGCTTCACATTTTCGCTTTTCAAGCCTGGAGCGTCTGGAATTTCTAGAGCAAGTAGTTAAAACGGAGAGGGTGGGATTCGAACCCACGGTCTCTTTCGAGACACTCGATTTCAAGTCGAGCGCATTCGACCACTCTGCCACCTCTCCAGGCGTTTGGTTAAGGTGCCAATTCATTTAGAGGAACCCAAACCGAAGAATATTCTAACCCGTTCGGCTGCAAACTGTTAGGTTTTTGTTGCAATCCGGTATTTTTCCTACACTGCTTCGGCTACGGCATTGGTTTTGCGGTACATCAATTGCTCTGAAACCACCTCAAAGTCTTGATTCACCCAAACCAAAGACGCTTGCTCTACCACTCCCGCTTGCAGAGAAACCAAAGAGAAATTGCGTAAGCGAGCGCCCTCTACCTGCTTAATCCGAGGCACATTGGCGGCGTTGAGGTAAATGGTGCCTTTAACGTCTTCATAGACAGACGTTCTTAAGCGCTCTTTGGTGTGGCGGAGATTATGGTGCATGTGCCCAAAGGTAACCAAGGGGACTGCTTTACCAAGGAGATGAGTTTGAGCGATCGCAGCAGCAAAGTCAGGATCACCATAATCTCCCCCAATCGGCATCCAATCTCGGCCACAAGGGTCTTCTGGGCGATCGCCGAGTCCTGTGGGGCCGCAGTGACCTAAGAAAATCACGGTTTCGTAAGCTGCACTATGGACTGCTTCTAAAATTTTGGCAGTTGATTCTTGGAAATCGTTCACGCCATAGCGATCGCGATAAAACTGTTCGTTTTTCCAGGAGGAACCACCCCAGCTAAACGGACGACTACCCACAACGGTTAAGTTAAAGGCAGGAAAGTCGAGCTTGCTGTAGCCCACATGGGTTTCACCGAGCAAGTCTAGCTGGTCTTGCACCCAGTCTTCTTTGGTGCGATCGTAGGGACACTTTTTTCTACCCCAGTCGGAGGCGCTATACCAAGCGTCGTGGTTACCCATGATTGCGGCTTTGGGTAAGTCTACAGCAGCGATCGCGCGTACCACTTCCACGGATTCGTTGCCAAAGTCGCCCACAAAGAGCGCTAAATCCACGCCTAAGTGTTTCAAGGCTTGCCCATCTTCGGCTTCCCAAGCATCGTGGACATCACCAATCACTGCAATTTTGATGGTTTGGTTGCGATCGCTCTGACTGCTCATGCCTATTCCTTTTCGTCGCTAGGGGTTGACTAAAACAACCCTTTTCCAGGATAGGCAAGCATTGGGCGTTTTAACAGGACTTTAGGACAGAGTTGGGAAATCGGAACTCTCACTTGAAGATATTTCTCCGACCGTTTCTCTTCTAGCATTGCAGCCACTTCTGCATCTGTTGGTGCTGGCTGGTCTGTTTTTAGTAAACCTCGCATTTGCCTAATCGCACTGGAGCACTCAGATAAAGGACTAGGAGAACTTTGCAAAGATTCAATGATGGCACTTATCACCAATGCAGGGCAATCCCTCACGGACAGTTTGAAAGCCTGCTGTTTAACTCACCTCTTGAGCTAATGCTTCTAATTTACCCTCTGCAACATCACTCTCTGGCTGTTCATCCTAATGCTGACAATCTAGGTCAAAATAGGTCAAAAAAACATGATCTCAGTCTCTCAAGATCATTAAAAAGTGAGAGAATTGCAGATTTAAGTTACTTAAGTTTTAAGATTTCTGACTTTCACTTATCTGCTTTGAGAAAATTGTAGCTTTGCTAGATAACACGCTAATAACTTACGTTCTCACACACCAAATGAGCAGCTTTTCACATTCACTTATCGATACTTTGGCAAAATTGACTATACTCGACTGCTAATGATTGATATTCCCGAAAATACACATTGAGATTTGTGAGAGCCTGTATGGTATAAGCAGCATCTATTGCGTTTGATGATTGAGAAGCCTGTGCTAACGTTCTGGATGATTGACTTATTTCTCGGAATAAAGTAGTAAACTGTCTTTGGTATTCTATTAGCTTCTCATCGCTTAAGCTTAGTGATTGTATTGAGCCAATGGATTGATCTAAAGTGTCAGCCAATTGATTTCCCTGAGCGGGCTGGCCTGCTTCTTTCTCTGTATTAAGGCTATTAAGATCGGATTCCATTCTTTTGATAGCAGTATAAAGCTCTCTACACTCATTAACCTGATTGGATGCTGAAGCCGATACTAGTGCTGATGATAAAGCACTGGATGGCGAAGAACTTGTATATGCTGGCATTGAAGGAGAGGGAGACAAAGAGCCTGGAGGCGTTTTCTCGGAAGGAGGCGTGGTTAATCCTGGTATTTCAATCTTTTCGGTTTTAATCAAGTAGAAAATGATGCCAGCCAAAGCTAATGTAAGAAGCCCAAATAATACGGCAAGCTTAGTTTGTTTATAGTTGTGAGTCGTCTCATAATGTGTTCCTTCATTAATGGAGGCACGTCCAAGACTAAGTACTTTATGTTTGGAAACTCTTGCTCCTTCCGTTGCAACTTGAGTATCCCCATTAGAGTTACGTCTACTATAGTCATTTTTCGTTTCAATTTGAGAACCTGCTATGTTGGTTGAGGAGTTTGCTTGCTGAATCAAGAGTTCTGCTTGTCGACGAACGTCTTTATCTTGATGAATACCTGACTCTTTCAACTTTTGGGCAAGGACCTCTTTTGATAACGACTCAGAGTCTTCTTCGTATGCCTTCAGAATAGTCTTTGCATCAGGCTTACCAACCCATTTCTCCTGAATACGTGATTTTAGCCAATCATAAAGATGCCGCGTCTCATTACTAGCAACATCTTTGACAACATCTTGAGCACCAATAGCTAATGCTTGTAGAACGAGAGAAATCGCTGGCTCCATCAACTGTAACTCCTCTTAAAGTCAGTTAATTGCTCTAGCAGACGGCACGTTAGCAAACTTCTTCAAGTATGTTGGACGTGGCTTAACTGCGACATTACCCTGGTGGGTGAAGTATGTATCCTGATATCCTCATCAAAACCTTTTATCTTTGAACAGAAGTATTATTTGTTAGTGGGGAACTTTCTTGATGTTTTATAGAAGTTGCTCTCAGTATTGCTGAAATTTAGCCACAATCCTGTGCTTTTTGGTGAAAAACACTATAATTGAAGTACAATAGGAAGGATACTTCACACTTCTTTGCACTCTAGGCGGCTTGCAACTGTGTTTACCACTGCCCTTCCTCAGCAACGCTCCAACCCATCCACCGCTTTTCCCCAAGACTTGTTCGCAGCGATTCAAGCGCTGAAGCAAGAACTGAACGCGATTATTCTGGCTCACTACTACCAAGACCCAGACATCCAGGATGTCGCCGACTACTTAGGGGATTCACTGGGCCTCTCGCAACAAGCCGCCCAAACTGATGCCGATGTGATTGTGTTTGCGGGCGTTCACTTCATGGCGGAAACTGCCAAAATTCTCAACCCTAACAAGTTGGTGTTGCTGCCCGACTTAGATGCGGGTTGCTCCTTGGCAGACAGTTGTCCACCCCAAGCTTTTGCCGAGTTCAAAGCAGCTCACCCGAATCATTTGGTGGTGTCTTACATTAACTGCACTGCTGAGATTAAGGCGATGAGCGACATCATCTGCACTAGCTCCAATGCGGTCAAGATTGTGCGCCAAATCCCGGAAGACCAACCGATCATTTTTGCACCCGATCGCAACTTAGGTCGTTATGTGATGGAGCAAACCGGGCGAGATTTGGTGTTGTGGCAAGGGAGCTGCATGGTACACGAAACTTTTTCTGAGAAGAAGATTGTGCAGTTGCAGATGGCGCATCCCGACGCGGAAGTGATTGCTCACCCAGAATGTGAACCTGCGGTGCTGCGTCGTGCTCAATACATTGGCTCGACGACGGCGTTGCTGAAGTACGCAGAGCAAAGCGATCGCCAAGCTTTTATTGTGGCGACGGAACCGGGGATTATTCACCAAATGGAGAAGCAAGCCCCTCACAAGCGGTTTATTCCTGCACCGCCCATGAATAATTGTGCCTGCAATGAATGCCCTCACATGCGGTTGAATACGCTGGAGAAGTTGTATTTGGCGATGAAGCAGCGATCGCCGGAGATTACGTTACCGGAAGATGTGCGGGTAAGAGCACTGCGTCCGATTCAGCGGATGCTGGAGATGAGTTAAACGTCTTTCTTTAGTTAAATATCTTTGAGAAATCCGCGCCTTGGGGGCACTCGCTCCCCAATCCCCGCTGAGGGACGGTTGCGTCCCCCAGACCCTCTCTAAACGAACGTGACGGTAGTGTTTCGAGGCTTGGGGTCTTACCTCTTAACTTCTGGCTCCCCTTCCCTCTAGGGAAGGGAGCTGGGGGGTTAGGTTCTTTACCCATTAATAAAGTGCTGAATTTGCACGACTAACAGCTCGACAATGCCATCTTGGGTTTCGAGGCTGGTTTGGGCTTCGGCTTCAACTCGCTGGACGGCGTCGGGTGACAGGTTTAGTAGGCTTTTTAGGCGTTCGTAGGCTTTGGCTTCTTCTTCGTTGATTTCCGGTTCGTTGGGGGTGCGAGCGCTGGAGCGGATGACTTCGTAACCTAGGCGTAGCACTAATTCGCGTTCTTCCTGCCGATCGAGTTTTGGGATGATCTCTTCTAGGGGAATGTTTTGAAGTAGATAGTCTCGCAATTCCTGTTGCAATCTCTGCTGCTGTTTAGGGTCGTTGGCAAACAGGCGGCTGAATTGGTCGAGCATGAGGTCAATTTCTTCGGTAGCCAGGTGGCCGTCAGACCAAGCCATTGAAGCCACAGCTCGCAACAGATTCATCTGGCGAGGGGTAATGGATGGGGGCGGTTGAGTCGGCATAGTTTCCCTCCCATCGGGAAGCGTCAAGAAGTGGACAAACATCAAATGCTTGCCCTCACGCTAACATACAACTCCTGAGACGCTGAAGGAGTTGATGTGCTTCTTAATGAGTTCTGGGATTGAGCTAGGCGATCGCTTTGAGTGGAACTCCTAACCAACTCGCAAAGTTTTGTTCTTGAGTGGCTGAGGGGTTTTCAACTGCGACAATCTGGTAACGGGTAGGGCGGGGTGCCGCTAAGGTAACGGTGCTGCTGCGTAGCTCGTCTTGATGGAAGTGGGTAATCTCGACGCTTTGTCCGGGTTGATAGTCTTTAAGGCGATCGCTCAGTTGATCGGTGCTAATCCGGAAGCCGTTGATCGCCAATAATTCGTCTCCAGCATCAATCCCTGCTTGTTGAGCAGGTGAACCTGTCTCGACAAACTTGATCAGTTCGCGGCTATTTTCAGTTTTGACGGTTAACCCTACGAATGGCGGTTGATCGTCGTTGTCGCCCTCAGCTTGTAGGCGCAGGCCAAAGGGTTCTAGGAAGGTATCAAAGGGGAGTTCTTCGGTGCCGTCGATGTAGCGGGTGAAGAAGTCAGATAAATCGGTGTCGGCGACGGTTTCTAAGGTAGCTTTTAGCTGCTCTGGTGTGAAACCAATTTCGTCTTTGCCAAACTGTTGCCACATTTGTCGCAGCACGTCGTCGAGCGATCGCTGGTTACCATGCCGTTGCCGAATCAGCAGATCCAGCAAGAATGACACCATTTCGCCTTTGAGGTAATAGGAGATTTGCGAGTTGGCACTGTTGGCATCGGGGCGATACAGCTTGATCCAGGCATCAAAGCTGGATTCACTAGCAGGCTGTACTTGCCGACCAGGTGTGGTTTGCAGGCGGGTAATTTCTTTGCTTAAGTTGCCCAGCAGGGTCTTGGCGTCGTAGATGCCTGCACGGAAGGGAATGTTAAGGTCGTAGTAGCTGGTGGTACCTTCGCTAAACCAGAGCGAGGTGGTGTAGTTTTCCTGCTCGTAGTCAAATACTTCTAGCGCCTTGGGCCGAATCCGCTTGACGTTCCACAAATGGAAGAATTCGTGCGCTACCAACTGCATGAACCGCTGATACTTCTCTTTCGCGCGGAAGCCAAAGCGAGGATAGTTGAGCGAACAAGCGTTTTTGTGCTCTAATCCGCCGTTGCCTTGAGGGGACAAATGCAGCAAAAACAGGTAGGAGTCGTAAGGTAAGCCACCAAATAGCTTAGCTTCTACGTCGATAATCTTTTGTGTGTCCTGAATAATCCGCTCAGGGTCTGTGTTGCCTTGGCCCCAAATCGCGAGTTGATGAGGCTTACCCTGGGCTTCAAATTCGTACAGGGTATGGGTGCCAATTTCAAACGGGCTATCAACTAAGGTGTCAAAATCAGCGGCGTAGAAGGTATTGGCTTGGCCTGGGACGCTTGGAAGTGGCGTGGTGACTTGCCAGTTGGGATAGGGAGTGGCGATCGCAACTTGAATTGGCTGTTGCTCAAACCCAGGGACGTAAAAGAACAGCGCCGCACCATTAAAGTAGCCGTGGGTACTGTCTAGATGGTTTGTGCGGACAGATAGCTCGTTGGCAAAGACGCGATAGCGAACGGTGATTTCAGATTGTCCTAGGGTGTCTACTTGCCAATGGTTTTTGCTGACTTTGCGCCAAGGTAAAGCGTTTTGACCTGCTGCGTTAAAGTTTTGCAGATGTTTAGCATACTCACGCACCAAGTAAGAACCCGGAGTCCAGACGGGTAGCTTCAGGTCCAAAACTGCTGAGGTCCATCCTTGTACTTGCAAGGTGACTTCAAACAAGTGGGTTTGAGGGTTGGGCATTGCTACCTGGTAGCGAATCTCCAGGTTGGTGCGGGGTGGGTTGCTAGGGCGCGTCTGCGTCGCTTCAGTCATAGTGGATAGTTAAGCAGCAAGAAGTGTCAGCAAGGGTTTGAGCTAGCAGCTCTAGCGAGCCTAAGGCATTACTCAACCCATCCCTTCAGGGTAGGTCATTCTGCAAAATTTGGCGGTTTAGGCTTTGCCAGCTAGATGGGCCAGTTGTTTCTGATGCACCAAATGAACCACTTGGTTCGCTGAGTCAATTTTGATCCACCCTTTGTCATTGAGTTTTTCCATAATCTTGGCGGTTTCTTCTACCCCAATGTCAGCTACGTCGGCCAAGTCTTGGAATGGGATATTGAAGATTTCGGTGCCTTTGTTGGAGGCTTGACCGTAATTTTCGCCTAGAGAAACAAGGGTATTAGCGAGTTTGACGGCAGGAGGCTGATGCCGCATTTGAAACCGGATGTTGGTTTGCCGCAGCCGTCGGACCATCAGTTGCAGCATGCGATGGTGAAGCTGGGAGTCTTTGAATAAGGTTTGGATAAATCGCTGGGCCGAGATGCTCATTAGCTGAACGGCTGAGAGAGCGATGACATCGGTGGAGCGGGGAGATTCGTCCAAGATGGCCATTTCACCGAAGAAGTCCCCTTGACCCAAAATTGCCAAGGTCAACACATCTTCTCCAGCGTGACGACGCACTTTCACCCAACCGGAAACCACAAAGTAAACCGCGTTACCCCAAGCGTCTTCCATTAAAACCGCACGGCCCGCTGGGTAGTCGTGTTCTGTGGCAATGGACATGAGCCATTCCAAGGTTTCGGGGTTGGCGGCGTTAAAGAGAGGAAAAAGCTCGTTAAAAGCTTCAGTCTGCATGAAGGATCTTTAGGATAGGACGTAGGATTAGCAGCAATTCAAAACTAGAAAACCGAGGCTCTAGAGGGAGCAGTGAAGATGCTGTTCCTCTCTACGATGATAGGGCGGGTGGATGTAGCTAAAGCGGGAATTTACGGATTCTTAGAAGTGAGTTTCGGTAATATTAGCGATCGCTGGGCAGCAGATTTAGGGGACAAAGTCTTATTTTTGCGCTGTCTAACCTGTTCCTTCTATGTTACAGCTTGCGGTTGGGGTCTTGAGTGAGAGTCTAATGCTAAGGTTCATGAAGCACCCTGAGGAATAATTTTTCATAGGAATATTTGATGGTTTGGTGGACGATGGAGGGGCTGTTGGGGTTTCCCTGCGTGAAAGATCAATGGGTTTGATGAGATTCCTTTGACTAAATCCAAGCCCTTGGGGTCACGCGCCCCCAAACCCCCGCTGAGGGACGGTTGCGTTCCCCAGACCCCCTCCAAAAGTGGCTTTTTGACTTTAACCGTAATAAGCGGGTTCGTTACCTGGTTTCCATTTGATGTTGCAGCCGATGCTGGGTGTTTGGTCGGGGTTGATGGGTTGGTTGGCTAGGGCAGCGTCGATCGCGGCTCTTAGGTCTTGGCCTGTGACGGGTTTGTTGTTTCCGGGGCGGCTGTCGTCGAGTTGACCACGATAGATCAGCTGGTGATTGGCGTCAAACAAGAAGAAGTCGGGGGTGCAGGCGGCGGTGTAGGCTTTGGCTGTGGCTTGGGTTTCGTCGTAGCACAGGGGAAAGGTGAACCCAAGGGTTTGGGCCATGGTTTTGAGGGAGTCGGGGCCGTCGTCGGGGTATTTCTCGGCGTCGTTGGCGCTGATGGCGATGATGCTGAGGTTTTGGGTAGCGTAGTCTTGGCCGAGTTGGGCGAGTTGATCTTGAATGTGCTTGACAAAGGGGCAGTGCTGACAAATGAACATGATGAGTAGGGCTTGTTTGTCAGCAAAGGTGGATAAGGAAATGGTTTGACCAGACACGACATCGGGCAACTGAAAATCTGGGGCTTGGGTGCCTAGTGCCAGCATGGTAGAAGCGGTGCGGGCCATGTGATCAACTCCTTACAATTCATCTCGAACACCCTTGGCATCTTAACGCCTTCGCTTGGGAAGTTGAGCCAATGGCTTGTAATGTGCTCTAGAGAAACGGTAAAAATTAGAAGCCACGTCGTCTTTGTTTTGTAGCCCGATTGATCATGAAGCTATTTGTTTATCACACGCCTGAGTTGGTTCCGTCTGACGCAATTCCCGATTGCGCGATCGCGATTGATGTCTTGCGAGCCACCAGCACAATGGCGACGGCCTTGGCGGAGGGTGCGGAGGCGGTGCAAGTTTTTAGTGACTTGTCAGAGTTGCTGCAAGTGAGTGAGCAATGGCCTGCTGAGCAGCGAATTCGTGCTGGGGAGCGGGGCGGTGCAACGGTGGAAGGGTTCGATATGGGTAACTCTCCGTTGGACTGCACTGCTGCTCGCGTTCAGGGGCGACGGTTGTTCATCAGCACGACTAATGGCACTCGGTGTCTGCAAAAGGTGCAGAAGGCGAAGACGGTATTGGCGGGGGCGCTGATCAATCGTCGCGCAGTGGCTAATTATCTACTAGCGCAACAACCAAAAACGGTCTGGATTGCGGGTTCTGGTTGGGAAGGTAGTTATTCGTTGGAAGATACGGTCTGTGCTGGGGCGATCGCGCATACGGTCTGGACGGAAAGTGGAGCCAAGCTGGATGAGTTGGCGGGCAATGATGAAATGGTTGCGGCGATCGCGCTTTATACGCAATGGCAAGACCGCTTACTAGAACTACTGCACCACGCTAGCCACGGTCAACGTCTCCTCCGTCTCAATTGCCATGAAGATCTGAAGTACTGCGCTACAACGGACATTTTGGATGTATTGCCAATTCAGCGAGAGATTGGAGTCTTGGTTAGCAAGTAACTGCATCTGCTGCTAGCTCTAGGGCTGGCTCAATCTAGCCACTGCCTGCCAATCGAATTTATCGGCTTTGGGCAGTGGTTGAGGATCAAAAGGTGAGCAACCAAACATCCATCATTCAGCGCAGAGAAGTCAGTTGCTTTGCTGATGAGTTGCACCCATGAGTCATTAGATGATGACAATTGGAAACCAATACTGGTTACGTGACGGTTCGAACCACCATGAATAATGTTTCTGATTTGGTTGTATCTAGAGGCTGTCTCTTAAAAACAGAAACCATTAATGATCAAGAGTTTTACTGGCTAGAGAGTCCGCATTTTACCAGCAAGCTCTACAGCAATCTAGAGGAACTAACCGCTTTAGTCCAAACGCTACCCATTACCTTCAGCTCTGCTCAGCACTATTGGGATGATAGCTTCCGCTGTAGATTTCGCTTCAAGAGCTAGTTGTAATACTTTAGACTCAATCCGCAAGGTTTTGTTGTTAATTGAGCTGAAGAAACTTTCGTAACTGATCCGCGATTGCTTGCTTAGAGTGTCTCCCGGAGCTGTAGTACGAAGTAAGAGGGAGGAGGCGATCGCCGACGGTAAACATCAAGCTGACTCGGTAGGTGCTGCCATCACTATCCCGCGATTCTTCAACTCGCACAGCTTCAATCTCGTGGATTCGGCGCTCAGAAACTTTAGTCCCAAACAAGCCATGACGTTTGAGGATCAGGCTATCTGAGCTTCGGTCAAATTCACAGACGACGATTTCACCCATGCCAATGGCGACAGCAAGCCCCGCGATGACAAAAACGCTGCCGAACATAAACATGAACCAGCGGTCGTCCTGTTGAAGCGTTAAGGATGAGGCTTGAGGACTGCTGAGAAAAGTACTGATTTGGGTGGCAATTTCTTGCTTGCCATTTTCTCCAGAGCTGTAGTAGTCGGTGAAAGGAACCTCGCCTTGGTTGGTTACCAGCACGACTCGAAAGGTATCCCCATCGCTACTGCTACTCCGTTCCACTTTGGCGCTCTGCAAGCTATCAAGGGCCGTCTCTTGAGCAGCCAAGCCCAGTAGTCCTGCGGCTTTGAGCTGACAATTACTCTGTACGGGTGCAGTACGGTTGCAGTTGAGCGTGACGACCTTGCCAAAAGTTGCGATCGCCGCTAAACCAGCCCCGGCAAATATGAGACCAAATAGCCATAACCAGATGGGGCGGTGCAACAGAGTTAATTGATTCGGGGTTTCTTTGACAACTTTCATGGCTACTTAGAAGCCTGGCTTTAATCAGCGTGCCCAGGTTACTCCTAAGGAATTCAACGTCAGACATGAAGTTTCCCGAACTGCTGGATGAGCTGAGTCGCAATACGCTGAGCAGCCCCAGGAGCACCCATGCGATGCTGGCCGTTATCTGCAATGATTTGCAGGCGATCGGGGTTACTGAGTAAAGCTTCGATCGCTTTTGGCACTTGTGCAGGTTGCTGGACTAGCGTGATGGAACAGCCCAACAAGCGAGTTTGAGCTTCGGCAAAGGCAGGGGTAAATTGCGGCCCTTGTCCGGGTAGCGTGATTGCGGGTTTCCCCAAACCCACAAATTGCTCGGTGGCGGTACCTGCCATCGCGATCGCCAAATCTGCTAAGTGTAAGCAGTCATTAAAGGCTTGTTGGGTAAGGACTAACGTGGCTTTGCGTTGGGTGAAACGTAGCGCAGTTGGGTCAGAGCTAAAAATATGATTGGTGATGCTGAGTCGCCAAGCTTGAGCTTCTAAGGGTTCGCGCAGCTTATCCAAATCTAAGCCAGGGGCGATCGCGCCTAGAAATAGCAGGGGGCGATTGGGAAAGGTTTCGAGTATTCTGGCGATCGCTTGGATGATTTGGTGCCAGTTGGCGTAGGCTTCGGGGGGCCGAGAACCGGGCAACAGGGCAATGGTCAGGGGTGGGTTTTCTTGGCTTTTGGTAGCGATCGCGGCGGCACTAGGCTCCAAGCTGTCCATCATCGGGTTGCCGAGGTCGAAAGCAGGAATTGACCAACGCTTTAGCCCAGCAGTAGTTAGGTTGTCTCTCGGGAAAACCGCTCGGCATTTAGGGCGGCTCATCAGCCAACGTTCCCAAGGCAAATAAACCGAGCCTGACCAAGCTTCCATTTTCTCAAACCAGGAATTCCGGGGCAGTGGGCCTACTTCATCGCGCAGATAATATTCTGACTTGGCCGTGCCCACAAAAGCGTAGGGAGCACCACTCAGCCAAGCGAATAACAGCGGCACAATGTCACCCACCGCTAGAATGACTCCTCCTTCTTTCGCCCAAGTTTTCACGATTTTGATCTGCGCTAGCGTCAGTTGCAGCAAGCCGCCTTTGACGTCCCGTACCAATTGGCGACCATCCATATAGACAAAGCCACCGGAAGGCATGGGTTTGACGGGACCAACGATCGCAATATTGTGGTTGATGTAGGCTTGACCTTTGCCGACGAGAGGTAGAGCGGGAATTTCTGGTGCTTGCGGCTGTTGCTGCAAGGCTTGCAAGATCCGCACCGCGATCGCATCTTCTCCGTGACCGTTACTTAGGCAAAGTATCTTCATCTGGTTCAATTAGCAGGCGTAGCAGATTGTAGCAGGCGATTCTCTATGAAGAGGCAGGCCAAGACTCACAACTCTTCTAGACTATCTCAGGGGCTGGCAACTACCGCCAATTGGCTGCAAGACGACCACCGAGATTTTGGTAAGCTAAAGAGTCTCTGGAGCCGCACTCACCCGCGATCGCCCCTTCAAGTTCTCACCAAGTTCTCTCCTCTGCACCTGCGATCGCCATCAGCGGGGTAGCGAGGCAATGGGTAGCCAAGATGGAATCAATGTCAGCGAACCTCCTAGCCACACCAACTCAATTCTCCTCACTAGAACAAGCGCTGAAACATTTCTTCGGCTATGAAACGTTTCGTCCGGGCCAGCGTGAGATTGTGGAGTCTGCCTTAGAAAACCGGGATGCTTTGATTGTGATGCCCACAGGCGGCGGCAAATCCCTCTGCTTTCAATTGCCCGCCCTGCTCAAACCCGGTTTAACGGTGGTGGTGTCGCCGCTGATCGCCTTGATGCAAGACCAGGTGCAGGCATTGCAAGACAACGGCATTGGGGCCACGTTCCTCAACAGTAGCTTGCATCCGATGGAGGCGCGATCGCGGGAGGTGGCGATTTTAGATGGCGAGATCAAACTGCTTTATCTGGCTCCAGAGCGCTTGTTGAATGAGCGGTGCTTGCCGTTTTTAGATTACGTGCGATCGCGCTTGGGCATCGCTGGGTTTGCCATCGACGAGGCTCACTGTGTTTCCGATTGGGGCCACGACTTTCGACCTGAATATCGGCAGTTGCAGCGATTGCGGCAGCGCTATCCAGATGTATCCATCATGGCTCTGACCGCCACAGCTACAGAGCGGGTGCGGCAAGACATTATCGAACAGTTGTGGCTGCAGGAGCCTTATATTCACACCGCCAGCTTCAATCGGCCCAATCTTTACTACGAAGTACGGCCCAAACCCAGCCCAAAGCAAGCTTACAAGGAGTTGCTACATCAGGTTCAACAAACCGATGGTTCAGGAATTATTTACTGTCTCAGTCGTCGCAAAGTCGAAGAATTGGCCAGCAAGTTGCAGCAAGACGGGGTAGAGGCGTTGCCTTATCATGCGGGGTTGAGCGACGAAGCTCGTGCTACGAATCAAACTCGGTTTATTCGAGATGATGTGCGGGTAATGGTGGCCACGATCGCCTTTGGCATGGGCATTAACAAGCCAGATGTGCGGTTTGTGATTCACTACGACTTGCCGCGTAGCATCGAGAGTTACTACCAGGAATCGGGCCGTGCTGGGCGAGATGGGGAACCTGCTCACTGCACGCTGTTTTTTGGCCTAGGTGACATCAAAACTGTTGAGTATTTGATTGATCAAAAAAACGATGCGCAAGACCAGTTAATTGCTCGGCAACAGCTACGGCAGGTCGTGGGGTATGCCGAAGGCACTGTCTGTCGCCGCACGATTCAACTCAGCTATTTTGGCGAAGGTTTTCCGGGGGACTGTGGTAATTGTGATCATTGCCTGTACCCACAACCGATTGAAGACTGGACGATTGAAGCACAAAAGTTTCTCTCTTGCATTGCTCGCTGCCAAGAGCGTTTTGGCATGAACCACATTATTGATGTGTTGCGCGGCTCGAAAAATCAAAAGGTTTTACAAAATAATCACGACAAACTCTCCACCTACGGCATTGGCAAAGACAAGACCGCTGATGCATGGCGAATTTTGGGGCGGGCGTTGCTGCACCAAGGCTTAGTTGAAGAAACCAGCGACGGCTACTCGGTACTCAAACTCAATGCCCAAAGCTGGGAGATCTTGAAGAAGCAGCGATCGCTCTTGATTGCTGTACCTCCCACTCCTACCTATGCTGAAGAAACTGATACCGATGGCTTCAGAGCTGATGTAGAAGTCCTGTTTCAACGGTTGCGATCGCTGCGGAAACGATTGGCCGATCAGCAAGCTGTTCCACCCTATGTGGTTTTCAGCGATTCCAGCTTGAAACTAATGGCCCAACAGCAGCCGCAAACCTTGACCGAGTTCGCCCAAATCTCCGGAGTCGGTAGCCGCAAGCTAGAGCAATATGGCGAAAAGTTTACGGCTGAAATCCGGGCTTATCGGCAAGAACAAGGCCGAGTTTAGCAGGCCAAGTTTAGCAATAATCTCTCTTGATGCTGATTAACAAGCAAATTTCCTGAGGCTAGTCTGATGGCGATCAGCATAAGTCTAGAGTGATATTCATGACAGCCAATCCTCCCCAAACTCCCTTGGATAGCCCAAACCAATTGGATAGGGCAAGCCAGAAGGGCGATCGCAAATCAGTTGTTGCCGCTGGAGTTTTGTTCGGCTTGGGATTTAGTGGATTTTTTGATGGCGTGGTTCTGCACCAAATCTTGCAGTGGCATCATATGCTCACCAGTGCAGGCTATGCCGATACCACCGTGGCGGGCCTGAAGCTGAATACCCTAGCCGACGGACTGTTTCATGTCGTCACTTACGCTTTTACCCTCAGTGGGTTAGTGGTGTTGTGGCGAGCTTTGGAGCGGGGCAATTTGGCCTGGTCGTCAAAAGTATTTGGGGGAGCTTTGCTCATTGGAGCGGGGACATTTGATGTGGTAGAGGGCATCATCGATCACCACATTCTAGGTATCCACCACGTCAAATCAGGTCCTAATGAACTGGCTTGGGATTTGGGGTTTCTAGCGTTGGGAGCGACTTTAGCCATTCTGGGTTGGCTGCTGCTACGCGCGGGTCAGCAACAACCAACTTACAAATAAAGCAACGCTAGCTTTACTGCTGAGTGGCAGAGCGGCCTTGCTTGGACAGCTTCACCAAGACGAAATAGCTAAGGCAAGCTACGTAGACGAGTAGACCTACCACTCCCAGAAAGCCAAGAAAGCGGACGCTGGTGTTGGCATGAAAATACTGCTTGAACAACAGCGGTGGATCAAACCAAACTCGACAAAATCTTGTATTTAAGGCTGTCTGAGAAATCGCACATTGCAGGAAAGGCAAGCTGGCTAAAGCTCCTAAAGCGCTATAGACCGTCATAGCCCAACGCCAAGAATTGAACGCTAGCTTCAAGGGAGTCCGCGATTGATCGTTTATCTCTTCGTTGAGGTCAACCCAAAACCACAGTGCAATGGGAATGAGTACCCGCGCCATGAGCCCTGAGATAAAACTGAGGGGCACTGCTGCAATCATCAAGTAGACCGTGACGGCTAGCAAGCTCGAAACCCGCCAGTAAATGGTTAACAGATGCTGAATGGTTTCATTTTTTTGCACGAAAGCCCAAATCAGCAGAATTAAAGGAAAGAGGACAGCAAACAGAAGGGCCAGTCGGTAGTCTGTCCAAACTAGCGGTTCAAACCAGAGTTGATCTTGCATAACTCATCTACGGCGGAATTCACACGGAAAGCAATGACCTCCGTAGAGGCCAAGATTTGCCCCTCTTATCTTAAGACCCTCTGGCAGTCTTCAACAGGCGCATGAACCGAATGCAACAACTACGTAATAAAGTCAGAAGAAGTTACAACTTTAGAAACCAGCACTTGAGGAGCGATCGCAGCTCTAGAGTTAGGGCTGTTGTAGTTGGGAGTCTGAGACGAATCAAATACTTGCAATACCTTCAACAACACAGCCACCCCTAGCCCAACGATGAGAACCCAAGAAATATCATTGCCACGCTCTGCTTCAGAGAGGTCGCGACTAAAGTTACAAGACAGGCATTGGAACACGTCGTTACCGCGTTGCACGAGTCCTTTCTTGCCGCAATTGGGACATTCTGTGATTTGTGCCATAAGTGCCTCCCTGAAACCAGGGCGGTTCTCCTAAAACAGGTTAAAAAATGGTTTGGTCTGTAAAATCAGCGGTCCGTAAAGTCAGGATTTATTAAAATTGCACCTATCCCCATTGCAACAAAATCAACAGCAAGTCCCCTGAGCCTTGCGAGGGAATTCAGGTAGTTCGGACGACGTATCCTGCGCTGCTGTTACTTCCGTCGTCGTGGAGAGCGGGAGATAACCCAAAGGAGACTGGCGCTCAGGAGAGTAAAGGCGATCGCAGCTCCTTGCCATTTCGTTGGACTTGAAGGTTCTGCCTGAGCGAATGGTAGGTTGAAGAAAGCGATCGCGGCTCCAACGACACCCAGCAAAGCCGCTCCCGCAATCAGTCCTGATGCGTACAAAACCCCTGCTTCTCGGCGGCGCTCTAAGCTCCGAGGCGGAGACCAAGCTTCTACCGCCAGTCGAATTAAACCACCCACCATAATCGGAACTGAAAGGTGAATTGGTAGATACAGCCCCACCGCAAACGCGAGCGTGGGCAAGCGCATCATTTCCACACAAGCGGCTAAAGCTGCACCAACTAACACCAAGCCCCACGGTAAGTTGCCACCCAAAACGCCATCGATCACAAGTCGAATCAAGTTGGCTTGGGGTGCTTTGAAGGCTCCAGAGACAATATCAGCCCGGAACAGCTCCAATACTGCACTCATCACCAATCCAGTGGTAGCGACCCCAACAATTTCGCCAATTTGTTGATTCCGGGGGCTGGCTCCGATCAAAAACCCAGTTTTCAAATCTTGAGAAGTATCCCCCGCATTAGCCGCCGCAATACAAACTAAAGCGCCGATGGTGAGCACAGCGACTTTAGCTTCTTGGAGACTATAGGCTGAGCCAAACAACAGCGCACAAATCAGCACTGTCACAATCGTCATTCCCGAAATTGGGTTAGAAGAACTGCCGATGATGCCAACAATCCGCGAGGAGACCGTGACGAAAAAGAAGGAAAACACGACTACCGCTAAACCTGCTAATAGTCCTAGCGGGCCCGCTCCTCCGGTTCGCAACGGTAAAAACGCCACGAGCAAGCCAATCACAATTAAGCTGGCTGCCACTAGGGACAAGGGCAGATCACGATCTGTCCGCTCAGCTTGCTGAGTACTGCGTTGCTTGAGAGCGATCGCGGTTAATCGCACCGATTCCCATAGCGTCGGGGCAGATTTGACTAAGCTAAACAAGCCGCCAAAGGCCACCGCCCCTGCGCCGATATAGCGAATGTAGCGGCTCCAAATGCTGAAGCTATCCATATCGGCAATGCGAGCCACGGTTTCCGGTGGAATGGGTGTCGGTACGCCACTACCAAACAAGTAGATCAAGGGCATGATTACCAGCCAACCGATCGCCCCTCCTGCCAAAATCACCGCCGCGATCGCAGGGCCGATGATGTAACCCACCCCTAGCAATTCTGGCGTGACACTCGCCCCAATCGAAGTCCGAAAGCCCGCTTGGGCGATCGCCACATCCGGTTCCGCAGGCCAGAGCCGCCCGAACCGCTCTAGAGCCGAGTACAAGGCACCGACACCTAGACCACTGAATAACAGCTTGGCTTGTGGCCCTCCCGCCTGCGATGCCACTAAAATTTCGGCGCAAGCAGTTCCTTCGGGGTAGGTGAGTCGTCCATGTTCCTGCACGATCAGAAATCGCCGCAGCGGGATCATAAACAGCACGCCCAGCAGCCCGCCCGAAAGCGACAGCGGAAAAATCGGCCAGAAACCTGGTGTTTCGCCCCAAAGATACAACACGGGCAAGGTGAAAATTACCCCAGCCGCTAAAGATTCTCCGGTTGAGCCAATGGTTTGAACCATATTGGTTTCGAGCAAACTGCCTTGCCGCAACGCCCGAAACACTGCTACCCCGATCACCGCCGCTGGAATTGAAGCCGAAACCGTCAGCCCTACCTTCAATCCCAGATAAGCATTCGCCGCACCAAAAAGAATCCCTACCGCCACCCCCACCAGTAACGACTTGGGTGTCAACTCAGGCATCTCGGATTCATTGGGCACCACAGGTGTATAACGTTCCTCTGGAGGCAACGCCTGGTAAGCCTCCCGTGGTAGTACCATCTTCGGCTGCGTCTTGCTTGGCATAGAAACTAATTTTTGTGTTTAGTGAATCGCTAAATTCCGTTTTGCGAAATAGATTATTCAAAATTCTTGACGAATCGCGGTGTCGGAAGTGACGAACTGAGTCTAGAAGCGATCGCCTGATCCCATCACTTCCTACCCATGTGACCGCATCTAGTTAGACCCCTAAAACGCTAAACTTTGGAGCGTTAGATCCGCATGACATTCTCGACATTGCCTATGACCGTTTTGCTAGCTGCCGTCACGCCGCAGGTTGCCCAAAACCTGATTGAATTGGCTTTTGACATCGTACCGAGAGTCTTTGGGGCCATTGGCATTTTGGTCCTGACTCGTTTGGCGATCGGTTTGGTGGGACGGGTGATGCGTCGGACCCTCAACCGCACCGAACCCACCATTCGCAAATTTTTGGTGCAAGCCTCCGAAATTATCACGTTAGTCGTAGGCATCAGCGCTGCTTTAACCGCTCTAGCAATTCCCACCGCCACCCTAGTCACTGTGGTGGGTGCCGCAGGTTTGGCGATCGGCTTAGCGCTGCAAAACACCTTGTCCCACTTCGCGGCAGGCATCATGCTCATCACCTTCCGTCCCTTTGAAGTCGGCGACTATGTAGAAGGCGCAGGCGTATTCGGCGTCGTGGATAGTATCGGCCTGTTCTACACCACCCTGGTCACACGCGACAACGTCAAAATTACCGTTCCCAACAGCAACCTATTCAGCGGCACCCTGAAAAACATGACCACCTTGGGCACCCGCCGGGTCGATCTAGAAATTGACATCGGCGATCGCTCCATCGACTCCACCATCACCATGCTGCTGGCCCTAGTCCTCCCCCATCCCCTCGTCCTCAACGACCCCAAACCCACCTGCCACGTCCACTCCGTCTCCCCCACCACCACCGTCTTGTACCTACGACCCTGGTGCGCCGCCGAAGCTTACGAACAAGTGCGATCGGAAATCCAACAAATGGTGAAAGAAACCCTACAACAACCCGATCCCGACATAGCCTCAGACCCAGAATCCGAAATCATCGACTAATAAAACAGACCAGTAGCCATAACAACCAAACCAAGCCCACAACCTCCTGACAATTCGAGGCGACATATTCACCATGCGCTCTGGAGGGGGTTTGGGGGACGCAGCCGTCCCTCAATCGAGGGGTTGGGGGAGAATCCCCCAAGGCTGTTTCCAGAGAGTTGAAGTCTACACCCTTTTCTTAACCGCCACAGCCTCCACAACCACCTCCACAACCACTACTACCGCAACCACTGCTACCGCAACCACCCCCACCATCAAAACCACTGCTACGAGAACTGATTGAATGCCCCAGAGCAAAGCGTAAATCCGCGAAAGATTTGCCTGACAAAGATGCAGTTCCAAAGAGAGCAAATGCCAACCCTACTGGACTATGCTCCACTGTGCCATTCAAAACTGCTTGCTTCAAACTGGCCTTCTCCTGCAATAAGTTCTGCAAAATTTTCTGACCATAGCGACTCAACCTCATCGGAATCAGGCAGCGAATTGCTGCAAAGCCTGTGAAAAGGCAAAGAATCATCAAAAATCCTACGGGCCTATGACGCTCAAGACCAACACTAACTTTGCTAATCCCTAATAGGAGCAAAGCAACAACTAACAAAGCTGGAACCCATTGGCCTAGAAATGCTCGCCAATAAGGCAATAACAATCCTTTCTCTCGCAAGCGATCGCTAATGGCTTCAGCAACATCGGTTACGGCTCCCCTAATGTGGTGTACGCTTCCGTTTACCTTAACTGCTGTTTCAACTGCCCGTTCTAGAGGATGACTCCCACTAGGCAAAGGCTGAGTGATGGATACTGCTTGCATCCGAGATTTGGGTTGTAAGTATTGCTGCTGTGCTAAGCGAACAATGGCAGTATCGATAGCTTGCTGTCGTCCTCCTGCTAAAAATGCAGTTTCGTACAAGTCGAGATCACTAGATGCAACGACACCTTGACTGGGATAGCGCAGCAGCCAGCGTAATAAACTAGCCAGCCCTATCACTGGCACTGCCAACAGCACATAGAATTCTAAAAACTCTGGCCCTCTGAAATTAAGCGGATTCTCCAGTTCCAACGCCATCAGTGGTGTGCAACCGACAACCGCCAGGGCCAGAAGCAATGCCGGAAGTGCGATCGCGGGCTTAGGCAGTCGTAGTTTAGGCAAAACCCAATACTGCTGTGGATCAACTCTAATAAACTCTGCATCTTGAGCAAAGCGAAGATGGGCTGGAGGCCAAATATCTACAGGTGGCTGTTCACCAAACCAATCTGCATAACTCTTCAGCGTTTGGTTGTACCAGTCATCAAACTTTGCTTGCTCTGCCCTACCACCCCTAGTCGGTTCATGGTGTAGTGGGGTGCCTAAAACCTTGGGACAAAATTCTTCCCAGTAAGAGCGAGTGTAGGCCAAGTGGAGATGCCAAGCTTGGTCTACCTGTTGTGAAGGGCTGACTGGATGCCCTGCCACCACTGCCAGAAATGCCAACTTTTTGTATTCCTGAATGACTCGGTGGGTATAGTCCAGAATCCAATCATTCTCACGAGCTAAGCGTTTGCTAAAAGAGAGTGAGTCATGGGGGTTGTCAAGTGAAAAGGCTTGAATCCGCTGATACAGCTCTGCTTGTTGCAAGTTCATCACAATTAACTGAACCTAAATCTAGGTTGATGGAAACCAGACCCAGCCTAACAACGCTTCGAGTTCAGTGTCTTCAGTAGCAATTTTGGCAAGTAGCTCGTACAGAGAGTCAATAAAAAACCTGACAACTGCACCAAAGCACAGCCATCAGGTTTGAGTGACTTATCACCTCAAGAATTTGCGGGTTATGCTCCTACCTTTTGCAACTCCTTCTCAGCAGCAGGTTGGCTCATCAGCTTCTGGTACAGCTCACTTAACTGTGAGGCTACACCTTCCCAACTGAAGTAAGTTTCTACCCGATGTCTCGCCGCAACCCCTAGCTGATTGCGCCAAGTTGCATCACTCAAGATCCGATCGATCGCCTCAGCAAAGGCAGCATCATCTTGAGCAGGTGCCAGTAGGCCCGTCTCTTCCGGGACTACCGTAAACTGCAAACCACCCACATCACTCGCAACCACAGGCGTACCGCTGGCCATTGCCTCAATCGCTACCAGACCGAACGGTTCGTAATGGCTAGGCACCACACACACATCCGCCGCAGCGTAGAAGGCGGGTAACGTGTCGTCACCCAGACGACCAGGGAAAATAGTCATGTCGCTCAGACCTAGCTCCTTGACAATCCCCTCAATGCGATCGCGCTCCATGCCATCGCTTTGTCCCGGACGACTACCGCCACCAATCACCAACTTCAGGTTCGCTTGATCGCGAAACTTCGAGCGACCTACCGCCCGTACTAAGGTTTCAATGCCTTTGCGAGGGTCAAATCGTCCCACATAAAACACCACCTTATCTTCAGGATTAAGGCCCAGCTTTTCCCGTGCTTCTAATTGTGAGAACGAGCCAAACCGCTGAATATCAGTACCACAAGGAATAATGTCAATTTTGCCGCGAGTGGAAACCAGCGATCGCATGTGCTCTCGCTCTTGAGGGCTAGTTGCCACAATACGCTCAGCCGTTTCCAAACAAGTTTTCTCCGTTGCCAGACGAGTGCTAGCAATCAGAGGAATTGTAGAAATTGACTTGTACTTCACCGCTCCTAGGGAGTGGTATGTATGCACTTGTTGAATTTTTTTGCGTTTTTTTAGCTCCATTCCCACCCAGGAAGACATCCAGTAGTTGGTGTGAACAACCGGATACTCAATCCCAGACTCTGCCTGAAAATCAAGAAACTTTTGCAAAAATTCTGGCAGAAACTCGAAGATCTCATCCCGAGGTACAAAATCCTCAGGGCCTGCAACTAAACGAATGGTGCGGCAGTTAGGAGCATGCTCCACAATAGCGGGTTGGTCGGCGCTGCTCTGGCGGGTAAACATATCTACCTGCCACCCTTGGCGGGCTAGTGCTTCACCCACTTGCCGTACGTAAACGTTTTGTCCCCCAGCCTCTTCTTTGCCAATCTCGATTGCAGGGTCGCCGTGGACGGAAATCAGGGCGACATGCTGATTTTTCAGAGAAAACATGGCTTTAAGCTTATACCTAAAGTTAATAAAAAACTGAGCGAAATGGCTCTCAAAAATTGCTTTTGCTCTTACGATTCAAATACTAGGATTAGCGGCTGCTGAAGGCATCAGTCAGAGGATATATCTTGCTAAATCCAGGCTTTTGATAGCAAATAGAATCGAAAGACTAACTGAGGATATTCCTATAAAAACAGCTCCGGAGAACCACGTTTTGTCTTGTGCATGGAACCTCTCCCGTTCGCTAAACTTCAATGAACTTCTTGCTTGAAAACCTGATGTAGCCTATAAAAACTACAAATTGAGCACAGAGCTATCTCAGATCTTGGAATCACTGATTGAGTGATTCAGCATTGCGGTACCAGAAGGTTTATTAAGTTTGCTCGATAGTATACTACGTTAATTCATTTTTTTCAAAAAAAGTGAAATTGCTGGCTGCGATGGAAATTCAATTAATTTTGAATCTAAATTTTATTGCTGTTATCTAAAAAAGCGATCGCCTTTACCATTACGTATTAAATCCAAGCAACATATTAGCGAATTACAGTTAGTAAGTTCAGCGGGGATCACGCCATAATCGAACCTTTAGCTGGTTAACCATGAAAACGAGTTGTGCCTACACAGGATTTATTGGTGCAATATAGCCCATCCGTGCTAGCCGAGAGATAATCTCAGTAGAATTTAGATAAATAAAGAAAACATTAATTTTTGAGCAGCCAAATATGTTTATTAGCAACTGAAAAGTCGTGCTGGAAGATGCAGTGGGCTAGCGCTAGACTGCTTAAATTTGCTAGGTCATGGTCAACTCTAATTATGAGTTGAGGAATAGAAGGCGCGATCGCTGGCGTTTAGCAGCATAGCCACCCAAGCAAATCCAAACTGTATCACTCTGAACAATGAGCGATAGACATTTAGCTTCGGCATGAGTTGCAGTGAGGTCAACAACAACCAGTTTTGCTGGCAGATGCCCGGTAACTGACCAGAATGAACTTTTTAGACATTCTCTGCAAAAAAATAGTCAAATAATTCCAACAGTACGGTAGAATGATTGAGCTTCATGGCTACGGCTTGCCGCAGAGCCAGCAAACTATCTACCGAAAGTTATAGGTTGCTGTGTTCATTCTGAGAAAAGTCTGCTATGATAGTTTACCGTCACCCTGGAGAGGTGGCTGAGTGGTCGAAAGCGGCAGATTGCTAATCTGTTGTACGAATCGTAAGACCGTACCGAGGGTTCGAATCCCTCCCTCTCCGTTCAAAAAGAACATTCAAGACTGAGGCTCAGGACTATCTGGGTCTTTTTTGTTTGTAGCGCTCTGCTCGCAACAAACTTGAGTTTCCCCAGCAATTCAGTCATGATTCATTTGCACCATAGAAGAGTACTAGGTCCAAATGAAAAATTTTGCTTCAGCAAGTGGTCTGAGGCCTCGCCTAGCAATCACTTTAGCCATCACAACTTTAATTACAGGTTTACTCGCGACTGCCTGCCAAGATGCTACCAACACCAATCAAGGCAACCAAGGCCAGACGAGCTCGACGGGTTCGACTCCCGCAGCCTCTACTGCTAATGCTAAGGGCTTGAAAATTGGTTCTTTGCTGCCCGCTACAGGGGACTTAGCGCCGATCGGCCAGGCCATGCTAGCTTCTGTGCCCTTGGCCGTGGACCAAGCCAACCAATGTGGGGGCGTGAATGGTGAACCTGTGACGCTGGTAGCAGAGGATGATCAGACTGATCCCACCGCAGGTGCTGAAGGGATGACCAAACTGGCTGAAGCAGATAAAGTTGCTGGTGTAGTCGGCTCGTTTGCTAGTAGCGTTTCTAGTGCCGCTGTGGATGTAGCGGCTCGCAACAAGGTGATGCTGATTTCACCGGGAAGTACGAGCCCTGTGTTTACAGAACGGGCGAAAAAAGGTGACTTTCAAGGGTATTGGGCTCGAACCGCACCCCCCGATACCTATCAAGCCAGAGCTTTGGCGAAGTTGGCGAGCGATCGCGGCTTCAAGCGAGTTTCAACGGTCGTGATTAACAACGACTACGGCGTTGGGTTTGAAAAAGAATTTGTGGAAGCCTTTAAGAAACAAGGTGGCACCGTAGTCAATGAAGCCAAACCCACCCGTTACGACCCTAAAGCCACCACCTTTGAAACGGAAGCCGCCGCTGCTTTTGGCGGTAAACCCGATGCGGTCGTGGCTGTGCTTTACGCCGAGACAGGGAGCCTACTGCTGAAATCTGCCTATGAGCAAGGCTTGACGGAAGGAGTCCAGGTTATGTTGACCGACGGCGTCAAGAGCGATGAATTTCCGAAACAGGTAGGCAAAACGAGTGACGGCAAATTCATCATTACCAACGCGATCGGGACAGTGCCCGGAGCTGATGGCAAGTCTCTGGACGCATTAGCTAAGCTTTGGCAAGAAAAGAAAGGACAATCCGTCAGCGCCTACGTACCGCACTCTTGGGATGCGGCAGTGCTGTTGATGCTAGCGGCGGAGGCAGCCAAGGCAAATACGGGGGAAGGGGTGCAGAGCAAGTTGCGGGATGTAGCTAATGCGCCCGGCACAGAAGTTTCGGATGTTTGTGAAGGGTTGAAGCTACTGCGTACTGGTCAAGATATTAACTACCAGGGTGCTAGCGGCAACGTGGATATTGACGAAAACGGGGATGTCATCGGTAGCTACGATGTCTGGAGTGTCAAAGATGATGGCACGTTAGCCAATATCAGCAAAGTGAAGCCTGAATAAGGGAGCCTTAGAGAAAGGGAGAGTCAAGCGATCGCCCTCAACCTGAAAGAAAATCAAGCACCTAAAACGGAACCCCCTGCCAGCTAACCACAGCTTCAGGGGGTTCAATTAACTTAGGCTCACTCAGCGAGCAAGACCTTAGCGAGAAGTGAAGTTATAGCCAACGCCTAGTAGCAGACCAATATCCGTATCATCAAACACGGCAGCATTGACAGCAGCAGTTGCAGTGAATTGTGGGGTGAGAGGCACATCAACACCGCCAGTCAGCAACAGTCTGACTACATCACTATCTCCAGTTGTAATCGCGACACCTGCACCTACATAAGGAGCGGCTGAGATGCCAATCTCATCAGCGGTGTAGCTGGGGAAGTCTAGTGTGACTGGGATCAAGATATCTGCATCATCCCCGATCATCACGGAAGGTCTGACCGAAATGGTTCTGGTTAAACCAATTTTGCTGAGGACTGTGAAATTCGTATCGCCCAGAGCGGTATCTCCAGTAATGCCCACGTTAAGACCGACACCGACGTAGCTAGAACCAGAACGAGTGCCACGACCAGGCTCAACAGATTGAGCAATTTTTGGTGCTTCTGCTTCGGCGGTAGGCACTGCCGCTTCATCCGTGGTAGGAGCGATCGCTGGTTGCTCGTTCAAAACTTGAGCAGAAGTAACAGTGGTTCCAGGAACGGGGGCTGTCTTAGCCGTCTCTACAGACATCTCTGGAGACATCTCCGTAGACATTTCTGCGGATGCTTCTGGTAGTGCTTCTGTCGCTGCCAATGGAGCAGCAGCTTCTACTTGAGCGGCAGCAGAACTAGTAGACTCCGTGTGGTTGGCAAACAACGTCGGCGCAGTGGCGCTGAAAGAATAAGTATTGGCAGACTCAGAAACTTGCGTCGCAGTAACTGTCGTGTCAGCCGTATCAGGCTGGGTCGCTACTTCTGGCTGAGCAGACGGCGTTGCTAAAGTTGCCTCAAGGGAGGTAGTGGTTTCGGCTTGAGCTGACAAGGTACCACAAATCACCAATAGAGCGCTGAGGCTGAGTAGGGAAGAAACGCGTCTAAAAAAAGTCATATTCACAAGCACTCCTCAATGTATCTTGAACTAAAACTTAGGCCAACCTAAAGCTTTAGCTAGCTCTCGTTATCTTTCGCTATAGGTAAATGTATCGGCAAATTGACCGCCATACCGCTAATTTAGGGAATTTTGAACAATTTTGCCACTTCCTAAGACATAGATTCTGTTTTAATTTGTTTTGAGAGGATTACTGGCTTGTAGCCAGTTTTACCAGCATCCAGCAACTTCTAGGGGATAATCTTAAGCACTGTCAGCCGCGATAGAAGCGATTGCAGCGGCAACTTGCTGCGACACAAATGGCAGAATCGCTTCGTTCTGGCTATGGGCTTTGCCTTCCGTAAAAACAACTAGAAGATAAGGCCGCTTCCCAGCAAGCTCAACATAAGCAGCGTCATGCCGCACTTGACTGGTTAAACCTGCTTTTGACCAAACCTGGGCTGCCTGAGGTAAACCTCCGCCTAAGAAGCCAGTAACTTGATTTTCTGGATCAGCCGCTAGGTCGTTCGGGTCGAGGCTGCGCTTCATTAAGGCCATCATGGCTTGCGATCGCTCGGATGACACCGCTACCCCCCCCACAATGCTGTGTACCAGACGAGCTGATGCTTCTGTCGTCAGCATATTGCGGTTTTCCATCAGTTCTCCTAAAAACGCCCGCTCGCGGCCATAGGCACCATCACACCAAGTTTTCTGGTTGAGATTGATGGTTTCTAGTTCTGGCCAACCCAACGATTGAAAATAGCGGTTGACTAGATTGCGCTGCTGTTTCCAGGTTTCGAAAGGGCCAAGGGGTAGTTCTGGGCCACTAGTTGTGCCAGTCAAAACATCAACTACCAAGCTAGTGGCATCATTGCTAGAATCCACAATCATGTCGCGGGCGGCTCGCTCTAACTCGGCTGACGGCTGAATCATGCCTTTTTCTAGCCATTCATGCATTGCCACCAAGTAGAACAATTTCACTACACTCGCTGGATAGATTCGCTCCACTCCTCGATAGCTAAACCCTCTCACGGCATGGTTCCAGAAGGCATCTGGACTCAAGGCACCTCCAGTATTGACGGAGACTGGGGGATCATAAACTACCCAGGTAAGCGCGATTTGGTTGCGAGCCAATCCGGGAAACTCGGCCCAAGTCGTTTCTAGGACGCGATCGCCCAGGGTTTCAAGTTGTTCGTCTTTACGGAAAAATGCCATTGTGACTCGATGGGTAACTTAATAGAGGAATAGGATATAGCAGTCCTAAAGGATTTATCAGGTTGGTGGAGTGTGCCTCTAACAACCCATTTGAGATTGCTCTAGCAGTATCACTTATACCAGTCCGACTGACTCTGGGTAGCGGCTCGAATCAGCAGTTTTTCGCGGCCTCTGGTTTCAGACCCGATTATGCATAAAACTAAGTGATTACTACTAAGTGCTTCTCTCCCAATTTTTGATTCATGGTTTCTCTCACCGATTTACAAGCAGCTTTCGAGGCTAGCTCCTCTCAGCCAGTAGAGTATCAGTGCCAAGCTCACTTAAACCTTTACGACGGACCAGAAAGCGATCGCTTAGCCACCCAAGCGGCCAAAGGCAGGCATTTACAGATCCTATCGATTCCAACGGCAACAAGCTCTAATGGTGCGACAGCTATCCCAGTGCGCTTGTGCGAGGACGACTACCCCGGCTGGCTGCGAGTTGAAGATGTTGCGGAACTGGCAATTGCAGCCACAGCGTATCAAGCGATCGCTTTGAGCGCAGCAGAAATTCAAACTCGACTACCAGAGGCGATTGCCTTTACCTATGCAGCGATGCAGCAAGCAAACTATTATCTCTGGGGTGGCACTGTGGGACCGAATTATGATTGCTCTGGATTAATGCAGGCGGCTTTCACCTCTGTGGGTATCCAGCTACCAAGAGACGCTTATCAGCAAGAAGCATTTATTCAGCCTGTGGCGATCGAAGAGTTGCAGCCAGGAGATTTAGTTTTCTTTGGCTCTCCTGCCAAGGCAACTCATGTGGGCTTATATGTTGGGGATCATTCCTACATCCATAGCTCAGGTAAAGAGCAGGGCCGAAATGGTATTGGCATCGATCGCCTGTCTGAGCAAGGAGATATTGTGAGCCAAACTTATTATCGACAATTACGAGGTGCAGGCCGTGTAATGGCTAGTTATCAACCGCAGAGTTGAGTTGGATGCGGTAAAGATAATTGCGATCCTGAAACCATTGCGACTGTCCTACTACAACTGTAGTTTTGTAATCGCTTGGCTGGTTCATTTGCTCTAGCAACTGAAGCAATTGTTTTGAAGGAGAGTATAGAAAAACATATTTAAATTTCTGGACTGAGTTTTTTAGCTCAGTCTGAAAATTTTGCTCTTCTAGTCTTGACCTCTCAAATAGTTGAAATTGAGTTTCAGGCTTTAAAAGATAGCTTAAGGGCAATACAAAAGTAAGGTTGCTATCGCTAATAATCAGGGGTTGAGGCGCTTGATTGATTAGTGGTGCCACTTGTAAGTTGATTGAGCTAGAACCCTTCCACCAGTCTTTGGCCTGAGCGCTAGCGGCACAAGACATGATGCCAACAGAGAGTAAAACCGCAAAAATAGAGCGCCATAGTCGTTGCTGGCTTACTTTTACCTGGACCCTAAAAAGTTGTTGAGTGAATAAGTAAGCAACCGCTAGATGGACACCTAAATAAGAAGGTACTAAATACCGAGAGAGAATCGATCGCCTCCCTCCCCAAATCAAGTCAGGAATTATTTGGGCTAAAGCTGTACTACCAATTAGTAGTAAGACAAATAGCCAAACTTTCTTGGGAGCATGGCGGCAAAGAAAATAAATGGCATATAAAACTAGAACCAGAACAGCAAAAGAAACAAGTTGATTAATTTTAGGATCGTTGAAATCCGAAAAAATACTACTTAAGTTAGCTTGCCAATAAGTAAAGCGTTTAAATAAACCAATCTTGAAAGAAGCTACCCAACTAGTCGTAGTTTTCACCCGACTAGAGCTACTTAAAATCACCCAAATCCAAGGAGTAAAAGTAATACAGCCACAGAAAGAAGCAATTAAGTAGAATATTGTAGGTTTGCTTTTGAGTTTTTCAGTCAGTAAAACGTATAATCCGTGGGTTAATAATACAAAAACAAAAAATAAATGGGTATAAAGCCCTAATGCGATCGCTGCTGTGTAAATTATCCAACTATTTCTCGATAAAGTACGTAGTCCCCGAAGCAGTGAGGCACTAGATATTAGAATAAAAACCGTCCATAAACTATACTGACGTGCCTCTTGAGCCAGCATTAAATAAAAAGGAGAAACTGCAACAAGGGCGATCGCAATCCAACCCGATAAAGGACTCTCGAATAACTCTATACAAAGCCAGTACAAAGCAGGAAATATAAAGAGACTGACGAGAGCAGACAAAACTCTAGCACCAACAGGATGATCTAACCAATCTATCCAAAATCGGCTAATTAAGTAGTACAGAGGAGGATGCTCTGGATTACCCGCCAAAGCCTTGACAGTATCAGAAAAGCTTTTTTCTAAACTAGGATATTGATATCGTTGGATTTCCTGATTGCTAATAATCTTGCCGTTGTAAACTTGGTCAGTAAATTCTTGGCTAGTATAACCTTCGATTCGAAGAATACCCCGCACTTCATCAACAGTGTAAACCTTCTGATCAAGTTTAATAAACCGAAAAATAATACTCAAGCTCAAAGTTAGAATAATTAAAGCCTTAAACCAAGTGAATGATGAAAACCATTTGGAGAACGTCATAACGAGTGGCTGCTTAAGAGAGTATTAGTCTTTCGTGATTCTTTTGCCTATCAAGCTTGAAAGCAGAATATGTCAATTAAAAAGTAAATGTAGTTGATTGCATTGACTGTCTTCTCCTTCGTGCAGTTTACTTGAAATAAATTGTAGCTTCATCGCATTAATGAGGAGTGCTTATCAATTAACTGAATTTCAAAACTTAATCCATGCTCAGATATAAAAAAACTTCCTGTCTTGGCGTTAAAGATTGCAAGAGAATAGTAGTTATTATTCTGGTTTTTGTATTGATTGATGCGATTTACGAATCAATATATGTTCTGGCCGGATTTTGTTTAATAATTTCTTGCTTGTTTTAGTCGCTTGTTTACACTAAACTAAGCAAACATCTTATTCGAACATATTAAATTGGTTCTATAGTTTCACAATGACTTTATTAACTCTTTAACTCAGTTAGCCGTTCTGAGAAGTTTGTGAGACTGTAGTGAATAAGCTAACAGCCAATCAGTTAATGCCGGGATACTGATAGCATTGCCGCAAGCCATCTTTAGGTATCTTGAAGAGTCAAGAGGATTAGTAATTACCACAATGAGCAACTTACTTAGCACCCGCTCTCAAGCTTCGAATCCTGCCTTCTCTAATCCGACACCTCAAGTGTCCGTCATCGTGCCGATTTACAATGAAGTCCAGAGTCTCCCTCACCTAATCGAAGCGATCGCCACGGCTGTCACTGAGAGCCAGATTAGTTATGAAATTGTGTGCGTGGATGATGGCTCCAGTGATGGCTCGACTGATTTGCTCAAGCACCTAGCCCAGGCTCGGACTGATTTGCGGGCTGTCATCCTGCGACGTAACTATGGGCAAACAGCAGCGATGTCAGCTGGCTTCAAGCATGCTACTGGTAAGGTGCTGATTACATTGGATGGCGATTTGCAGAACGATCCAGCCGATATTCCTCACTTGCTGGCTCGTTTAGATGAAGGATATGACTTGGTAAGTGGCTGGCGCAAAGCAAGGCAAGACGCGGCTTTGACTAGACTCCTGCCTTCCAAAATTGCTAACTGGCTGATTGGCAATGTAACTGGAGTGAAACTGCACGACTACGGCTGCTCGCTTAAAGCCTATCGAGCGGAACTCGTTGCAGACATGAATCTCTACGGAGAACTACACCGTTTCTTGCCAGCCTTAGCTTTTATTGAAGGGGCACGGATCACTGAAATTCCAGTGCGTCATCATGCGCGGCGCTTTGGTCAGAGTAAGTATGGTTTAGGTCGGACCCTACGAGTCCTGATGGACTTGTTTACCATCTTCTTTATGAAGAAGTTTTTGACTCGCCCAATGCATGTCTTCGGCACCTTTGGTCTGGCATCAATGATAGGTGGTGTACTGCTGGGCAGCTATTTGACGTTTCTGAAGTTAGGTTTGGGACGAAGCATTGGCGATCGCCCGTTGCTGATTCTGGCGGTGGTATTGTTCCTGGCAGGAATCCAGTTATTTAGTTTTGGTTTGCTCGCAGAACTGCTGATGCGGACTTATCATGAATCTCAAAATAGACCTATCTACCGGGTGCGTGAAGTCGTAGGCACAGAGACAGAAACTGTTTAGCGATCGCTAAATCAAAAAATTTCGCTACGCAAAGGAATCGCGTTCTGGCTCGACTCCGATCGCATGGTGGGCATCGAGGGCTTGAGCGATAAACCATTGCAACCTGTCCACAAAAACAGATTCGGCAAATTCTTCAGCCCGCTCAATACAGGCAACGGAGGAGAACCGGAGTCCTTCAAACTCATTGAGTGCATCCACCAAGCTTTCGACTGTGGGTTGAGGAAAGAGTATTCCAGTTCGGTAATCTAACACCACTTCTCGCAGTCCACTTTGCTGGGACGCAATGACAGGGATACCATGTCCCATGGCTTCAACGGCTTCTCGGCTAAAGTCAGCACTGCTACAAGGAAAAACTAAAGCTTTGGCTTCTGCATAGAGGCTGGGCAAAGCCTCTTCGGGAGCTTCTCCTAAAAATTTCACCTCAGGGCCAGCCAGACTACGGAGTGAGTCTAAATATTCCGCATCATGGCCTGTGCCTACAATCCACAGGGGGCGATCTAGCTGCGTGCAAGCTCTAACTACCAGCTCTACTTGCATTTGACGAGTTAGCTTGCCGGCATAGAGGTAGTAGCGATCGCCTGCCTGACCTTCGCCATGTACTTTAATCGGGGGTGGAATCACCTCTGCTGGACGGTTATAGAACTTACTAATGCGGCGAGCGGCAGTGTGGGAGTTGGTGATGTAGCGATCGACTCTTTGTGATGCATAAAAGTCATATTGCCGCAAGCGAGTATCCAACCAAGTGTCATACCAGTGGAGAGATTGGGGGTGCGATCGCAAGCGTTCCCATAGATGGCGAGGCGGTGTGTGGCAATAACTAACGTGTAGTGTTTCAGCTCTGGTCAAGACTGATTTACTCACGAAATCACCAGACGAAGAAATCACTAAATCAAATTCAGATAGGTCTATGTTTTCCCAGAGGTAGGGAAGCAAGCCCCTCCAGCGATGAGGATGAGCAATGCCAGGTAGCTTTTGGGCAAATGTGGTCCGCATATCCCAGCCTGCAAAGCGTTTTGCCTCAGTGCCTAATTGCTGATAGTCCACAAAAGCCGTGTAAAGTGGTGCGTCTGGATAAAGACGATGGATAACCTGGAGCAACCGCTCTGCATCTCCATACTCACGCAGGTAGTCATGCACCAAAGCGACTTTGATGTTGGCTGCCATCCTCTGCTACTCCCCTCGCCTTAATTGCTAGCAAACATCGCCGATCGCAGATGCTTCCTGGTTACTTAGTTACTTATAGCAAGAGCTGAAGTAAAGCGAGTAGGTTGAACTATGCCCTTGCTGGGCGATCGCTTCATTAGCTGGCCACAATCTCGTTACCAAATTTATCCATTTAGAGCAGCCTATCGGGCGGAACGTGCAAGCGCGAAACGGATTCTTAATCAGTAGCGATCGCTTTAATGGAGGAACTGTAATGCGATTCCCAATGTTTTTGAGTCTGGGTTTGCTGCTAGCCTTAAGCCCCAATGCTTTAGCTACGTCTGCTGCTATGTCTCCGTTCTTAATAGCTGACGATTCAACTTTGTCAGCTCAACTCTTCTCGCAACCTCGCCGTGGAGTTCGGCAATCTGTGGTTACTCTAGAGCGAACCGCTTGTTTTGGGTTCTGCCCAATGTACAAGCTAACTATCTACGCTGATGGCAGAGTTATTTATGAAGGGAATCAGTTCGTCAAAGTTAAGGGAATTAAAACTACTCGAATCAGCCCCCTGAAGGCTAGACAACTAATGCTGGAATTTCAGCGGATGCAATACTTCAACTTGCAAGATCGATATGAAGGCGGCTCTACGGACGCTCCTTCGGCGATTACTTCTTTCCAAATGGGTCGTAGGTTTAAAACGGTACATCATTACCTAGCCTCACCGGATGCGCCTCAAACGTTGACAGATTTAGAAGCCAAAATAGATGCGACTGTCAACGTGCAGCAATGGATTGGTACAGAGAGCGATCGCCAAAAAACAAAATCAATTCAGTGGTATTGCTAGTTACATTAATGTTCCGGGAATTTTAGGGTGAGCTTCCACAATCAATCGCAGGTAGATGGTAGTGACTATCTAAATTGGTGCTGAATAGTACTTAAAAAACTCAGCGATCGCGTCGCGACGCCAACCTCCGATGAGACTATTACCCTCCCTCTAAAACTCGGCAGTACAAATATTATCAGTCTCACTACTGCATGGACATCCAGATCCGTCTAGCTCGACCAGAAGACCTCGATCGCGTGATTGAGTTACAAACCCAAGCTCTAGAAATCCTCAGTTCTGCTAACTACAATGCCCAGCAAATTCAGGCATTGGTTACAGGACAAGCAGCTTGGCGGGGACGCGATGAGGTGATCTTTCTGGCGGAGTCCGCAGGTGAGCTAGTCGGTTTCTCTGGTTTGTCAACGCAGAGACCACAAATTACCGCAGTTTATACCCATCCTCAGTTTGCTCGACAGGGGATTGGAACTCAAATTTTACAAGCACTAGAAGCAGCCGCGACCGAAAAAAGATATCCCTCCATTTGGGTCATCTCATCGCTCACAGCTGTTGCTTTTTATCAAGCCAGAGGCTACAAGCTACTTCGCAAAGCTGGCTTTCGGGCTGAGGGAGGTGAGTGGATTGATTGCGTTGTATTAGACAAGCAGCTTTTCTCAACTGCTAACCCAGCAAAACATTCTAGCTATATCCCTCTGATCATGTTGATGAGTTTGTTAATAGCAGCTTTGATTTTGGCGTTGCTTCGGTAGCATTAGCGATCGCAAAGTTGGCACTGCATATTCTAGGAGCTGAAAAAAGAGAGCAAAAAATTAGAGAGGGTAGCCATCTATCCTCTCTAATCGCACAAATTTAGCTTTGCTGTTGGTTTAGACCAGCCGCTCATAACAAGAACGAAACTTGCGTTTGGCTGACTTGCCAGAGCTTGTGGAGTAGAAACTCTAGGCGATCGCTCATTACGGCAACGAAGATACCTTCATGAGCATCGACTTCTGGGGCGATCCACATACCGCGCAAGCTGACCTCAACGTAGTCATCACAGACTGAGCAGAGCGCGATCGCCTTTCCTTCTCGCCGAATTGCAGCTTCTAGTATTGGTAACTCAGGGAGATCCGCAGGCAGCAAAAAGGCAGCTCGGCTGGGTTCCAGATGCAAGTTCTGAGACATCCGTAGCGCTAAGATGGCACGTCGGGCTACTAGCTCTTCGGGCGATTGAGCTAGCCGCTCTAAGTACAAACCCATGTCAGTGTAGGTGAGTTTCAGCATGGAGGTTTCCTCTGGTGCATACCATTAAGGGCGAGGATGCGATTCCTCTGTTCTAGTCAGTGTGGGCTTGCCAGAACTGTTCGGCAAAGGCGATTGTGGGATGGATAGGCGCTTTGGGTTTAGTTCGGAGGGTCATGCCTGCTTCATGGGGAGTGCGGTCTCCTTTGTGCTGATTACACCGTTCGCAGGCTATAACTACGTTGTCCCAAGTGTGTTTTCCGCCTTTTGATCGGGGAAGAATGTGGTCGATCGTCAGACGCTTTGTGCTGCCGCAGTACTGGCAGGTGTGGTGGTCTCGCCGCAATATCTCTCTGCGACTCACAGCAGGAATTTTCCAGAGCCGTTCTGTACTGGCAACCGTGAGGCGAATGTGATTAGGTACATAAAAGATCGCGTTGGGAGAACGAACTTGCCAACCTGCCGTATCTTCTGCTGTATCTTCTAAGAGCATCGGTTCTGCTTTGCCGATGACCAAGAGGGAAATTGCCCGCTTGATATTGATGCGGCTGAGGGGGAGGTAGTTCTTGGAGAACACCACCACCGATTGATCTAAAACACTCGTTGTCATCCTCACGGTTTGACTCCTCATACTAAAAACCCCCACTTCTGCTGGGTAGAAGCGGGGGCTGGAAAACACTACTGGTGGGTTTTCTAGTTTTGTATGGGTACAGCATCTCTCACCTGTACCTCCCGCTTCGTAGCTCTACCTCGTTTTGGAGGCCAAGCTGATCATTAATGCCATCAAATGCTCGTTGCGATCCTGCCAATCCTTTGCCTACCCCCGTTTCTGTTATCGATAGGCCATAGCCTGCCGCAAACAAAAATTCCACGGGCATGTTGCTCGGGTTCCAACTGCTGATGCAATTGGCCGTATGCCGTGGATTGTGGGTGGTGGGTAAAAGACTCACTGAAGACTCGCTCAACCGATAAATTTGCATTTGACTGTTTACATACTACACTTGTATTACAAGCATGTCCAGATCTTGGAGGAAAAAAATCATGCATACGATTACTCGCACCCCCACCACCGAAATGGAAGTTACCAGCATTCGTTTGGAACGGGAGCTAAAAGAGCACCTGAAAGAATTGTCAGGCAATCAAGGCTATCAGGCATTGATTCGGGATATTTTGTGGGATTTTGTCCAGCAGAAATCTGGTAACTCTCAGCCCCAAATTGCACTCTCAGATATTCGGGCCAGCGTCGATGCCACAGCTCAACAGGAAGAACGCTGCGCTCTGACAGGCAAGGTAATTCGACCGCAAGAAGCAATGTTATTAGGCTTTACCACCAAAGGAGAGATGGTGCCTTTGAGTATAGGAAGTTTATCCAGATAAATTTTATATTGGTGTATTGGCGATCGCTTTCGGTGGGTTGGGTTTCGCAAAGTTCAATCCAACCTGCCGAACAATCAGCAGCCTTTCAATTTCTCAACTGAGCGCAGAGACGCAGGAACTTGCTGACCCAATGTCACTGCCCGCACGACCATAAACAAAGCCAAAGCTAGCCACAACAAATGACTGTTCTGCAAGTACCAAGCCGCGATCGCCACAGGTGCAAACCCAACTAGAGTCGCTACGACGACTGACTGCCGCAGTATTTTCCCTTCCGTTAAGCCAATAAAATAGCCATCCAGCATATAAGCAATCGAGCCAAAAGCTAGGACAGGTAACAGCCACACCACATATTGATTGATGCGCTCTAGAACATCTCTGTGGTTGGTGAGTAGTCCAAAAAAGAGATTGGGATTGAGGATAAAGGCGATCGCAAATCCTAACCCAAACACGAAACTGGTTCCACCAGAGATGCACAGCAACAACCGTAATTGCTCGTTGGTGCCTTGACCCCGAAAGATTCCTGCCAAGCTCTCGGTGGCAAAGGCGAGACCATCAATAAAGTAAGCCGCCAGCGTTACCACTTGCAGCAGGACCGTATTGGTTGCCAAAACGTTGGTGCCAAAGGTAGAACTGAGATTGGTAAAAACAGCGAAGGTAGAAATCAGTACAAAGGTGCGGATGAGAATTTCACGATTCAGGGTGAAGGCTGCTTTAAGGGCGATAGGTTCCCAAATTTTAGGGGCGATCGCCTGTATCTGCGACCAACGGAACTCTCGACATACAAGCCACATGCCAGTGAATAACATGAGATATTGGCTTAAGGCGGTAGAATATCCTGCTCCTGCACTTTCCCAGCCCCAACGCACCACAAAGAAATAATCCATGAAGGAATTCGTCAGGTTGCTAATGGCAGAGAGTAACAGAACCTTGCCACTCTGCTCTCGCCCTAAAAACCAACCGATGAGCACAAAGTTAATCAGTGTGGCTGGAGCGCCCCAAATTAAGGCGTTGTAATAAGCTTGGCCCGCGAGTTTGACCTCTGCTGTGGCACTGAGCAGAGTAAATCCAATGGCTCTCAATGGCAACTGTAAAAGGAGAATTACTAGCCCTATCCCTAAAGCTACTAATCCATGCCGCAAACCCACTAGGAGGGCTGAATCGCGATCGCCCCGTCCAATGGCTTGAGCAGTCATCCCAGTGGTGCCCATGCGGAGAAAGCCAAAGGTCCAATAGAGATAGTTGAACAATACTGTCGCCAATGCCACTCCTGCCAAATGTTGAATCTCGGCTAAATGACCCAAAAAGGCGACATCTATTAATCCTGCCAATGGCACCATCAAATTAGAAAGGATATTGACGATCGCCAACCGAGAAAAACGACGTAGAAAATCAGTAGTTGATAGATTGGTAGACATCAATGGAAGCTACTCGGTAGAACCCAATTTTTAAAGGATAGATTCAGAGAGGAAAACTATACCTAATTAATAGTTAGGCAAACATCTACAGAATTTAAATAATTTCATTAAGGATGAGACCGAATGTTTTGGGTTATTCAGGAAAACTTAAAGAATGAGATTGGTTTTGAAAGGTTGCTTCAGGCGATTAATTTAAGATCGCTACCTTTTGAGATCATCAAGATAATTCCATTTTCCCATGACTTTGTATCAGAACCGCATATCACTGAGGACGCTGTCATCGTTTCCGGCTCAACGGCGCTCTCGAAAATTGCTATGGAGCGAGGCTGGAAGCCCGGTGCGTTCCTTAATGATAACTTTGACTTTTCTGTATGGAAGGAAGCGTATAAAGGGCTGCTTCTGAATGAGGATGGCACTATCGAAGAATTCGGTAAACTTGACCCTAAAGAACCTATTTTTGTGCGACCTTGCTCTGACCACAAAACTTTTGCGGGTTTCATTATTGAGCCTGATAAGTTGCAAGCTTGGCAAGAACAAATATTCGGTATTTCCGATGGCTATGCTACGTTGACACCTGAAACTCTCGTTTTGTCAGCAACACCAAAACTGATCTATGAAGAATACAGGTTCTTTGTAATTGACGGGCAAGTGATCACAGGTTCGCTTTACAAAGCTGGAGACCATCTACGTTATTCTCAAGATTGCGATGAAGAGGCAAGGGCTTTTGCTGAGTCTGCCGCGCAAGTGTGGCAACCTGACAGGGCATTCGTGATAGATATAGCCACAACACCAAACGGACCAAAGATCATTGAGATAAATTGTTTAACTTCGTCAGGATTCTACGAAGCAGACGTAGATTGTCTTGTGGGTGCTTTGGAGAAAAGTTTTGGATGAACTTGATCGATTGCTGCACTATTACATGCCGCGATCGCCCTCACACGAAAACATAAGCGATCGCCTAGCCCAAGAGCTTGCAATAGCTCCATCAAATTAGAAGGGAGATTGGCGATCGCCAACCAATAGAAGCGACACGAAAAATGGGGAGATGGCGAATTGGCAGACATACACCCTACAGCTTTCCTTCAAACCGCTGATACCAGATAATATTCGCCGCTACGGTAATAATGAGAGCAGCCCCTCCTCCAAGTTCCGCCAACATAGGGTTGTAATCACCACGGCTGAGAGTTTTCATCCAAAGATGGGTGCGCTCCGAGGAGACAACTAGATCTGCAATTACGGGAAAAAGATATATCAGTGCTGCACCCACAATGAGCCAGCCCACCATAGAGGCAAGGATAAAAATGGTTTTAGCTTTAGATTGGCTACCCATCAGCGATCGCACTAGACAACTAAAGTCGAGATTAGCATGGAAGATGCGCTGTGTCGGCTCTACTGCAAATTGCGGTTATATTAGGAATGCAAACTCTGCAAAAGTTTCTAACTTTCAAGAATGAACGATATTGAAATTCTTAAAAAGTTTCTAGAAGTTCCATTAGAAAATTCAGAACCTATTTTTCAATACTTTCTAAGTATTCCCGATAAGGAGATCGTTTTTCGAGGTGAGCGGCCAGAGCGATTTCTTTACATCCGAGGACAGCGAAAGGATAAAGTTTTGCTGGTGGCTCATGCTGATACAGTTTGGGATAATTCTATTGAAATACCTGAAAATGCAAAACATGAGCTGATTTTCTCCAACGGTGTTTTTCAATCTTCAAGCTCAGTCTATGGGATTGGAGCTGATGACAGAGCAGGATGTGCAATATTGTGGTTGCTTAAAGACTTAGGTCATTCACTATTAATAACTGATGGCGAGGAAGCAGGAGGTTTAGGAAGTAGTTGGTTGATGAGTGATCCAAAAAATTCTGATATTGCAGACGAGATTAATACTCAACACCAATTTATGATCCAACTGGATCGTCGGCATGGCTCAGACTTTAAATGTTACTCGGTTGGCACAGATAAATTTCGGGACTATGTGCAGCGTATGACCGGGTATACAGAGCCCGATCGCTTTGCCTATACTGATATTGTCACGTTGTGCCGAGAGATTACTGGCGTTAATCTCAGTGTGGGATATCGTAACGAACATTCGCACAAGGAAAACTTGTTTGTAGACGAATGGCTAAACACACTGAACATATGCCGAAAATGGCTTTCTGAAGAAGATCTACCACGCTTTCTTCTTGGGAAAACTTCTGCTTAAGCTGAATGATAAGTCACTGCGGATTAGAATCAAAACATTGCTTCTTGGTTTAGGTCGCAAAGGTTACTTGCCGTTGTTAGTTTTCACTGTTAGGCGTTATCTATGAACGAGAAGGATGTGCTCGGAAAATTCGTCAATGTAGGTGGCTCCGTTGGGATTATCGTGGGGCTTCCAGATGATGAAAACATTCCGGAAGACCATTACGCTATTTGGTATGGGCAAGTTTCTGATACGGTTCTTGGCAGACCACGAGTGAGAACCGTTCCCACCGAATACTGTGAATTCATTAACGAAATTGACTATTACCACTAACGGATTTATCACAGCAGCAAATGTCGTAGCCTATTTTGATCGATGAGATGGGTTTGAGGCGATCGCTGTCTATTATTGATGGTTTTAAGAACTACCGCGATATTTACTTCACCAACTCCATCGATTTGAGAATGTGTTCATATTCAGCGCGATTGAGGGCTTTGCAGAACTCATGGCTACCCGTTGCTGAATTCAACTGCCAAACTGGGGAAATCATCACGGGATTGCCTTTGACAGGAATGAAACTTTGTATAGAACTTCTTCCTTCATAGGTTTCCTCATACATTTTCACAGCGCCAACCACAGATTCCACTTCCCCAATCTGCTTCAATTTGCGGGGGCTATCTTTTGAGGAAGCGATCGCAAAACAAGTGCCATCTTCTCCTTCGTAGGCGATCGAATATCCTGTATCATCACCTCCATTGGCATACTTCACGCTAGCCCCATCAGCGCTGATAAGTCGAAAGCCTTTTGGAACATAGGTCGGAGCGACGATTGGAATCGGTAATTTTGTTAATTTTGCCACTTGTCCTGGAGAGAGTAGATTTCCGGTTGAGGCAGGCGATCGCTGTTCTACACTACTGGGCTGTTCTACACGACTAAGAGGTGTCGCGCTTGCTTCAACTGACGGCGTTAGCAAGGTTTCCCTAGGCTGTTTGGTGCAACTGGACAGCGTAAGCAAAAAAATGCTAGTTAAAAGCATCAGTCTTTTCAGATAGAGCGAGTGCATCTCAACATGACTCCTTACAAAGTATCTACTCGGCTGCAAATATAAATCTCTACAAAAGCCAAGCAGATTTTTCGGAAGCTTGTTCACATTGTCTTGGTACTGGCTTAGCCATCCCTTTTGCTAAGATGGATTCTGAAACGATCGCCTAACATTGTTTTGGAGAAATTGTTCCACAAATATCCATCAAATAGTTAGCAGCTTCTATTAGGGATGTCAGGATACAGCCTAGCGAAAGAAATTATCACCCGCGCTTTCCCTCAGGAGCGGCTAGTCCCGCAACTGGAAGGGGAGTGGTGCGGAGATTTTTCTCTGCCCGTTGAGGTCGCTTGCTACTACGCTGAACTAGGTCCAGATGATGTAACCATTGATGCCTACGGCAACCCCTTCTTCCTTCCCTCTCTGGCTGATTTATGGGAGTTTCAGGCAGGGTACCGCTTCCACCCCAAGACAATGGAGCGGTTCGAGGGTTGGTCGGATGATTGGTTCGTTGTCGGTTATCAGGGCGGCGATCCCTTCATCTTCTCACGCTCCTCTAGCAGGATTTTGTACGCGCTGCATGGACGGGGAGCTTGGGATGCCAATGAGTTATTCAGGAGCTTGGAGGCAATGGTGACGACGTTCGCCATCATTGGGGATGTAGTCGTTGGGGCGGGTGATGATCTGACGGATGAGGAGAGTTACCTACAAAGTAGGTATGTGAAAGAGGCAGAGGAGAGGGTCGCGGATGTCTTGGGTTCTAAAGGAGAAGCCGAGACGGTGCTGAGCAGCCTCGGTTGGGCAAGTCGCAGCTAACCACAGCATGAGTCTGGCGGCCATCCAACTCCAAGAACTTAGGGCGTGGTTACGCTAGGTGTTAGCTTGAAGGAATGAGAGCAGATTCTGAGACGATCGCTTCACAGTTTTTCCTGACACTTAAGAACTGATTTAACATGGTATAGAGGGTAGACCTCTTCACTTCAGAAGTGGGCAATCTATAGAAAGAGTATTTTGTCGATCAACTTTCGAGCAACCTAATCTCAGAGGGATTGTAGGCAAACTACGCAGCAGTTTGAAACAGCACCACAGGAGCTTTTATGTACGGCTTAGTCAACAAAGCAATTCACGACATGGTGTGTGCTCGTTTCGGTGAAGAAACTTGGAATGAGATCCAGCGTAAAGCGGAAGTCGAGATTGATACGTTTATCAGCATGGAGTCTTACCCAGATGACTTGACCCACAGACTGGTGAAGGCTGCGAGCCTGGTTTTGGATTTACCTGCTTCAGCAATCATGCAAGCCTTTGGCGAGTTTTGGGTGCAATACACTTCTGAGGAAGGGTATGGTGAACTGATGGCCATGAGCGGTGATACGCTGCCCGAATTTTTACAGAACCTAGACGACCTGCATACCCGGGTCGGAGTCAGTTTTCCAAAACTTCAGCCACCATCTTTTGCCTGTGAGGAATTGGAGGAACAAACGCTGCATCTTCACTATCATTCTCATCGAGACGGACTAGCGCCGATGGTGGTGGGATTGGTAAAAGGCTTGGGCACACACTTGAATACGGATGTTGAAGTCACCCAGACTCAAAGCAAGTCTGATGGTGCAGATCATGATGAGTTCACTATCCAGTACAACCCCAACTGAACCTTTGATGCAGCCTCAGTTCACCTTGTCACCTCAGTTGCTGGCAAAAGCATTTCCTTTCCATTTTGTGTTTAAAGGCGATCGCACCATTGTCCAGTCTGGGGAAGTTTTGCAGCGGCTGATTCCTGACATCATCGGGGCACAACTTGACAAGTGCTTCCAGATTCAGCGTCCGATCATTCAAACTGCTGACTTTGCTGCCATTACTAGGCAATCTAACAGCATATTCATGCTGAAATCACTTCATAGTGAAATGACTCTCAGGGGGCAGATGATGCCTATTGAGGACTGTGGGGCTATTTTTTTCCTGGGTTCTCCGGTCGTTACGGAAATTAGCCAGCTAAACCAGATTGGCATCAAACTAAAAGACTTTGCCATTCACGACTCTGCTGCCGATTTTCTCTTTCTATTGCAAGCGAAAGGTCGGTTAATGGATGAGCTAGCAGAACGGGAACTGAAACTAAAAGACACCTTGAGGGGCAAGGAAGAGATTGCTCTGCTTGCTGAGGCAAGAGCTAGAGACGTAGAACAAGCTCTCGAAAACCTACAGAAAACTCAAGCACAACTGATTCAGGCTGAAAAGATGTCTGGGCTGGGACAAATGGTGGCAGGAATTGCCCATGAGATCAATAATCCAGTTAACTTTATCAACGGCAATCTCACTTACACGGATAAGTATGTTCAGGATCTACTTACCCTAGTTGAACTTTATCAACAGTACTTTCCGCAAGCGTCTCCTGAAATCATTGATTTCATGGAGGAGATGGACCTGGAGTTTGTATTGAGTGATTTACCACGTCTAGTCGCATCGATGCAAATGGGAAGCTGTCGGATCAGAGATATTGTGCTGTCATTACGCAACTTTTCTAGATTGGATGAAGCAGAACAAAAAGATGTGGACTTACATGAAGGAATCGATAGCACATTATTAATTCTCAACCACAAGCTGAAGCAGGGTATTGAAGTGGTTCAAGAATATGGAGATTTGCCAAAAGTCCTGTGCTATCCAGCTCAGTTAAATCAATTATTTATGAATATTATTTCTAATGCTGCTGATGCCTTACTTGAAGCAGATATAAAATCAAAGCAGATTGTGATCCAAACCAGTGTAGATGACTCTAAGCAGGTCTATATCCGCATTCAAGATAATGGACATGGCATCTCCCCGGAAATTAAAGAGAAGATTTTCAATCCCTTCTTTACGACAAAGCCTGCTGGCAAAGGGACAGGATTAGGGCTATCAATCAGCCAGCAAATTATCGAAAAGCATCAAGGCACAATTGAGGTAGTCTCCGAGTTGGGCAAGGGAACGGAATTTGTTATTAAAATTCCAATTTCTTTGGTAGCTAAAGCTTAATCAATACAGCTCTAGTTAGAAGCGCGTGCTGATTCAATGAACGTAGCTCTCAGTGAATCAGTGCTGTGAATGGGTGAGCGTAAGTAAGTTTTCTTTTTATGAAGCATAAATTTGCTGAATTTATACCTACGAGAAAGACTTATTAATAATGCTTCACAAAGTCTAGTAAGATACCTTCATTACACAGATGAGTATCTGTTTTTATCGACATGATGATGGATCGATTTCCTTGGCTCACCGCGATCGTCCTACTGCCACTCATTGCTGCCATGTTCATCCCCTTGTTGCCTGACAAAGGTGGCAAAGTGGTGCGCTGGTATGCTCTCGCTGTAGGCGTCATAGACTTTGTTTTGATGTGCTACACCTTTTGGACGCATTACGATACGAGCAGTGCAACCTTCCAAATTGTGGAAAAGGTTGCCTGGGTACCGCAGTTAGGTCTGAACTGGGCAGTTTCGGTTGATGGCTTGTCCGCCCCGTTAGTGCTGTTGGCTGGGCTGGTGACGACGCTGTCCATATTTGCGGCTTGGCGAGTCGATCGCAGACCGCGATTGTTCTATGGCTTAATGCTATTGCTATATGCCGCCCAAGTCGGCGTATTTGTCGCTCAAGACTTGCTGCTGTTCTTCATCATGTGGGAGATCGAGCTGGTTCCGGTCTATCTGCTCGTTTGCATCTGGGGCGGGCAAAATCGTCGTTATGCGGCGACCAAGTTTCTGATGTATACGGCGATCGCGTCCATCTTCATTTTGGTGGCGGCGCTGGCGATGGCATTTTACGGCAGCAATACTACCTTCGATATCGCAGAACTTCACCTAAAACAGTTTCCGCTGGCGCTCGAACTGCTGCTATACGCAGGGCTATTAGTCGCCTTTGGGGTTAAGCTCGCGATCGTACCTTTCCACACCTGGCTACCTGATGCTCATGGGGAAGCTTCTTCCCCAGTGTCGATGGTTTTGGCAGGCGTGCTGTTGAAAATGGGCGGCTATGGCTTAATTCGCTTAAATCTTGAGCTTTTGCCTAACGCTCACATCTACTTTGCGCCGATTCTGGCAATTTTAGGAGTAATCAACATTGTCTACGGCGCGTTGAACTCCTTTGCCCAGACAAACATGAAGCGTCGCCTTGCCTACTCATCGATTTCTCACATGGGATTCGTCTTACTAGGTATTGCTTCCTTCACGGATGTAGGGGTGAGCGGGGCACTGTTGCAAATGATCTCCCACGGGTTGATCGCAGCGGTACTGTTCTTCCTCGCAGGCGTGACCTACGATCGCACCCACACCATGATGATGAATCAGATGGGGGGTATCGGTCAGGCATTGCCTAAGGTATTCGCTTTGTTTACGATTGCGGCATTGGCATCGTTGGCGTTGCCCGGAATGAGCGGTTTTGCTAGTGAGATCGCTGTCTTTATGGGCATCACGACGAGTGATGTTTACAGTTCCACCTTCCGCACAGGAACCGTATTTTTCTCGGCAGTTGGACTCATTCTCACGCCTATCTATCTGCTCTCAATGCTGAGACAGGTGTTTTACGGGCCAAGTTCAGAACTGATGTGTGATCTGGTGCCTTCCTGCGACTTGGACGATGTCGAATTGAAGAGTCAAGGGAATGACGAAGCCTCTTGCTTTGGAACCAACTGCGACCTACCTGTAGACGCTAAGTTTGAGGATGCCAATCCCCGTGAGCTGTTTATTGCGGCTTGTTTCTTAGCGCTAATTGTGGGAATTGGGTTCTATCCCAAAATGGCAATGCAGATGTATGACGTAAAAACAGTTGCGGTGAACGCTCAGGTGCGCGAGTCTTACCGTCAAGCAGTTCAAGCGAATCCTCAAATCTATGCCAAGGGTTTTTGGAACTCGACTATCTCAGAATCTAAAGCACCTCCGCTTTTGGGAGTGGTGCAGTAATACTTGACTGCCTTGATTTTGAGGAGTGAAATAAAGCGCTAAGTTTTTTTACTCCTCAAAATCTATTTAAACCAAAGTCTAGAGTTAGACGTAGCGATTATTGTTTTGTGGCTTGTTGTTTTACAATTGCCCTCAGCAATAATCGCTTTTTTGTAGTTTCTAAAACTGGATTGAGTAGCCTAGGAAGCGATCGCGCTTCCACTGCAATGTTGGTCTCTGGCTAATTTCTTCAAAAATAGAATATTTGATTCAAAGCTATACCTAAGGAGCACGAAATCGGTTTACATTAATGCCAGATTGTTCAGGTTGCTGTTCAATTTCTAATTAATACTCTACAGATTATGACCCAGCTTACCCTTTACGGCACTCCTATTAGTACTTATGTGCGGACGGTTCGGCTACTGCTAGAGCAAGCAGGCACAGACTATGACCTTGAGAGTGTTGATATCTTCAATGGTGAAAATCAATCAGCGGAGTATCTTGCCAAGCATCCTTTTGGCAAAGTACCAACTTTACAGGTAGACGAAGAAGTCATTTACGAAACTTCTGCGATTACGGGTTATCTGGACAGCGTAGTTGCCAACCATAAATTTAGTCCTACTGATCCGCTGGCTCGTGCTCGCATGCAGCAGATTATGGCCATCATTGATAGCTATCTTTACGCACCTGTGATTGGTACTATCGTGATCCAGCGTCTCATTGTGCCTAGTCAGGGTGGTCAACCCGATGAAAGTAAAATTCAAGCCGCGATCGCGCCGGCAAAAACAGCTTTAGAAGCGATTGAAGCTTTAACCGTTGGTAGCCCTTATCTCTTGGGTAGTGAGATCAGCATTGCTGATTTCTTCTTAGTTCCCATCTTTATTTACTTTTCTCAAACTCCGGAGTTTAACACCATTACTGCTCAGTCTCCTAAAATCCAGGCATGGTGGCAGGAAGTGAGCCAACTTCCTGTGGTTAAGAAGGTTTGTGCTTAAGGGCGATCGCGCCTGTGCCAGGGATAAGGAGAGCGATCGCCTAAGTGGACTCTGCCGCTGGCTCAAATGGAAATGCCAACCACAACCAGAGATACAACGGTAGTCCCAGCATTGGCATGATGACTACTAAGGCAACTGTGGCAATCCTGACGCCTAAAAGTGGTAGATGCCAACGCTGGGCGATCGCTGTACAAACCCCTGCAATTACCTGATGGCGGTGGCTGCGATAAAAAGCAGCAGTTGGTCTTGGGGATGTTTGTATCCCTTGGTTTGGCCTAGTAACTTTGAGAACGAAAGAGATTAAGAGTCCAAATGTACCCAACACACTAGATGGAATGGTGAGCATCAATCCCCAAGGGGCGAAGGTCATGCCTGTGATTAAATTCCCTAGTTGGGGATTTCCCACACACTTGTAGATCGTGATTTCTACATCACAGCTAAAGTGTTCAGCCAGAGCTAGTCCTCCCCAGCCCATGAGCAGTGGCACAACCCCGTAGAAAATGCAAATACTCAACAGAAATAAATGCCAACGCAGTGACAGAGAACGCCGAACGGCGATCGCTCCCAAAGCTGGCCCAATGAAAAATAGTAATCCAATCAAGCCAAAGGATAAAGTGGAGCTGACAAAAAAGAGAACCTGAGTCAGAAAAGCGTTAAAAGCTTCAACCACGGCAGTCGTTGGGGGAATCGTTGGTATTTAGTCTAGGATGAGCGTAAGAGGTTTGATGACCTGGCAAAGCCGCTCCTACCTAGTCAGCTTATGTTTTCTGTAACCAACTGAAATCGCCCAGTTAGGTCATCCTGTAGAGCGATCAAGGCAGCGATCACTAGTCGTTCTTTGCTATTCCTCATCCTTTCTCTTGCCTTCCACCCACCAACGCTACTGACTGTTTCTGCTGGCAGATCGGAATTCGAATTAAAAATTCAGTTCCTTGTCCCACCGTGGAAAGACATTCCAGCTTGCCGTGATGTTTTTCAGTGATGATCTGATAGCTGATCGACATTCCCATGCCTGTTCCTTTCCCAACCGATTTTGTCGTAAAGAAGGGGTCGAAGACACGTTGCTGTATTAGGTCGGGAATACCTGGGCCATTATCCGCGATCGCGATTTGCACCCATTGGTCGCTCACAATCGAGGTGCGAATGGTAATCCGATTAGGGTTAACCTGAAGCTTCTGAAAGCTCTTGCTGGCATTGCTCTCTTCCATCGCATCAATGGCATTTGTGAGAATGTTCATAAATACTTGATTCAGTTGCCCCGCATAGCATTCCACGTGAGGTAGAGAGCTGTACTCTTTGATCACCTCAATTTCTGGCCGTTCTGGGTGGGCTTTGAGGCGATGCTGCAAAATCATCAGCGTACTATCAAGTCCTTCATGAATATCGACTGGCTTGATCTCGGATTCATCCATGCGGGAGAAGTTGCGCAGAGACAAGACAATTTGGCGAATGCGATCGGTACCCACCCGCATTGAGGACAGCATTTTGGGTAAGTCTGCCTGCAAGAACTCTAAATCGATCTCTTCTGCTGTCGCCTGAATCTCAGGGCTAGGGTTGGGGTATTGCTGTTGATATAGTTGCATGAACTCCAACAGATCCTGGGTGTATGCCTGCACATGGCTCAGATTGCCATGAATGAAGTTAACTGGATTATTGATTTCGTGGGCAATGCCAGCAACTAACTGTCCCAAGCTAGACATTTTTTCGCTTTGAACTACTTGGGCTTGGGTTCGCTGCAACTCTCCTAGGGCGTTTTTTAATTCCAGGGTACGTTGCTCTACTCGGTCTTCGAGTTCTTCGTTGCTTTGCTCTAGAGCTGTAAATGACTCGCGTAACTGACGAGCCATGTGGTTAAAAGAGGTAGCGAGGATGTTGAATTCTTCAATGCCATTCTGCTCGACGGCTTGGTTCAAGTTGCCAGATGCCATCGCTTCGCTAGCACGGTTGAGCCGCAAGATAGGACGGATAATCCAGCGGGAGGTGAGAATGCCCATCACCGAAGCAACTGCCAAAGCACCTAAGCAAAGCCAAATGGTGGTGCGAGTGTTGGTGTTGATTTGTGCCATAAATGAGTTCTCTGGCACACTCATGACGACTAACCAATCCAAGCCATACTCATCGCGCCAAGGAGTGACATGGACATAATACGGCTCTCCTTCTAATTTCAGCCGTAGCTCTTGAGACCCAGCAATATTTTGGAAGCCGTTAAAGCGTTGTTGAACTTGTTGGGCAACTTGCTGAACTACAGGATCAGGGCTATTGATTGCCTCCAACCGCTTGATTTCTGACTTCACCAAGCTGAACGGTTGAGCTTGGCCAGAATTAGCAATGAGTGTGCCGTCTCGCTCCAGAATAAAAACTTGACCTGAGCGACTGATGGCTAAACTCCTCAGGAAGTCGCTCAGCTTGAGGAGAGAAACATCGATACTTACCATACCCAGCAACTGCTTATTCGCGTCGTAGATCGGGCGACCTGCTGAGGTGGCAATATAGACTTGGTTAGGATAATTGACTACAAAGATTGGGGACCAAACGGGTTTACCCGCTTTGACAGGGCCTGTGTACCACGGTTGTTCAAAGTTGCTCCAATCCAAGGTTTCTAGCACACGGGTGCGATCGCCTTGGTCATCGAGAGCGTAGCTGATCCAATTGTTGCGCGGGCGGGCATCCCAGTCGTCCATTGTGACTGTTTTGCCGTCATAACGAGCGGCTCCCACTCCTTCTCCCGTCGTCAGCCCAATGCCAATGTAGCTCACATCATAGGCTTGCATCTGATGCCAGAAATACTTGCCTACGGTTTGGCGATCGCGAGTATCCAGCAGCCCCATCCGAATGGCATCCGCATTAATCTGAGCTACTTTGTGAGGAACTGAGAGATAAGAATCCAAATGCTGATTGACCTTACCGCTGCTGCGTTCCATCAACTGAGCCGCTAGATCATTCACCGCCTTCTGTCCGTTTCTAAAGGACAGGTAGCTAACTAGCCCCACTGCCCCAAAGATTTGGAGCACGAAGGGAACAATGAGGACTAGTTGGAGAGACAGCGCTTTGACTTTGCTGGAACGACGCATTTTCATGACCAGAATTTACGGCTCGTACCGATGTGATCCAGATCAGAGTTCCCAGCAAGTTCTGTGATATACCGCTCCAATCAATTAGAAATGATTCTTTTTGTAGGGGAATTTAAAAGTTAAATTGGGTGCGAAGATTGCCTACGTAAATACCGGGATTTCTATCGAAATTATTGGGGTTAAAGATGACATAGAAGGCTGGAGCGATCGCCAAATTATCCGTGAGAGGGTAATAATAGGAAGCTTCTAGCTCTAACATCGTGCCGCCATCTCCCCCATCTGACACGAAATATTTTCGCCCTTTGACAATATCTATCGGCACAACAAAAGTGAGTACCCGTAACGCTCCTGGTTTGCCTAAATCAGGAAATCCTAATCCAACTTGGAACGACTGGGTATTAACAGCTTCATCAATCGGTTTGAGGCTTAATATCGCCATAGCTATAACGACATTAAGCCTCAGTATTCTGCCAAACTTGTTCTTGAAGTAAGCGACATCATTAGCAAAATGAAACTTAATGCAACTTGCCGTAAACTTTGTGCCCTCCTAATTGACTAAAAACATTGTGAGTAGCTCAAAGCGGCATTGCCAAATTCGATTTTTTTATGATTGGGGATGTGATTCACCGTTTTGGTGTGGCAATGATGCAGCCCGCGATCGCTTTGGTGTCGGTCCTATTGAGCCTGAGGAGTTAGGACTAAGCGCTGAAATTTCTGAGCAGTTGCGATCGCTCGGCGCATGGCACGACACCGCACTAGATTGGAGCGATCCCCTTGGCCCTAGCCCTTGGCCACTAGAAGAATGCGAGCGCTTCAATACGGCAGTGAGCCAGCTATTGGCGCTGATCCGTACAGAGCTGGGTGACGAATACGAGATCATTAGCGACCGGGATTTATGATGGAGGCGATCGCATTGTTCATAGCATGGGTTCTGCGATGACCCCACATTACTTTTTTAATCAGCTGATATGCCCAAAATTCATGTGAATGGTCTTGATATCAACTACAAAATTTATGGTGAAGGAGATCCACTCCTAATGATTATGGGGCTCAGTTTTAGTTTGTTAGATTGGGGAACTGAGCTACCGGAACTGCTCTCACGGCATTACAAAGTCATTTTGTTTGATAACCGAGATGCGGGAGAAACGAGCCAAGCTGCGGGAGCTTACACCACAGCTCAAATGGCAGAAGATGCCGCAGATTTATTAAAAATGCTGGGTGAGACTAAAGCGCATGTGTTTGGCATCAGTATGGGCGGTATGGTAGCTCAACAGTTTGCCCTCAATCATACTGATCAACTCAAAAAACTGATTTTAGGCTGTACGATGGCGGGCGGAACCTGTAGCCAGTTTAATCCTCCTGCGGGGCTTGGGAGTAGCAGTATTTTAGAGCAGCTTTTTCCTCTGGGATTTTTGCAAGCGCATCAATTACGTATAGGTGAGTTTCTTCAAGCAACTGCACCTTACCACAGCCAAGGAGAAGCGCTGATCCGTCAGTATCAAGCGATGAGCACCCATGATACCTGTAGCTTGTTAGGTAAGATAACGGCTCCTACATTAGTAATCACTGGTGATAGCGATCGCATTATCCCGCCTCAAAATAGTGAGTTTTTAGCCAAAAATATCCCTGGTGCCAAACTAGAGGTGCTTACAGAGGCAGGTCACGCTTTCTGCTTCAGTCATCCAGAAACCACAGCCGCCGCAATTATCAGCTTCTTACAAAGCTAATGATTGATTCAGCCTGTATGCTTCATCCTATCTATCCTTCATTCCCAAACTGCTCATGATTGACGACTCAAACAACATTCTGGATACATTTAACCAATACGCTAAAACCTTCGAAAGCCTCAACCCCTTATCAGTTCTATCTTTTTATCACTACCCAGCTATCTTGATTTCGCCGGACAAAGTAGTAACTGTGAAAAACTGGATCGAAGGTTTTGTCGTGTTCACTGCTGTCATGGCGGAGCTCAAATTTCGGGGGTATGCCTACAGTGAAACTGAATCTCTCAGCGTTGATCAGTTGAGCGATCGCCTTGCTACTGTGAAAGGCATTGTCATTCGCTTTAAAGAAAATAGACAGAAATTAGAGCGCTTCGGTTTGGCTTACACAATGCGGCGAGAAAACGATGGCTGGAAGATTGTTGTGGGAGCACTTTATGAACTGGAGACCTCAGCATAAACGGCTATTAGTAGCGCGTCGTTTGATTTGTCAGGTATTAGTCATCGGGTTAGTCATGGGATGTACCAGCACACCTAAGCCAGAACCTAAACCAACTTTATCTATTTTATTCATTGGGAATAGCTATACCTATCAAAATAACTTGCCGCAAATCTTAGCGGAGTTAGCGAAATCAGGTGGGCAAGCCATCGTTGTAGATATGGTGGCGGAGGGAGGTTGGAAGCTGTTGCAACATGCGACCTCAGCTTCTACTTTGTACAAAATAGGACAACAAAAGTGGACCTTTGTGGTCTTACAGGAGCAAAGTGTCGTGCCTTCGGTTGAAGCCAATCGGACCCAAGAAATGTATCCTGCCGTCCGCCTCTTGGATGATCAGATTCAACAAGCAGGGTCTCGTACTTTACTGTTCATGACTTGGGGTCGCCGAGATGGATTTGCAGAAGTGGGACACCCAGACTTTGCCACCATGCAGTCACAGTTACAGGCAGGTTATCTCAAAATTGCCAAAGAACGTAATCTTCTAGTGGCACCTGTCGGCATGGCTTGGCAAACTGCACTAGCACAGCAGCCAAATCTGCAACTGTGGGAGAGTGATGGCAGTCATCCCAGCTTAACGGGCTCTTACCTGGCTGCTTGCGTGTTTTACGCTGTGGTCTACCGCAAAAGCCCTGAGGGATTGGACTACACCGCTGGTTTGCCGCAGGATACAGCTCAGGCTTTGCAAGCGATCGCGGCGACCACAGTCTTAAACCACTCGGAGCAGTGACACTCTTTATCGAAGGTGTAGTATATTTGTAGTATAAATCTGCCTGTCAAATTCAGGTCTGTGAATTCGGTACTGCAAAACTATGCTGCTCTATCGTCCTGTGGGACTCAAAGAACTGGAATTAATTGCTCAATCAAGCTTCCAGGCATTTCCGCCGCGCCTGCCAGAACAACCCATTTTCTATCCAGTTCTCAACTTTGAGTATGCAGAGAAGATTGCACGCGACTGGAATACTAAGAGCAATAGCTTTGCGGGCTTTGTGACTCAATTTGAGGTTGAGGATAGCTATGTGCAGCAGTTTGAAGTGCAAGTAGTGGGTGGTGCGATCTGCCAAGAGCTATGGATACCAGCCGAAAAACTTGCAGAGTTCAACCGTCACATCATTGGGCAAATCCAAATTTCTGCGGCTTTTTATGGCGAGAAGTTTCAGGGCGAGTTAGATGCTGCAACCAATATGCCAAAAGGAATTTCTGCCAGCGCGATCGCCCCTCAATAAGGAGCATCTGGAATCGGCTATTGTAGAGTTGTAGTTCGAGATCGATCAACTAGATCTAATTTTTTTCGTAGATAGATTGGAGAACAGAGCCATGAAGAATCTCACTTGGAATATTCGCGATCGCTTTATCCAAGTTGAGGTTTTGGGATGGAATCTAGAGTTCTCTTACGGGCAGAAAATCTTAGTTACAACTTAACGGCAGATAGAACCTTATTTCAGGAAATTGACGTTAGCATTCAAGCGGGCGATCGGATTGCACTCGTGGGTCCGAATGGTGTTGGCAAGTCTACGTTATTACAGCTTTTAGCAGGACTGGTGCAACCAAGTTCTGGCTCTATTTACCAAAAAGACAGCATCTACTATTTGCCGCAAATCAGCACATTACCCCTAGAGCAACAGCAGCAGACAGTGTTGGCATGGCTGAATTCCATCGCTGATGACTGGTGGGCGATCGCTGACATCCTAGAAACCAAATTAGCAACAGTTGTAGATCTCTCCCTCTCAATCGCAAATCTCAGCGGTGGTGAGCTGACCAAGTTATTTCTAGCGATTGGTTTGGCGCAAGAGCCACGCATCTTGTTGCTGGATGAACCAACTAATCATATGGATCTAGCAGCACTGGAGGCGCTAAGACAGTTTCTCTGTCATTTTTCTGGCGCTTTTGTGATTGTCTCCCATAAACCTTTCTTTTTGGATCAAGTCGCTAACACTACTTGGGAATTAATGCCAACAGGCATCCAGGTTTATGGAGGGAACTTCTCGTTCTACAAAGAACAAAAAGCGATCGCCCTAGAAAATGCTGAGCGTTCCCATGAGGCCGCCAAAAAAGACTTAAAGCGAGCCAAAGAAGCGGCGCTAAAAGAGCAACAACGGGCAGCGCGATCGCAACGAGAGGGACGATTACAAGCACTCGACAACAGCATGGGCAAAGCGGCCAAACGCTATTTTGCCAACCGCGCCTCAGCTACAGCGGGAACTGCGGCCAAAAAACATGACATAGCTCTAGTTCAAGCGCAGCAGAAGCTAGCAGAGACCAAAATCAGAACCTCAAAAGCCACACTAATTCGGTTGGAGGAGAAGCTACGCAAAGTCAGAAATCTGATTGATATCCAAGGCGCTGATTTAAGAGTGGGCGATCGCACCTTGATCAAAGACATCCAGTTGCATGTGAAAACTGGCGATCGGATTGCTGTGCTGGGAGCTAACGGTTCTGGCAAATCGACCTTAGTAAAAGCGATCTTGGGATTAGCAGCAACAGAAGCGGTTTTGGAAGCAGGAGAGGTGCGGCTAGCTACAGATCTACAAGCGATGTATTTAGATCAAACCTATGCTGTAGTCGATCGCCAGAAAACCATCTTAGAGAATATGCAAGCCGCTAATCCTCAACTGAGCTACCAATTGCTCCGCCAACAACTGGGGCATTTTCTCTTTTTCAATGAGACAGTATATCAATCTGCCGCCGTATTGAGTGGTGGAGAACTGGCTCGGCTGGCGATCGCAATGATTACCATCTCAGAAGTGGATTTGTTGATCCTGGATGAACCCACTAATAACTTAGATACTGTGACGGTAGAGCCCATGATTGCCGCGCTTAATCAGTATCAAGGTGCTTTGTGGGTGATCTCTCATGACCTAGATTTTCTCAGTCAAATCGGCATCACTAAAGCCTTGCGGTTAAACAAGCAAACTTTGCAGCCAACCACTCATCTCCCTAGCGACTCACCTAACTTTTATCGTGAATTACTTGCGTAATCGAGATATTCTCTGACTATACTTGACATGTATTATAATGTAGTATAAATTGTATTATAACAATGTTGATTGACTCAAGACTAATGGCGATCGTGCTTACCAGGCATTACAGATAAGCGATCGCTCAATTTCTAGCGTGTGTAGGGAGGTGAGAATCAATGAAATTAGCAGAAGCATTGATCCTCAGAGCAGATTGTCAAAAACGAATTGCTCAGTTGCAACAAAGATTGCTACGGAGTGCCAAAGTACAAGAAGGAGAACAACCTGCTGAGAATCCAGAAACATTGCTGAGTGAGCTGGATGCTGCGATTGCCCAACTCAGAACTCTAATCCAGCAAATCAACCAAACCAATGCTCGTACTGCTTTTCAGAATGCGACTCTCTCTGATGCTTTGGCAGAAAGAGAGACCTTGCAGATGCAGCGGAATGTTTATAGCAATTTGGTAGATGCAGCTTCTATCCGGCAAGAACGTTATACCCGTTCGGAGGTTAAGTTCTTCAGTACAGTAGCGATCGCGCAGATCCAGAACCAAGTGGATAGGTTATCCAGAAACTATCGAGAACTGGATGCTCAAATTCAGGCACTCAATTGGCAAACGGATTTGATTGAGGTCAGTAGAGAGACCTAACCCTCCAGCCTCTTCCCTAGTAGGGAAGGGGGAGAATATAAGCCCCTCTCCTCGCAGGGGAGGGGTTGGGGAGAGGTCTTCAAGTTGGTAGCCAAGCCAGCAGAAGCGAGCACAACCCGCCAACTGGGCAAGTTGGATTTGCGATCTAGAAAGTCGCTCTATTGGTGGCGTGGGGGCCATGCCAACGGGTTCGAATCCCGTCTTATAACTAATGCCCAGCATGGTTACAAGCGTACCGGGCATTGTGAATGTTACTACCGCGTGCTGGTCTGTTGACTGTGGTGAGGGAGGGATTGGGGAAATTAAATATATGGCAACTGGATACTTTGATCATCAAGACGGACAAACTACATCTACTAATCTCCAAAGTCAGGGCTTGTTGGGGGCAGGCTGGCGACCGCTCAACCGAGAGCTAGACTGGCAATTTCTGTGGCATTTGGCAATGCACGATTCAGCGGAGCTATCCAAAAAAACTGTGGATGTTGCTAGTGCGATCGCCGATACTTTAGGCCGCACTAACTATAGCGGGTGGGCGAATTTGCTAAGTGTTTTTTCCTCCGGTACACGCTATGAGTTAGATGAGTTTTGGAGCTATATCACGCCTGAGCCTCCCAGCCCTGATTACCGCCATGTGCCATCACTGACGGTAGAAACCCCGGTGCTTCAGCAGGTCAGCCGCACCAATATCCCGATTGATTATGTTTTAAATCGGCTTCAGGAACTCACGATCCTTAAAGTATTGGAGTTATTAGGAAAACCTGTTCTAATTACGCAATACTACTTCGATCGCTACTTCTACCTTCCAATTGAGAAGTTCATTAGTTGGGAGCGGGTCGATACGATTGATACAGTCAATGCCTACTGGCCACAACAAGATATTTGGTTACAGATTCAAAACATTGGTCCAGGGAGACGACGACTAACACTACTGGCGAGAGAACTGAACTCCCTAATCAGCAAAGCCACCTACAACCTAGCTGTGATGCTGAGTGGCTATCAAAGCCGAGTTGGGCAAATTCAGAGCCAATACGCTATTCGTTCTTTTTCAGCAGATGTGCAGGAATTTAGCGATCGCGTTCAGCAAGCAGTTTTCGACCAAAACCAATTGGCAGTTCTGGTACATGGAGAGCCAGGAACAGGCAAAACGGCTTGGACTCAAGCGATCGCTAAAGAAGTGTTGATGCCATTAGGATATGTCATCTTTATTCTTGATCATGATGCTGTGGAGAATTTCGTTCCACCCACTTATCTAGAGCACATCTGTCTGATCATCAATGAAGCGGATAACCTGGCCCAGAACCGCGCGAATGTGGCAGCTCAAAGTAGCAGCAAAACCGAACATATCCTAAGCTTGCTGGATGGCACGTTGCATCAAAGTGTATTGGAGGAAGGCAGGATTCAAGCTCAACAAAGATTTGTGGTTTTGATGACCTGCAACACAATGGAACGTTTAGATCCTGCCCTATTGCGGAAGGGACGAGTAGATTTGATTCATGAGTTTATGCACAAATTTGTCTAATGAACAGCGATCGCCTAGTTAAAGTCAGCAAATACCTCAGCAAGCATCTCCGCCACCAACCAGAACGCCTGGGCTTAACTCTTGGTGCAGGTGGCTGGGTTGCGGTTGAGGAATTGCTTGCAGCCTGCGCTCAACATCAGTTTCCCCTCAGCCGTGAAGAACTGGGGGAAGTAGTGGCGACGAGTGATAAAAAGCGTTTCTCCCTCAATGTCACAGGTACGCTGATCCGAGCCAACCAAGGTCATAGTGTAGAAGTTGATCTGCAACTAGAGCCACAGGTGCCGCCGGATGTTTTGTATCACGGTACAGGCGATCGCGCAGTAGCAATGATTTTGCAATCGGGTCTAAACAAGATGTCACGGCATCATGTTCACCTTTCCAAAGATGTGGAAACAGCCCGAAAAGTGGGTGCTAGGCATGGTCGTCCAGTTGTGTTTGCGATCGATGCTGTGGCAATGCACCAAGCAGGATATCTCTTTTTCTGTGCAGAAAATGGCGTTTGGCTGGTGGAGCACGTCCCGTCAGAATATTTAACGATTTTGTAGCCAGTGCCGTTAAAGGACCGATCGCGCCTTTCGGAGCTTATTCCCAAGTCTGTTTAGTTCATCCAAGGGCGAGCAGAGCAAACATTAGGACTCAACTACACCACTCCAATCATCATTCTCAACCGCTGCTTTGAGTTTCCGACGACGCTCAGCTTCGGACTCATCCGGTGCCTCCTGTGCATCTAATTCATGGCTGAGAGTGTTATCGGCCATAGCCTTGCGTAACTTGAGCTTTTTCTCTTCGTAGGCTTGGCGCTCTGCGGCCGACATACTGGCTTGCGCCACTTCGCCAATTGTTTTCGCCCAAGTTCCCTCTCCCATTTGATTCCCAGACGGAACCTGATCCAGTGCGGTAAGCCACTCATCTCGCAACGCTTCCATTGCCTGCCGCGTCGGAAACTTAAAGGTCTGAACTCGGATAAAAGCACAGGCTTCCACCCCATGCTGGGCAATGTGCCCTTCCAGCGACTGCTGGACATCGCGGGAGTAGCCGATGTACTGGGTTTGGTGGTCAGCATCTAAAACAGCGTAGACCCCCGCCACCTTAACCCTGTGAGTGTGCGATCGCCAATTTTCTGCTGGAACCACTTCAGCCCCTTCAGGCACCAATGGGAGGGAGGAGGTAGTTGAGCCATGTTCATCTTCAGAACTGTACAGAAAACCATGCAGTCCCTGATGAGCGGCTGGAACGTTCTGATCTTCAAGAGGGATGTTTTTTTCGGATTCCACAGGATAGTCTCGGTTGAGTTAATTAAATAAAGCTTGATGAGAACGATCTTACTTCTATTCAGACTAGGACTCAGATGATTGGCAACCAGGTCTCCCAGAGTGGCGAGACTACTCACTTGAGGAATTGCCTGAGTGAAATTTTACTAAGTGGGCGAGAAAGCGGGCGATCGCGTTGAAGGTATAGAGAACCCAGCTTCTGAGAATATACCTTTGAGGTTCGCTTCATGTTCCGACTCGATCACCGTATAGCTCTGGTAACGCTCTCATTCACACTTGGTCTAACAGCCATCATCCAGGGTGCTCATGCTTGCATGCCTCCTGAAGCCCCTTCCCAAGCCGTCACTCCGTCACCTCGCACCGTGGCTAGCTCACCCAACATCTTGAAGGATACGTTGGTGGTGCCTGGAGAGCGGATTGGTCCCGTGACCCGCACCACCACCTATCAAGATTTAGTTAAATTATTTGGGAAGTCCCGGCTGAGCGATCGCACAGTCTACGGGCCAGAAGGTATAGGGATGTGGTCTGGAACTCGCGTAAACCTAGGTCTAGCACAATCCTTCACCGTCGTTTGGCAAGATACCAAACGAGCCAAGCCTCTGCATGTCCGAGAACTCGGTTCTGCCTGGAAAACAGCAGAAGGAATTGGCATGGGCACTCCTCTCACCCATTTGCAGAAACAACTTGGCAAGTTCCAAATCTCAGGTCTGGACTGGGATTATGGTGGGGCTGTGATGTTCCACAACACGCGGTTGTCTCGTTATGTAGGCAAACTGACGTTGGTGATGCAGGCCGATCCTCAAGCCAGCGATAAATATCCGAATGACTACAGTGCCGTAGCAGGCGATCGCCTGCTCTCTTCTACTGATCCTCATTGGAAACCTTTAGGGATACGCGTTGGTTCCATGATTGTGCGGCTAAATTCTGAGCTCTAAAGAGATGGAACAGCGATCGCTGTTGTTATTTGTTGTTATTTGCCATTCATTACTTGTAAGGCGGTGGCTTCCTTTGTTACCGCTAAAGATAGCAATACTTCGCACTAATATGAAGAAATCTTATGATTTGACTCGGTAAGTTGTGAAAGCAATTGATTTCTTTAGTTGGTTATGTTAAACAACATAGGAAGACTGTAGGTCAGCGTGTGTTCTAATTCGGTAAGTTCCTGTTTATACCCGCCCTTTAAAGGGGTGCTGTGCTACCAGCTACCAAAGTAAACTAGCTAGATAAATAGGCATATAGATGCAACTCGAAAAGGTTGAGCGGGAATACTAGGCTCATCATCACAGGAGCCTTATGGCTCAGAGGCTCGGCGTTTTAGTCGGGCTTTTTTTATGTTTAACAAACGAAAAATATCACTGATGCGATCGCGAAGCAGAACTTGTCAAACGGTGGGCTACATGACTTTCTAGTAGCTTTACGGTAAGGTATGTTCTTTAATAACCCAGCGCCCAGCCTGCAATTTTTTAATGAGTGTGAGTAAAAATGCACTGGAATGGGGATTCTAAAAAAGAACTTCTAAGGCTGAGGCAATGCTGAGATTCTTCTGTCTAACTGCTGTGTTGGCTGCTGCTCTGTCGCCGTTGTTACCTCGCTTCTCAACTGCGGCGATCGCCCAGGAGTTAGATGGTTGTTACATGCTTAACCCTGCTGGCAGATCGATCGATCTGTCCAAGCTTTGTGGAACCACTCCTGGCAACACTCACTCTCCTAATGGCACTCTAGCCACCTTTACGAGAACCAATACTTTACTTGAGGGGCAAGTTTTCCAAGCCAAAATTCTGCGGCGTGAGGCTGGCACTCCTATCATTGGAGTTACCTTCAATGGCAACCAAACTTTTGAAATGATTGTGGATACAGGCGCTAGCGGGACAGTCGTCACCCAGCGCATGGCTGCGATGTTGCGCTTGGTTCCAGTTGCTAAATTAAAGTTTGATACTGCGAGTGCCAAAGGGATTGAACTGCCCCTGGGGAAGATTCATATGATGGAAGTCAATGGGGCCAAAGCTCAAGGGTTGTTGGTGGCGATCGCAGGCCCTCAGCTAGAAACGGGTCTACTGGGTCATGACTTTTTCGGCAAGTACGACATCACCATCAAACGAGACGTGGTTGAGTTCCGCGTGCGTTAGAGTTTTACGAGTCTTGGTATTGAATACGGTAGATCCGACCATTGGCTTCTTCGGTGACTAGCAAGCTGCCGTCGGGTAACACCAAGAGGCCGACCGGACGACCCCAAGTTGTCGGGCCACTTGGATCTAAGAGAAAACCTGTCAAAAAGTCTTCGTAATAGCCTGCGGCACGACCCTGAGCATTGAAGGGAACGAATACGACCTTGTAGCCTGTGCCTTGATTGCGATTCCAAGAACCCCGGAAGGCAACAAAAGCACCATTACGATACTTTTCGGGGAAGGTCTTGCCGTCATAAAACTGAAGCCCTAAAGCAGCAGAGTGAGCTTGAAACAGCACATCAGGGGTCCGGGTTTGAGCGGCTAACTCTGGGCGATCGCTCTGGCCATTGCGAGCATGACGAGGGTCAAGCAAGTTGGGGGCAAGGTAGCTGTAAGGCCAGCCGTAAAATTCGCCTGCTTGCACTTGGGTTAGGTAGTCGGGCACCAAATCATCTCCTAGCCCATCTCGCTCATTCACCGTGGCGTGCAGCGCCCCTGTAACAGGTTGAAAATCAAGTCCTACAGGATTACGCAATCCATAAGCAAAGGTTTGCTGGTTCGAGCCATCCAGGTTCATGACTTGAACTGAGGCGCGAGGAAGTGGTTCGGTATCAGCGTTGCTTTCAGAACCGACAGAGACATACAGCTTTTGTTGGTCGGGTGAGACGACGACATTCCGAGTCCAATGCTGGTTGTAGCCCTCTCCTGGCAGTTGCGCGATCGCTTGCCCCCGCCCTGTAAGTTTCTCTTGACCTGATTGGTAAGGAAAGCGCAGAACGGCATTGGTATTGCCTAAGAAAAATGAGTCCTGAGTAAAAGCCATGCCGAGGGGCAGAAACAAGCCATTGCTTGGCCCAGCAAACGTTTTTTTAACATCAGCGACGCCATCTTTGTTGCTATCGCGCAGTAGGCGAATGCGATTTTGCCGTGTCTCAGTCACCAGTACGTCGCCATTAGGAGCCAGGGCTAGCCACCGGGGTCTATCGAGTTCTTCGGCATACACATTTACCGTGAAGCCAGCCGGAACTCGTAACAAAGGATTGCTGGGAATATCCACCACGTTTGGGCTTTTGGAGGCGCTATTCGTGGCATAGGGCTGTGGCAAATCTGCCGCTGTTAAGCGGATGGGGGTTGGTGTAAGCGTTTCTGTAGGAACTAAGTTCTGGGGTGATGCAGCCTGCGCTGTTAACTGTTTTGTGGAGCCTGACGCTTGAGCCGTTGGAGCCTGCTCTGTAGGTAGTGAGCTAGGTTGCGATCGCTCTGGCAGCGTCGTACCCACCTGGCTACAACCCGTGGCGGTGGTCAGTAGTAGCGCCAACGATAACCAATGAGCGGGGCGTGGGGGTACAAACGGAGGCACAGGCATAGTAGAACTCTAAATCTAGCGAGATCAGGACTAACAGCAAGTTGTAGAGATGCAGCGTTGGGGGTGAACGCTTTCCACTTATCTGCTTACTTCCTCAGGCTAACAATCAATGCGAAAGATTGCAGTCTAGAAATTGCAGAAACTAAAGCATCTACTCCATGGGGCATCAGCATCCATGTCAGTGAATGGTGACTTACTTCCTGAGGCAGAAATGAAAGCAGGGTGATGGAAAGCGATCGCGGGTTAGCATTATAGTTATGTTAAGAGATGGCAAGAGTGACTTGTTCTCAAGCAGAGAGTCCTAAATCTTAAAAAATAAGACTCAATCTGATTGTCTGGTCCCAGCCTCTTGTATCACTGTAAATAGCTGATTAAATAGCCTGACAGGATACTTAATCTCAGAAGCTAACCAGCTGACGAGTTCCTAACCCTAGCTCAAAGACAACTAAGACGAAACCGAAAAATCCATGAGCGATATTCAAAAGCAAATCGAACAAGAACGGGAACAAGCGCGTGCCGTTTGTGACACCAGCGGTAGCACTTCCGGCGAATGTGCTGCTGCTTGGGATGCGGTTGAAGAACTCCAAGCTGAAGCATCCCATCAACGTCAATCAAAACAAAAGAACTCGTTGGAACAGTTTTGCGACGATAATCCAGACGCTGCTGAGTGCCGAGTCTACGACAACTAAACGTCTTGGGCACTCTTCGTTCATTCCATAATCAAGACTGTCATAATCAAAACCGTCTAGAAACTCAAACCCCTTTCTTAGGAGTTTGAGTTTTTTTAATGGCAGTTTTCTCTACTTATCCATCCGACTTGGCTGTCAAAGTACAGTCGATCATTCTCCAAGTAGAGCGAAATTGGCGGAACAACTCCTGACTGGCAGGGGTGAGATCTCCATCAGGGCCAATGGTACCTCCTGGGATCACTCGGCCTCCATCCGTTTGGAAGTTTAGTCTTAGGTCTCCATTTTCATCTTTGTCCAGCATCAGACGCCCCTGCGCGATGACTTGGCCTGCTCGGCTTGAAATAGAACAACGCATTATTAACTACTTCCAAGGAATCTTTTGGCTGCTTCAACTGAGCTAGGCATCAAGTTCAGCAAACTGAGGCTTATCTTCTCATAATTCTTAGCTTTATCAACCGATTAAGTGAAAAGAAATAGCTGTTCTACCACATTTATAGCTTTGATCTCTGGCAAGCACATATGCAAAGAATTCTGAGAACTATGTGTAGAGATATCACAATTAAAGCTTCTTATTAATAAACATTGCAGCACCTTGACTGACTTGCTAGATTATGCACAAGAAAGCTAGTTCAGCAGTTAAGTTGAACATGTAGCAGCTTTTTGCTTTGTTAGGCGGCTATGACTGAAAGCGACTGCAAAGCTGCGTCCATAAGTTCTCTAGATTGTAATAGCTAGGAGTAATATGACTGGACAGATGTGCTGGCTCTCGATTGGCGGAGACGATGGTGAAAAAGTGCTGCACTTGCGCATGCAGCCGTCCCAGCCTTGGCGACCTTACAAATCTTTCCCTCAGTATGCGATGTCTGATTACAAGGTTCCAGGTGGGTCCAAGGGTTGGGCTACTTACCAGCAGTTGATGAAATCAGGCTGGACGTTAGTCGCTACATCTGCTGCTCAGCCGCAACTGCTAGCTTACAAATAACCCAGTTTTAACGGGTTATACCCCAGATAAAGGTTGCTAGGGCTGGACTCCAGGCTCTAAAAAATTATAGAGAATCTCGTCTGGCTCGTCGTACATATCATCGTCGTCATCGTCTTCGGACATGCTTACCGGAGACGATGCTGGGTGAATCACATTGGGTTTGGGAGCCGAGTCATGAGCCTGGTTCGTGGCGATCGCTTGCTTCAAGGCTTCAAGTTGCTCGCTCAGGTAGGTCACTCTAGCTTCTAAAGTGGCAATTCGCTCTATAGAACCATTTGTTGCTGCTTGCTGAGTTGGTAATTGGGTCAGGTGAAAATGGGTTGCTAAAATTTCCTCTGCGGCGGCAGCAAGCGATCGCTTTCCTCGACTCGCTTTGTAAGTTTTAAGCTGCTGTCGTAGTTCTAGGGACAGTTTAATTGAAACGCGGTGCTTATCTTTTGCCATTGCTGCTTAAATTATTGGCTAGTACTGCGATCGTAGCGTTAGGTGAGAGCACAAATTCAGCGCGGCTACCTCTTTTGGCTACAACGAGATCAGCAATTGCCACAGGGTTCATCACTTAGGGAGAAGCAAAGTTAAAGTAATTTCGCTTTCCTTTAAAGAAGAATGAGTCTTTAGGAGTTGTGTGGTGGTAACCGATCACGAGCACGTGCGTGCTGAGAAAAGTAGAATTAGACGCAAGGATTTGATTTCTAGCCTCACCATCGGTATTCTGCTCGGAATTATTGGTGGCCTTCCAATCGGTTGGTTTGCGCACCGAGTTTACTTCCAGCAGAGAACGGCACAGGTGTTGCTTTGTCGCCAAAATCATATTGGGCAACCAGAAGTTGAATTGAAATCACTCTGCGGCTCAGTTTATTAATGGTCTAGTTATTTAACTGGTTGAGTTAACTGGTTTAGCTGGTTGGATAGAGGCGATCGCCTGTAGCAGGATCAAAAATAAATAGTTGAGCGAAGTCGATTTGGAGGCTCAAGCGATCGCCCGGACGAACCCGAATCTCCGGGCTCACTTGCAGGTTAATCGCTTGAGCCGCTGAGCTGGTAGGCTGGGTTGGCAAAACTGCTCGGATCAAAATTTCTCGTCCGAGCGGTTCTACAACGCTCACTTCAACGTTGAAGTCTTGATCCTCTGATGCAGACACCAGTTGTAAATGCTCTGGACGGATGCCTAGCTCAACCGACTGCCCTGGAGACAACGGCAGATGAGCTGTAATGGCGGAAGGACAAGTAAATGATTGGTCTGCAAGGTGAAAAGCACCATCCTCGAAGGTTGCAGACAGGATGTTCATGGGTGGATTGCCTAGAAACGTCGCCACCATTCGATTAGTCGGACGAGCATAAATCGCTTGGGGAGCACCAATCTGCTGAATGCGGCCTTGCTTTAGCACCACAATTTGATCGGCCAACGTCATGGCTTCTACTTGGTCGTGGGTGACATAGATGGTGGTAATGCCCAAACATTGATGAAGTTGCTTTAGTTCAGCCCGTGTGTCATCTCGCAACTGAGCATCCAAGTTAGAAAGCGGTTCATCGAGTAAAAAAACTTGCGGCTTACGAGCGATCGCGCGTCCCAATGCCACCCGTTGCTGTTGACCGCCAGAGAGTTGCTTAGGTTTGCGATCGAGCAAGTGGGCAATATCCAGCGATCGCGCTACAGATTCGACTCGTTCTTGAATGGTTTGGGAGTCGGCTTTACGCATCTTCAGCCCAAAAGCCAGATTTTCCGCCACGCTCATGTGTGGGTATAGTGCATAGTTCTGAAACACCATTGCCACGTCGCGCTGACGAGCAGGCACTTGATTGGCCAAGCGATCGCCAATGTAGAGATTGCCTGAAGTCGCTGACTCTAGCCCTGCGATCGTGCGTAGAATCGTAGACTTGCCACAACCCGACGGCCCCACCATCACCCAAAACTCACCATCAGGCACCTCAAAGGTGATGTCTGCGATCGCCACCGCCTCTTTAAATTGTCGAGTAATTCTCTCTAAGCGCACCTTTGCCATTGTCTGCCCAACTTTCCTCTTCGACTTGCCGCATTGCGATCGCACTTTAGCTCAAAATCACTTTTCAAAATCTACTTTGTTGAATCATTAGTTGAATCATTAGAAGTCTCGCTGAAACCCATCCCCTCCACGTGTTTCTTCTGGATGATGCTTTTTAGTCACAGAGTTGTTTCCTTGTAAGTACTTCAGACCGTTCTTTAACACTTAAAAACTGATTCATGATGATGCGAAAATTAAAGCGCTTCCTCTTGGGCTGGAGCGTTAGTTTACTCTTGGCGATCGCTAGCTTTTCCTGGTTAGCCCCTGTTCAAGCTGGTCCAATGCCCATTGACGATCAAGGCCAGCCCAAAACTCAACTTTCAGCTCGCGATATTTTTCGGGACGCTTATGAACAGCGCTATACCTGGAACGAAAAATTCCCAGGATATCAAGCGGAAGTTTCTTTGAAATATGACGGGCAGTTGTATCACGGGTTAGCGCAGGTCAGTCCAGACTTCCAAGTTACCGTGAAAAATATGGATGACCCAGATGTGAGTCAGTTGGTTAAAAATCAATTGCAAATGGAGATCATTCATCGTAGGCAGATTGCTTTTGGCGATCGCCATGACCAGGATACTTATGCTCTCGCCGGAACGGACAAAGACGGAGCGTTTGAAATTCAAGAAACGGGTGATAACGGCGAGTCTCGATACAAAGTCCGTGACAAAAAAATTGTCCAGGTGAATCGCACCCTTGGCAGCATGGCAGTGACGGTCGATAGCTTGGAGTTCATTACACCTGCCGGAGGCTACCTCACCGAGCACTTCCAAACCACTTTCCGCGATCCTAAAGGGAAAGAAGTGTTGCTGACCCAAGATGTCACCGATTCCCACGAGAAGATCGGCAATTATTATCTACTGACCAATCGCACGATTCGTAGTTCTGATCCCAAACAACCAGAGCAACTAAACGAGGCGGACACTCTGATTCGGTTCAACAACATTCAGCCTTTGCGCCGAGCGTAGCAGTCTCTTATAATAGAAGTAGAGCGAAACTCAAGATTTTCAGGGGTGATCCTAAGCGTTGCGAGCTGCGATCGCCCCTTGTCCAAGCATTTCGATGCTAACCTCTTATAAAGGTGGGCGGCTTTCTCACCACGTCCTCACCTCAATAAAACTTTCATGCCTCAGTCGGGTAAGCTAGAATTATTACATCTTCTTTACAGGAAGATTTAAGCTTCTTGCGGGAAAAATTAATACAAGAAGCCTTGAATTTCTAGAATCCTAGCTCTTTATTCCTTAACGCTGGAACTCCTCTATGTCTCTCCCCATCCGCAATGTCGCCATCATTGCCCACGTTGACCACGGCAAAACTACCCTTGTCGATGCACTGCTCAAACAAGCTGGCACATTCCGTGAAGGAGAAGACGTTCCGGATTGCGTCATGGACTCCAACGACTTGGAGCGAGAGCGTGGTATTACCATTTTGTCGAAGAACACTGCGGTTCGCTACAAAGAAACTCTGATCAATATTGTTGACACCCCAGGTCACGCCGACTTTGGCGGTGAAGTTGAGCGAGTCCTGGGCATGGTGGATGGCTGTCTGCTGATTGTAGATGCCAACGAAGGCCCCATGCCCCAAACCCGCTTCGTGCTGAAGAAAGCCCTGGAAAAAGGCTTGCGCCCCATCGTACTAGTCAACAAAATCGACCGTCCACGGGCTGACCCCCATGCCGCAGTTGATAAAGTATTGGATCTGTTCCTAGAACTCGGTGCAGATGACGATCAGTGTGACTTCCCTTACCTGTTTGCTTCAGGTTTGGAAGGTTACGCCAAAGAAACCCTCGAAGAAGAAGGCGTAGACATGCAGCCTCTCTTCAATGCCTTCTTGCGTCATGTGCCACCTCCGGTTGGCGATGCTAGCAAGTCTCTGCAGTTGCAAGTCACCACGCTGGACTACTCTGAGTACGTGGGACGAATTGTGATTGGTAAGATTCACAACGGTACGATTCGCGTTGGGCAGCAAGCTGCACTGGTAACAGAGACGGGTGAGATCGTTAAGGCCAAAATCAGCAAGTTGATGGGCTTTGAAGGTCTGAAGCGGATTGATATTGAAGAAGCAACCGCAGGTAACCTCGTAGCAGTTGCGGGCTTTGCCAATGCCAACATCGGTGAAACCATTACCTGTCCCAACGAACCTCAAGCACTGCCGCTGATCAAGGTAGACGAACCTACCTTACAGATGACCTTCTCGGTAAACGATTCACCGTTTGCAGGTCAAGAAGGTAACTTCGTCACCTCTCGTCAGGTGCGCGATCGCCTGATGCGGGAACTAGAAACCAATGTAGCTCTCCGGGTTGAAGAAACTGACTCGCCCGACCGCTTCCTGGTTTCAGGTCGGGGTGAACTACACCTCGGCATCTTGATCGAAACCATGCGCCGGGAAGGCTATGAGTTCCAAGTATCTCAGCCACAGGTAATTTACCGCGAAGTCAGCGGTCAACCCTGCGAGCCGTTTGAGAACTTGGTGCTTGACGTGCCTGAAGAAGCCGTCGGTAGCTGTATTGAGCGTTTGGGCCAGCGCCGAGCTGAAATGCAAAATATGATGGTTAGCCCCAACGGTCGCACCCAGCTAGAATTTGTAGTGCCCGCTCGTGGTTTGGTAGGCTTCCGGGGTGAGTTCATGCGGCTGACTCGTGGCGAAGGCATCATGAACCACAGCTTCCTCGATTATCGTCCTTTGGGTGGCGATATTGAAGCCCGCCGCAACGGAGTACTAATTGCGTTTGAAGAAGGAACGGCTACCTTCTACGCCATGAAGAACGCAGAAGATCGGGGTTCATTCTTCATCACGCCGGGTACCAAGGTGTACAAGGGCATGATTGTGGGTGAGCACAACCGCCAGCAAGACCTAGATCTCAATATCTGTAAAAGCAAGCAGCTTACCAACCACCGAGCTTCGGGCGGTGAAGAATTGGTGCAGTTGCAAGCGCCGATCGATATGAGCCTAGAGCGGGCATTGGAATATATTGGTCCCGACGAATTGGTGGAAGTCACCCCCAAATCCATTCGGCTCCGTAAAGTCACTAAGAAGCTAGCTAAGCGCTAATTTCCAGGCGATCGCTAAACCAACCAAAATCCTTGAAAGGCGTGCAGCTGACTGCACGCCTTTTTTCTATGCAATAGTCAGAGAAAATATGATCAGGTAAGCTGCCTCCATGAATTTATATAAATAGGTAGATGCTAATTTGCTAGATTACGTATTTTCTCGGTAACTTTAGGAACTAAGTTAGTGAATTCTATAGTCACGGTCAGAAATAGTTTTAACTGTCAGTCACCTAGAACGACGCTGAATAGCACCCCAGTTCATTACCAAGGAAAAGCCAATCTATGAGAGACAAGCTTCGAGAGCTTATTGGGCAGCCCAATGTTTGGCTCTGTCTCGGCGGTACGAATACTTGGATCAAAAACGTCCAAATTCTTGACGTCACGAACAAGACGGTTACGTTCCGTTACGAGGACGAAACCGAAAGAGAAAAGCGCCTCTGGGAAAAAACGACCCGGATTAAAAATATCACTGAAGTAGAAGTCAAACTGGTGGCATATCCCAAAGATACCCAAAGAGTGGCTCACATCAGAGGGAAGCTCTCCAATCTTCTACAGCAAGAGCTAGAGCAAGAGTAAAAGAGCATTGTCCTTCAGTTTCTCCATCGCTGAATTTATGCCGTGAAAAGTTCACGCTTGCGCTAGGGCTTGCCTGTCTCAATTCCACCTCAGAGTATATTTCTGACTGAGCGATCGCGCTGACTTACAGATTTTCGATCTCTGTACAAACTCTCTAGAAAGCTATTAAAAAAGTCGAGGTAGGATCAATCCCCTCGACTTTTTGCATTGTTTGGAAGCTGCGGAAGGAGCTACAAACGTTACGGGTTCAAGTCTTGAAAAATAATTTGGGTTGCGACTTCTTCTGGAGTCGGAGGTGGTGCGGCGGCTACGGTTTTGGCTGGCTTGGGCGGTGTAGCGGCTGTTTCGGCTCTCTGGAATTGTTGTTGATGCAGGGCGATCGCTTTGGCAATGGCTTGCTGCCGTCGTTCTTGATCGCTAGAAATGCTGTAGACGTTGTTGCCTAGGCCAGGAGCATTCCACTGACCTGTATTTGGGTTCAGGAACGATCGCGTCCTAGCCCACAATACGGCTTCCGAACCGCGTAGGCCCATTTTGTGAGCAGCTTCTAGCCAGTCAATATACCCGCCGCGATCGAGAGCTGCTAAGGGAGCTTGATTGGCTAAATCGATCGCGTTTAGTTCCTCTTCTAGCGTTAACTGCATACCTTTAGCTGCCGCTTGCTGTCGGACCATCTTTGTTTGTTTGGCTAATCGCTTGAGCTGCTTTTCATCAGCTTCTTCGGGAGAACGAGCACCATGCTGGTAAGAAAAAGAGCCGAGATTCCAAACACCATTACCTGGATCGACGTGTCCGTAATAAGCACTGGTGCGATCGCCTGCGGGAGTTCGGGTACCTTCGGCACTACCCACTGCTTTGGCGACTAAGGAATTGGCTCCCCCGGTAAACAAGCTAGCTGCATCTACAGGAGCTGATTGCGCCGCAGTGACAATGCTCGAAGCAGCTGCGGGAGGTTCTGCTTTAGGTGCTGGTTGGCTAGTCTGTGCCTGAGTCGTGGTTGTGGTGGGTGCCAAAGCAAAACTTAACTCGCTGGAGTCTGCAACTTCTGGTGGAGGGGCGATCGCGATTGCAGGTTGCTCGGCGTGGTGCAGGACTGCGGGGGAGGATAACTGATTGGCGGAAAGGCTAAAGTCTAGGTTGGTATCATCTGCTTGTGCAGCCTGAGCTGTCCCCAGCGTAACCACAAGCAAGCTGGCCGCAACCAAAGGGTGTTGTTTCATGGTTGTTTAAGCGTTCGTTCTAGAATGTTGCGAGAAGGTTCTACGAAGGCCCAAGTCCCATTGGGTTGTTTGCGTAGAGCGGCAAATTGTAAATAATCTCCGTTGCCTAGAGGTTGGCCTTGCCGTACCTCTCCGAGTCGAGGCTGCTTTAGTCCACATAGGCGAAATAGATAGGCAGGTACTTCATCGCTGGAAAACAACACACAGCTGCCTTGGTAAGGTTGAGTCAATCCGGTAAAGGGAGCGAACACGGTTTTGCCGCTCAGCGCGATCGAAATATCGCCCAGCCCTCCTGTGACCGAGTAGCCTGCGATCGCGCTGCCTGGTTGGAGTTCCCAGGTTTGGGCCAACTGGATTTTTTTAGGGGTTAACTCTGTCGTTTGCTGCCGTGAGCATCCGAGGCGCAAGAGAACCAAAATGGCGATCGCCACAGCAAACCTAACGAAAACTAAACCGATACCCCGCATACTCATTGCCCTCGTACAAAATCACTAACCAAGTTTGCGGGTCAAACTCTAAGGGATAAGCTTCCCGCTCGGCATTCACACCCGCACGCACTTCTAGCTTGGGCAGCTTGCAGTAGGGAGCTTTAAGAATACCTTGCACTTTGCTTTTCGAGTCACGCTCTGGAACGGTGAGGAGTTTGGCTAATTGCTCTCTAGAGAGGGCCGCCCTGGATTGCACAATTTCTTGACAAACTTCACCATGATTTTTGGCTTTAACGGCTCCGTGCAAATCTAGTAACAAACTAAGAACTGCAACCACAAATCCACCGAAGAGCAAGGGCTTGAACAGGGATTTCAAATCTGGCCTCTGAAAAGGACTGCGTTTCATCTCTTCTCCGGCACTGGTAACGGGTTGACTCTAGAACGTCGATTGCTTCTCACCACGCCACCTGCCCTGTTATTTCAGGCATTAAAGTCGGCCTCCTAGCAGCAAACCAATGACAACCAACAACAACCGATAGCCCCAAACAGAGCTAACCGCTGACTTGAAAACAGCTTGATGAGTGGTTAGCATGGCTGCCCCTGCCACTAGCAGCACTACGGGAAACCAAAGAACGGGGTATGTACGGATGAGCATTTGCAGTCCCACTCTCACGGCTGCGGCGATCGCTACCCACACCGCCGCGTCACTGAGTAGAGCAGGCATACCGGTGGGTAACTTAACGGCAGCACTGAGCCAACGACGCACTTGGCGCAGCCAACGATAGCGCTGAATCGCCTTTAACTGTTTGTGGCGCATCTGAGATCTACTCGCTGTGGTAGCTGGTTCTACACAACGAGGACGGAGGCGATCGCTCGGTTTCCGCCGATGCCTCAGCCGTCGCAATAGCTGAGCGGTTGAAGCAGCATTTTGCTGAGATTGGGTTAGGCTGGCTTCTGGCGAATTGACTAAAGCAATATCCTGAGAAACCGCTGCGATCGCCTGTTCAGGCTGCGTTTCACTCAGAGTGACTGCGTGGCTCGGCTTCTGGTCCGTGGTTTCAGGAGGCTCTAGGTAGGTTTTCTGAGTCATGGTTTTAAGCTGGGCCATCGCCGCTCTTAGCTCAGCAGATAACTGCTCAACTAGAACTGCTTGCGCCTCAATTTGCCTAGCTACATCCGCTGATAAGGCTGGATCTGCACCCGAAACTTTGGACTTAACGCGCGAACTATGCAGCGGATTGGATGAGGTTACAGTTGAGGGAGACATTTCGGCCAGAGGCGGCACAGATTCAACCATCTGACTTTGGGATTTTTCGATCGCAGTAGCTCGGCTCACTGCATGAGCTAGCTGAATCATCCGACTCGCTGGGAGCGATGGAGATTGCTTCAGTTGGCTGCGTCCGGTCCAGGTTCTAGTTTTTCGAATGGGAGCAGGCTCTTTCATGGCACTAGGGGGTAGCTGACTGCACATTATTAGGATAAACGCTTTAATAGTACTTTTGTACTATTAAATGCCAAGAATATACTATAAAACCTGGGGCAATGTCAGCCGTATTTCAGCCTGCGATCGCTGTTTTTATGAACTTTGGCGAGTAAAACCTATGGTTTTCAACCCTAAAACGGTTCTGAGTGCTGCTAAATACAGTACTGATGGTGACATTAGGCGCAAAATTAAGAGCATTCTCAACCCTGTGTGGAAAAACTATGCTTGATCAGTCGCAGATCCGCTTCTAGAACGGGAACCTTAGCTATAGCTTTCCTAACGTTGCTCCTGAGATTAAGTCACCAGCGCTATGTATGCTCAAGCCATCAAAATTCTGCTCGTAGAAGACAGTCTGACTGACGCGACCTTCTTACAAAAGATTTTGCAAATTGAAACCAGTGTTGCTGCTTGGGAAGTGGTACATGTAACGCAACTGAGCGATACGCTCACCTATTTACGCGAAGACGAATGTGACGTTGTACTCCTAGATCTTTTCCTGCCCGACGAGCAAGGCTTGGCTACTCTACAACAAGTTCATGCCACTGCTCCCAATACCCCAATTGTGGTTTTGACAGGACTTGATGATGAAGCGATCGCGATTGAGACTCTGCGGCAAGGCGCTCAAGACTATCTGGTTAAGGGGCAAATCGAAGTTAATTTGTTGGTACGAGCAATTCGCTACGCCATTGAGCGCAGTCAAACTCTAAAGATTATGCAGCGGCAGTCAGCAGCCATTGAAGCCGCGAGTGATGGGGTGGCAATTCTCAATCAAGATGAGCAATTCATCTACCTCAATCAAGCCTATGCCGAGATCTATGGCTACGACAGCCCAGCGGAATTACTCGGCCAGACTTGGAGACTTGTCTACGATGACGATGACTTGAAAGGGATGGCTCGCCGCGCCGCTTTAGATTTACAAGCTAAAGGGTCTTGGCGAGGCGAGGTAATTGCTAAAAAGCAAGATGGTGAGAAGTTCTATCAAGAGTTGTCACTAACCGCGATCGACAAGGATGGTTTCATTTGCATCGTCCGGGATGTCACCGAACGCAAGCGCGTGGAGGAAGCCCTACAATTTACGCAATTTACCGTGAACCATGCGGCGGAAGCCGTAATTTGGACTGGACCGGATGCTGGTTTCGTGTACGTCAATGAAGCAGCGTGCCAAATGCTGGGCTACTCCCAGAGCGAACTGTTAGTAATGACAATGTTTGATATTGTCCCTGATGCCTCGCCTGAGAGTTGGCAAGAAGATTGGTCCCAGCTCAAGCAACAAGGCTCCTACACACTAGAGGCGTGGAACCGCCGTAAAGACGGGCATCTATTTCCAGTTGAAGTGACTCGGAACTACCTAGAATTTCGGGGCCGGGAGTATAACTGTGCCTTCATGCGCGACATTACCCAGCGCAAACAATTTGAACAAGCTTTGCGGGAGAGTGAACAGCGATTTCGGTTGCTAGCCGAAAACTCAACCGATATGATTTCGCAGCACACCCCTGACGGTACGTTTCTTTATGTTTCGCCTGCCTGCCGTATGCTGCTAGGGTATGAACCTGAAGAATTATTAGGCAAATCTGCCTACGATTATCATCATCCGGATGATGTTGATGCCGTACGCGTCGTCCATACCAATATTCTAGAGCTGCCAGAAACTTACTCAGTGTCTTATCGCTTTCGGCATCAGCAAGGACATTACCTCTGGCTAGAATCTACCGCCAAAACCATTCGATCTTCAGAAACTCAAACCATTCAAGAAATCCAAATTTCTTCTCGTGATATTACCGAACGTAAGCGGGCAGAAGTTGATATTTATAACGCTCTAGCCAAGGAAAAAGAGCTGAGCCAGCTCAAGTCTAGTTTTGTCTCTATGGTTTCGCATGAATTCCGCAATCCACTTAGCGCGATCGTCCTATCGAGCGAATTACTAGAACGCTATACCCAAAAAGCGAGTGAAGAGCAGAAAACGAAATATTTCAAGCGAATTCATGCGGCTACAAAACGGATGACTGAGTTGCTGGACGAGGTTTTAATCATTGGTCGAGCCGAAGCGGGCCAACTGAAGTGCCAGCCGATGCCATTGTTATTAGAAGAATTCTGTCAAGAATTGGTAGATGAACTGCGCCTCAGTATCGGTCAACAGTACCAGCTCGTGTTCACTAGTACAGGCCAAGGTCATGCAACCGAGGCTTGTATGGATGAAAATTTGCTGCGGCATATCTTGGGGAATTTAATTTCTAATGCTGCTAAATACTCTCCTACGAACAGCACGATTCACTTGAACTTGATTTACGAGAATGACCTTGTAGTTTTTCAGATCCAAGATCAAGGGATTGGGATTCCGGAAGAAGACCAACAGCGACTATTTGACTCGTTTTATCGAGCCACTAATGTAGGAACAATTCCAGGAACAGGACTAGGGCTGGCGATCGTGAAGAAATGTGTAGATGCTCATCACGGTCAAGTTGAGGTCACCAGTCACTTAGATGCAGGAACCAAGTTTACTGTCACGTTGCCGCTACATAGCTCAGCGCCTGCCTGCAAAATTCCTTTGGATATCCCAGAGTTTGATCAGGCCCCAGATTTAGCCTAAGGAATGGAAATAGAGTAGAGTAAGCGATCGACGATCGCCCGTCCTCGTTGACCCCTAGCAGGAATGATGCGATGTGACAGGACGTAGGGGGCCAAAAACTTAACATCGTCAGGAATCACATAATCACGGTCATCTAGAAAGGCTAGAGCTTGTGCGGCCCGTTGCAGGGCGACAGTTCCCCGTGGACTTACCCCCAAAGTAATTTCCTCATCTTCGCGGGTCGCTCGTACCAAGTTCAAAATGTATTGCTGCAAAGAAGGCTCTACTTTGACCGCAGAACATAACCGTCGTAACTCCTGAATATCTTCTAGCGATAAACAAGGTTGCAATTCGTTGACGCTAACTCCAGATTGCAAGCGTTGTAGCATCTGCAATTCTTCTTGTTCACTCGGATAACCCAGGGTCAGGGAGAGGGCAAAGCGGTCCATCTGGGCTTCGGGGAGTGGAAATGTACCTTGGTACTCAACTGGGTTTTGGGTAGCAATGACAAAAAACGGGCTAGGAACAGGCCGAGAAGTCCCATCTACTGTCACCTGCCGTTCTTCCATGACTTCTAGTAGCGCTGACTGAGTACGTGGCGTGGCCCGGTTAATTTCGTCAGTGAGTAGCACGTTCGCAAAGACAGGTCCTGGCAGAAACTCAAATTCACCAGAGCGGGGATTCCAAATATTAGTGCCTGTGACATCGCTGGGCAACAAATCCGGGGTGCATTGCAAGCGCTGAAATTTGCCGTCAATGGAGCGAGCTAAAGACTTAGCCAGCAGGGTTTTACCCACTCCCGGAACATCCTCTAGCAAGGCATGACCTCCAGAAATGAGCGCGACTAAAACTAATCGGATGGCTTCGGCTTTCCCAACAATCGTCTGACTGAGATTTTGAGTTAGCCGTTCGATACGCTCTCGCATGACTGGTTGTTGCTCCCTAAGGATGACCCTTGATTGATCATGTCAGGATTTTCCCTAAGTGAGGATGGGAAGTTTACTGGATTTACTGCCTCAATGCTCACTCAGGGCTGATCGATAGACGTTGGCGCTCAGAGATTGGCTTAGGCACTCGCCTTAAAACTGAGTTTTAAAAGCCTAGGTCTTAGAAGCCTAGGTTCTAAACACTTGGTGCAGTAGCCAAGAGCGATCGCGCTGATAAGCAATCTGCTTGAATCTGAGTCTTTAGCGCCTCTAAGGAAGCAAACTTTTGCTCCGGACGTAAAAAGTACTTCAAGCTGACGATCAACGTCTGTTCATATAAATCCCCGTCCCAATCTAACAAATGAATTTCGACAGTGCGACTAACGCCATTCACTGTAGGACGGTGACCAATATTCATCACTGCTGAGCAAGGGGTCTGTAGGCCGCTCAAGGTGGAGCTTTGAACTTGCACGGCATAAACTCCGTGGCTGGGAAGAAATTTTTCAGGTGGTAGTTGAAGGTTAGCGGTGGGAAATCCAATCGTTCTGCCCAATTGCTGCCCCCATACAACCTGACCCATCAAGCTGTAGGGCCGCCCCAAGAGGCGATTGGCTCGTTGCAGATCTCCGGCTTGCAAAGCTGTACGAATATTGGAACTACTGATTCGCTCGTCTGCACAAGTGCAAAGTGGCACCGTACTAACTGCAATGCCATACGTGGCGGCGATCGCTTGTAAATCTGCGGCAGTTCCAGCGCGTTGCCGTCCGAAGCGAAAGTCAACTCCCACACTAATTTGTTGGGCCTGGAGGCGTTGGACCAGAATTTCTTCGACAAAGGCTTGAGGGCTTAAATCTGCTAACTCGCGATCGAACGGTAGTAGTACAAGCTGACGAACCCCCATTGCCTGGAGTTGCAAAACTTTTTCGTTCAAGGGGGTCAACAAAGCTCTGGGTTGCCCAGAAAAGAATTCTTGAGGGTGGGGATTGAAGGTGACGACTGTAGGGTAAGGCAGCTCAGAATTGGTTTCTGCCGCGATCGCTGCGCTAGGACTGAGCAGCAGACTCTCGTTCGGCTCAGCGATCGTAAACAAATCATCCTTAAAAAAGGAAGTTGTTAGTGGCTGAACGGATGCAACGGAATTTAAGACAGGCTGAATGACCTGCCGATGCCCTCGATGAACGCCATCAAAATTTCCTAGGGCAACAGCGGTTGGTGTTAAGACGGATGTTAGCGAAGAAGTAACCCACACGCTTTACATTTTTACACATAGCGAGAGCTTGTGAACGCAAAGATTTTAGCTAACTTCAGGGGTCTCGCAGTAGAGGCCGTTAAGCGGAGGCAGAAATGGTTGCTTCGACGACTGATTCTGGTTCTAACTCTGCCGCGGGCAACGTAGCCGCAGTGGTGATCTGAATTGATAAGCCTTCCCAAGCCATGAGACTATTCGGAAAAACTCGTGCGACCTGTTCGCCCACCTGATCAAGGAAATCATCGCTGTGGACTGGGTCGTGGTGGAAGATGACCAGCTTTTTGACGCCTGCTGCTTTGGCAATTTTGACGGCTTCTTGCCAAGTGGAATGGCCCCAGCCAACCTTACTGGTCTTGGGTGAGTGGTATTCTTCGTCGGTATAAGTGGCGTCGTAAATCAAAACATCCGCTTCTCTAGCCAACCAGAGCACATTCTCATCTAAGCGGTCTGGAAAATGCTCCGTATCGGTGACGTAAGCGACTGCATGATCTTTCCAAGAAACCCGGTAACCAATGGCTTCCCCAGGGTGATTGAGCGGCGCATTTTCGATCGTAATATCGTCGATTTGCAGAGGCTGACCAACTTCAATGCTTTGAAAATCAAGCTCTGCTCCCATCACTTGTAATGGCACTGGAAAGTTGGGATGCAACATTTGATCATTCAAGCGCTGCTCCACGTCTGAGCCATTCGGGGCGATCGCTCCATAGATATGAAAGCGATTGCCTTTAATAAAGGCAGGGGTAAAGAACGGAAAGCCCTGAATATGGTCCCAATGGGAGTGCGTAAAAAACATGTAGGCTTCTACAGGCATAGCAGATAACATGCTTTGCCCTAGAACCCGGAGGCCAGTGCCGCCATCAAAAATCAAGCGCTGACCATTGATGCGCATTTCAACGCAAGGTGTATTGCCGCCGTAACGAACCGTTTCAGATCCAGGGCAAGCAATACTGCCCCTGACTCCCCAAAAATTAACTGTAAATTGGTTGTGCATGCTCTAGCTGAACTTGATTGCCGATTAATGCGGAGTCCTCTCACGCCCGATGGCTCACTAACCCTCACCCTGGATACTGCGAACAGTGAAATCTATAAATAATTTAGTTTGGAGAAACTCCCTATGATTCCAACTTAATCAAAATTGTTCCCTCTGGTAGTGATCGAAGCCCTATTTTTAAGAGATTCTCAGCACTTAACTCAGAACTTTGAACCGCAAGTAGCTTTTTATTTCTGCTGTTAAAGCGATGGGTAGTCCGGGAAATTTAGTTGCCACTTCTGTAAATTGGTGAGCCCGTCTACAGAAGTTAAGTTGTACTGGAGGGGCGTAACAGTAATGTAATTGTTCCGAATGGCTTGCACATCCGTAATTGCTTCGTTGCCCTCCTTAAGATCGACTTCATCCGTGACATCCTCCAGCAACTCACCCGCCAACCAGTAATAAGTTTTGCCTCTAGGGTCTAGGCGTTTCTGAAAAATGTCTGTGTAACGACGAACTCCTTGGCGAGTGATGGCAACCCCCATAATGTCTGGTTGCGTGACTGCGGGTACGTTCACGTTAAGCAGGACAAGCTTGGGCAAAGGGTGTTGAGTCAGTTGGGTTAATAAGATTTGGGCGAAGCGTACAGCTGGTTGAAATTCTCTACAGCTGAAACTGGTCAAGCTAAAAGCAATGCTAGGAATTCCTTCGAGCACCCCTTCCATGGCTGCTGAGACTGTGCCTGAGTAGAGCACATCAGTGCCAAGATTAGAGCCGTGATTAATGCCGGAGAGCACAAAATCTGGTGGATTGTCCAGGAGGGCTCCTAAAGCCAACTTAACACAATCTGAAGGGGTGCCCGAACAAGCCCAAGCTTTAATGCTGGGATGAAAGACTGATTCAACTTCTTCTGCTCGGATGGGGCTATGCAAAGTTAAGCCGTGGCCTGTAGCCGATCGCTCTCGATCGGGGCAAACGACTGTGACTTCATGACCTGCCTCAGCCATCCCATTCGCTAGGCTACGAATGCCGAGGGCATAAATGCCATCGTCGTTACTAACAAGGAGTCTCATGGAGTAATTCGACGCAATAGTATTGTCAATGGTCTACCAGACTTTGATTGTGCCTGACATCGCAGATTGTGTAACTGCAATGACAAGCCGAAGAGATGATTCTGACGATCGGTTGATGAAACACTACCTGGGAAAACCCTGTCCAAAACAGAACGCTAGCCTCTAAACTGGCATTATGCAGAGCAACGTTTCACGGGTAAGCGCTGCGCTCAAGATTATTGTTTTACGAACAACCCCTAGCATGACTCATCAGACTAGCGATCTGGAAGCCCAATTAGATGCGCTGCGCCAAGAAGGGCAACAGGCGATCGCCACTGCCGAAACTCTGGAGCAATTGGATCAACTCCGTGTCAAGTACCTGGGGAAAAAAGGCCAACTCTCCCAAGCCCTCGGGGGGATGGGTAAGTTACCACCTGAGGAGCGTCCTCGGATTGGGGCTTTGACCAATGAAGTCAAAGAAGCTTTGCAAAACGATTTAGACACTAAGCGCACAGCACTGCAAGCAGCTCAGATTCAAGCCCAATTGGAAGCTGAAACTCTGGATGTGACGATGCCAGGGATGTATCGGCCTCAAGGGCGAATGCACCCGCTGAATAGCACGATTGACCGCGCCTTAGATATTTTTACGGGTTTGGGCTACACCGTGGCTCAAGGCCCAGAGATGGAAACAGACTACTACAACTTTGAAGCTCTGAACTTCCAGCCAGACCATCCCGCTCGGGATATGCAGGATACGCTGTATTTGACGGATGGGAATTTGTTGCGGACCCACACCTCGACGGTGCAAATTCGCTACATGGAAGAAAACGACCCCCCTATCCGCGTGGCAGTACCGGGGCGGGTGTATCGTCGTGACACAGTAGACGCGACTCACTCTGCTGTCTTTCACCAAATTGAAATTCTGGCAGTGGATGAAGGACTAACTTTCTCGGATCTCCGAGGCACAATTAAAGTCTTTCTGGAAGCCATGTTTGGCGATGTGCCCATCCGTTTTCGTCCCAGTTTCTTCCCCTTTACCGAACCTTCGGCAGAAGTAGATGTGCAGTGGAAAGGTCGCTGGTTAGAAGTTCTCGGTTGTGGAATGGTTGACCCTAACGTGCTCAAAGCTGTCGGTTATGACCCGGAAGTTTACACGGGTTTCGCGGCTGGCTTTGGGGTGGAGCGTTTAGCGATGGTCCTGCACCAGATTGACGATATTCGGCGGCTTTACAACAGCGATCTGCGATTTTTACGTCAGTTCTAGCCAGATAGATCATCGTTAAACTCAGCGCTTTAAACTTGAGCAGTAACTCGATCTTGCGAAATCGTTGGAGGTGGACATTGCAGCCGATGGTTTCGCAAGAAGACTGTGGCTTCTGAGACTGCTAAGGGAGCACTGAGCAAGTAACCCTGGATGGTTTGGCATTGTAGCGATCGCAACCGTTCCAGCTGAGCTTGAGTTTCCACTCCCTCGGCAATTACATTGAGATTTAGCCCCTGCCCTAAAGCAATTACCGCACTGACAATGGCAGCATCCTGGGGACTAAGCGATAAATCTCGAATGAAAGACTGATCAATTTTGAGTGTATGGAGGGGAAATTTCTTCAGATACCCTAATGAAGAGTAACCTGCGCCAAAATCATCCATTGCCAAGGAAACTCCCATTTTGTTTAAGTCATGCAAAACTTCACAAGTAGAGTCGGCATTTTGCATGACGGTCGTTTCAGTAATTTCAAGTTCTAAAAATTCAGGCCCAAGCTCAGTTTCGGCGAGAGTGCGAGCGACGATTCCGACCAGTTCAGGTTGCTGAAATTGCCGCGCTGATAGGTTGACAGAAACCCGCGATCGCATGAAGCCTGCCTGATGCCATTGCTTTGCTTGCTGACAAGCGGTTCGCAGCACCCACTCTCCAATGGCAACGATTAAACCATTTTCTTCGGCCAATGGAATAAATGCTTTCGGGTCTAGTAACCCCAGTTCCGGATGCTGCCACCGCACCAAAGCTTCCATGCAAGTAATTTGCTGGTTGGTTAGGTTGATTTGCGGTTGGTAGTAGACTACAAACTCCCCTCGTTCTAGGGCATGGTGGAGATTGCTTTCTAGCTCCAACCGAGCCGATGCCTGAGCGTTAAGAGCCGCAGTATAGAACTGGTAGTTGTTTCGTCCTTGGGCTTTGGCTTGATAAAGGGCAGCATCGGCGTTTCTTAAGAGTGTAGGAACGTCTTCGCCATCTTGCGGATACAGGGCGATGCCGATGCTGCTAGTGATGTATAGCTCATGTCCCTCTAGGGTAAAAGCAGGTCTAAGCGCTTCTAACACCCGTCGGGCAATTCTGCTGGCGTCTTCAGGACAGCTCAAATCTGGCAGTAGCAGCGTAAACTCATCGCCGCCCCAACGAGCCACAATATCTTCCTCGCGTAGACAACTGGCAATGCGCTGCGCCGACAACTGCAAAAGCTGATCTCCTACCGCATGCCCTAGAGTGTCGTTGATTGCCTTGAAGCGATCTAAATCCAGAAACATCACGGCTACGTTTTTGTCACTGCACCGCGCTTGGGTGAGTGATGGCAATAACCAGTTGTTGAAGCAAATGCGATTGGGTAGCCCAGTCAGTAAGTCGTGAAAGGCTTGATAACGAATTGTGGCTGCTGCTTGCTCTCGTTTCAAAGCTCCGCCAATACTGGCAGCCATTGCAATCAAAATGGATTCTTCACTCTTCGACCAGCAGCGTTCTGTCGTACAGTCGTCAAAGCCGATGTAACCCCAAAAGTGCTGATCAATCAGAATTGGTACCATTAAAATCGCCAGAATTTGATCCCGCTCTAGGAGGTTCTGCTCCACCAGAGGAAAATCACAAGTAATCCCGCTAATCGATTGGCCTGTAGATAAAGCTTCGTACCAGCGGCTAAGACCAGATTCTCGGTAAGGTTGATTTTGCCAATAGGATTGGTGAATTGTTGGAGCGATCGCCTCGTGAGTCCATTCAAATCGCATACTCATCGCCACCTCAGTAGTAATGGGATGCGGATGATTTTCATAGATATAAACGCGATCAACTCCTGCTGCCGTGCCTAGAGTTGCTAGTGCTGCTGCGATCGCGGCGTCGCAGTTAGGATTGGTCAATAGGTGCTGAGTCGCTTCTGCCACGCCTTGCAGTAGACTTTCTCGCTTGTGTAGTTCTGCCTCTGCTTGTTTACGAGCACTGATATCTTCAACAGTCCCTTCGTAGCCAATGAGTTGGCCTTGGTCATCCCGAATAGTTCGAGCATTTTCGGAAATCCAAATAATCGTGCCGTCCTTGCGGTAGATCTGAGACTCAAATCCCCACACAGCTTCTTGGGTTTGAATCCGCTGCATGAATTCAGCTCGACTGCTGGGATCGACATAAAGTTGATGCTGGATATCCGTTAAGGTGACCATCAACTCTTCTGAGGAATCGTAGCCGTAAATCTTTGCCAACATCGGGTTGGCAGTTAAATATTGCCCATTCGTCGTGGTCTGAAAAATACCTTCAACTGCGTTTTCAAAAATACTGCGATACTTTGCTTCGGCTTGCCGTAGGGCTTCCTCAGCTTGCTTGCGCTCGGTAATATCTTTGACTGCTCCTAAAATTCGTACGACTCGTTGTTGCTCAGCATCCCATTCCGGTCGAGCATAATCACGTAGCCAACAAATCGCGCCCGTTTTATTCACAATGCGATATTCCAGAATACTAGGCTGATTAGCTGAGATCTGCTGGGCAAAAGGGTAGGTCAAGGCTAAATCTTCTGGGTGAATCAAGCTGACCCAACCGCCCAAGGCATTTATCTCATCCAGCGTGTAGTCAGTGATGCGATAAAAGGCTTCAGTGGCCCATTCAGTCACCAATTCGCCGTCCGGTTCAATCCGGACTGAGTAAACATAGTCAGAGGCCATGCCCGAAATAGCCCGATGTCGTGCTTCACTCTCCCGCAGACACTGCTCGGCTTGTTTGCGCTCTGTAATGTCTTCCATCAGACCCAAGAGTCCAATAACCTGACCCTCTGCGTTATGAATGGGCAATTTATTCACATGCATCCAGACTTGGCGGCCATCTTGATGCTGCTTAGATTCAACAATGTCTAGCTCTGGGACTCCAGTTGCGATAATGCGTCGGTCTTGCTCCAAATAATACTCAATCTCTGGCGGCGTCCAAGGTAGCTGATCGTCAGTCTTGCCAATTGCCGCGGTGGGTTGGGTCAGACCTGCCAACTCTGCCCAACTCTTGTTACAGCCTAGATAAACAGATTGAGTATCTTTCCAAAAAATGTACTGAGGAATGTTGTCTAGAACGAGCCGCAAAAACTCTTGTTGCTCTTTCAAGGCTCTTTCGGCTCGCTTAAGTTGCAAGATTGCACCTAACTGAGCAGTTACAGCAGTCACCAATTCCACTAGGCGCTGGTCTTCGGAGCAAGCTTCAAACATAAAGAAGATCAAGACCGCAACCACTTCCCCTCTCGCCAGAATAGGCATTGCCAGCCCTGCTTTGAGCTTTGCCTCCAGAGCAATTTCAGTCCTCAAAAAGCTCGTTGAGGCTTCCTGAGATACATCTTGAATCCATTCTGGTTTCTGCTTAGCCCAAACCCGCCCAGGCAACCCTACTCCTGGCTGGAAATGTATCGCTTGACTCAGTGCTCTAAATTTATCTAGTGAAGTAGATTCGTTATACCAAGCCGAACTACATTCCAATCTGGTTTGTGTGGGATCGGGGAGCCAAGCTTCTCCATACCTCCACCCCGTGGCTTCGCATACCTGTTGAAGTGCCACCTGCAAAGCCGTTGCTAAGTCTGGAGATTCACTAATGGCTAACGAAAGGGTTTGTAGAAGTTTAGCTTCTGCCTCAACCTGCGGGAGTTGAAAATTTGACTTGGTCAGGCTCTGACTTGCATCCACAGAATTTTGTTGCTCAACCATGTCTTTAGAAGTGCTGTTCACTGCCAGAGTTGGAATGCCCGAACCAAGAAAACTAGGACAAGTGTAATTTTTTTTACCTACCCTACTCCTATTCAAACGGGAAAATTTAGACTTGTCAGCAACAAACTACACAAAACATCGGCTGCAAACCGTCTCAATTGCAGCTTTCAGTTGAACAAGAAGTAGTATCGTTATATTTTTTTAGGAATTTCTAATAAAGCTAGAATTCTGTTAAGTCAGGCTTTGATGACATAAGGAATTTGGCAAGATGAACCGCGATCGCCCCCATCCCAGCTTGTCTCAATCTCAGCAAAAAGGCACCCACCTACTGAAAGGAAGATGCCTCTTCATTGTAAACACTAACTCAAAAAGCCCTTCTGGAGGGGGTCTGGGGGACGCAGCCGTCCCTCAGCGGGGGTTTGGGGGCAGTTGCCCCCAAGGGTTCGGTTCTCAGGAGTTAATCCGATAACCCCTCAAAACCCCTCAAAGCCAATAACTTGATCGAGCCTACTTCTTTACCGAGGCCCCAAGCCAATCGCCCCCGCATAAATCGCCTGCTTACCCAGCTCATCCTCAATCCGGAGTAGACGGTTGTACTTCGCTACCCGCTCACTACGGCAGAGCGATCCCGTCTTAATTTGACCCGCACGAACCGCTACAGCCAAATCCGCGATCGTCGTATCTTCCGTTTCACCAGAACGGTGACTGATGACGGAGCGATAACTGTTCCGAGTAGCCAGATCGATCGCTTGCAACGTTTCTGTTAAGGAGCCAATCTGATTCAGCTTAATCAAAATTGAATTGCCTGCCTTCTGGTCGATCCCCTGCTGTAGACGAGTGGGATTGGTAACAAACAAATCATCCCCGACGAGCTGCACGCGATCGCCCAACTTCTGAGTTAGCAACTGCCAATGCTGCCAATCATCTTCGTGCAAGCCGTCTTCAATCGAGATGATCGGGTACTGACCTGCCAACTTAGCCAGATAATCAACCATCTCGGCTGGCGTATGAGCAGCGCCATCATACACGTACTGACCGTCTTTGTAGAGTTCGCTCGCAGCCACATCCAGCGCCAATGCTACTTGCTCTCCAGGCTTGTAACCCGCTTTCTCGATCGCGGCTATCAACAAATCTAAAGCCGCCTGATTAGACGCTAAGTTGGGGGCAAAACCACCTTCATCCCCTACTCCAGTTAACAATCCCTGAGCCTTTAAGACGTTGCTGAGCGAGGAAAACACTTCTGCGCCCCAGCGCAAAGCTTCACGAAATGAGGAAGCCCCAATCGGGACAATCATGAATTCCTGAATATCCACATTATTGTCTGCGTGCGCCCCCCCATTAATCACGTTCATCAGAGGCACAGGCAGCAAGTTCGCGAGTGGCCCACCCAAGTAACGGTAGAGCGGTAGACCTAAAGCTTCGGCACCCGCTTTAGCTGTAGCGAGAGAGACCCCTAAGATGGCATTTGCGCCCAGATTAGCTTTATTTTGCGAGCCATCCAGGTCAATCATGGCGCGATCGATCGCTTCTTGATTTAGCGCATTGCAACCGATTAAGCGAGGGGCAATTTCTTCCACCACGTTTTGCACTGCTTTCTGTACGCCCTTGCCGCCGTAACGGCTTGAGTCTCCATCGCGTAATTCATGCGCCTCGAAGCTCCCTGTTGAGGCACCACTGGGAACCTGTGCAACTCCAACAGCACCATTCTCCAGATACACTTCCGCTTCAATAGTTGGGCGTCCGCGTGAATCTAGAATTTCGCGAGCCCGAATGGAGTAAATGGCGGTCTCTGGCGTATCAATCATTCCCTCTGTACCCTCTGAATAAGCAGAATTGCAACTGGCTTCAACCGGGCGGTATGTTCACGATTCACCCGCTGGCGCTCAGCCTAAAATGGCAAACAGCCCGATTGTTAGAATACGTCCAAACGGACACCCAAGAGTGATCTTAGAGAGGTCTGGATTTTAGACTGGTAGTTTTACTTACGGATCTGCTAAAGATTCCGCTGAGTGCTTGAATAAAAAATGTGAAGCAGGGAAAAGAATTATGCGACTACTCCACACGATGCTACGGGTTGGCGACTTGGAAGAATCACTCAGATTCTATTGCGACATCTTAGGCATGAAGTTGCTGCGTCGTAAAGACTATCCTGGTGGTCAATTTACGCTAGCCTTCGTGGGCTACGGTGACGAAATTGACCATACAGTGATTGAGCTGACTCACAACTGGGGAGTAGAGCAATACAATCTCGGTGATGCTTATGGCCATATTGCCATTGGTGTGGATGATATTTATGCCACCTGCAACACCATCAAGGAGCGTGGCGGTAAGGTGGTGCGCGAGCCAGGTCCAATGAAACATGGCTCCACCGTGATTGCTTTTGTCGAAGATCCTAGTGGCTACAAAGTTGAATTAATTCAATTAGCGGCGCAGAACGCAGCGCCGGCACAGCAAACCACAGAACCTGCGACTACAGCTCACTAGATACCTGGCGGGATGCGGTCTTCCCTTGCCTAAATAACGAGTCAACAACCTGTAAAGGTCAGCTAAAGGTCAACGTTAAGTTCCGGTTTTTAGTTGCTGTTCTGGAACTTCCTGAATAGCAACCCTTTGAAGGAGTGGCAGAGTGAGGAGAATCAATTGGGTCGCTGGAGGTCTTGGCAGCCTTAGTCTTCTAGCACAATTTTCGCTGAAGGCTGAGGCTGAATTACCTCATAGCTCAAATTCATCTTTAGATTTAGCCGTTGATACACTTTCGCCACCTCTGCGGCTCCCATCTAGAGTTGACATTTTTAACTCTGCTGCTCTAGCGAAAGCTGAAATTGAAAATGGCTCAACGCTACTAGAATTTGCACCTGATCCAGCGATCGCCCCCGCTAAATTCACTCAGTCAATTGCTCAGTTGCCCTCAAGTTTCTCTAATCCAACCGCACCTGTGGCCGATAGCTTAGCGACAGATGACTCTGCGATGGCTCAGATCAATTCTGTGTCAGAGCTGTCAGATGTGCAGCCGACTGACTGGGCCTATCAAGCCCTGAAATCTTTGGTTGAGCGCTATGGCGTAGTCACAGGTTATTCAGATGGCACCTTCCGAGGACAGCGAGCGCTCACTCGCTACGAGTTTGCTGCCATTCTCAACGCTGTTTTTGTCAAGGTTAATGACTTAATTACCACCAATCAAGCTAGCGACCTAGATCCGGAGGATATTGAGACCTTACGGCAGCTTCAGAGTACCTTCAGCCCAGCTTTGAATGACTTGCGCGATCGCTTAGCTGATTTAGATGGGCGCACGAGCGAGTTGGAAGCCAATCAGTTCTCGACCACTACCAAACTGCAAGGCCAAGCCATTTTTGCGCCCACAATAGGAACCCAAGCCCCACTGGAGTTGGTTTCGCGGGTGCGGCTAGATTTATTAACCACTCTGCAACCCAATGCCCTGCTGTTGACGCAACTAGAAATGGGCAACGGTAGAACTGATGCGATCGGTGAAGTGCACAATCGCGATCAAAATTTGCTGGGAACCACAGGTCTATTAGCTGATGGTGGGGGAGTAGAGTACGCCGAAGTGACTGAGACGCCTCGGATACGTAAGCTTTACTACACGTTTCGACCTCAACCGAATTTGGCTGTCAGTATTGGCCCCAAAATCGTGCCTAGCGATTTTATTGACCGCAATCCCTTCGCCAACAACTCAGGCGTTGATTTTAGCTCTGGCTTTTTCGTCAATAATCCTTTGATTGTGCAAAACCAGATTGACCGCTTTGGGGGTGCTGGTATTGCCTTAGATTGGCAACTCTCTGATTCATGGGCACTGCGATCGCTCTATGCCGCAGCGGATGGCAATAACCCCCAACAAGGCGGTTTATTTAGCGATCGCAGTCAAGGCAGTGTCGAGCTGGAATATTCGATTAATTCCGCTAGCAGTGTCCAGTTGCAATATACAAGTGCTACCCTCAACGACACGCAGATTGAAGCGGCTGGGATCAACGCCCAATGGGCCATTGACCGAACAGTTGCCGTGTTTGGTCGTTATGGCTTTGGGTCGTACCAGGGGTTTAATTCGGTTTTAGCCCAAAACTTAGATCTTCATCCTCAAACCTGGGCCTTGGGAGTCGTGTTTCGCAATCTTGTGATTCCAGGTTCATTGGCTGGAGCTGCTGTGGGTCAGCCTTTCATCACTAGCAACTTGGGAGATGCTACGCAAACCAATTTTGAATTGTTCTACAATCTCTCCATCAATGAGCATTTTAGTGTGACACCCACTTTCATGCTCGTGACTAATCCTAATAACAACGCTACGAATCCTGACATTTGGCAGAGTACGCTCCGGACTGTCTTCACCTTTTAGCAGGTGAGATGGCGCAGGGCAGGTTGTTATACTAAACGTCTGGGGACAAGCCTTTTTACAGGAATTCTTTTTAGAACATGCAGCCCACCGACTCTAGCAAATTCACTGACAAAGCCTGGGAAGCGATCGTTAAGTCTCAGGAAGTGGCCCGTCGCTTCAAACACCAACAGCTAGAGGTGGAGCATTTAGTCGTTGCTCTCTTGCAGCAGGATGGACTGGCGAGCAAAGTGTTTGATCGCGCGGGCGTGGATTCAGCCCGACTCCTTCTGCAATTAGAAGAATTTGCCCAACGCCAACCCCGCGTTACAGACGATGGGCAACTTTATCTAGGTCGGGGGCTAGATTTGCTGACTGACCGGGCCGAAGCCACACGAGAATCCTGGCAAGATGGTTTCATCTCAGTTGAGCACCTACTCATTGGCTTTGCCGAAGACGAACGCATTGGTCGGCGCTTGCTCAAAGCAGTCAATCTGGATGCCAAGCAACTAGAAACCGTAATCAAGACCGTTCGAGGCAGCCAAAAGGTGACAGATCAAAGCCCTGAGTCTCGCTACGCTGCCCTAGAGAAATATGGTCAAGACCTGACAGAACAAGCGAAATCGGGCAAGTTAGATCCTGTAATTGGTCGCGATGACGAGATTCGTCGAGTGGTTCAAGTACTATCACGCCGCACCAAGAATAACCCTGTCCTGATTGGGGAACCCGGTGTCGGTAAAACAGCGATCGCTGAAGGACTAGCTCAGCGCATTGTCAACGGCGATGTGCCAGAATCCCTCAAAAACCGTAAGCTGATTTCGCTCGATATGGGCAGCTTGATCGCAGGCGCGAAGTATCGCGGTGAATTTGAAGACCGCCTGCGAGCTGTCTTGCGCGAAGTCATGGACTCCGACGGGCAAATTGTCCTCTTCATTGATGAACTCCACACCGTAGTCGGTACTGGCGCCAGCCAAGGCACCATGGATGCAGGCAACTTGCTGAAGCCCATGCTAGCTCGTGGGGAATTGCGCTGTATCGGTGCCACCACGCTTGATGAGTACCGCAAATACATCGAGAAAGATGCAGCCCTAGAACGGCGTTTCCAGCAGGTTGTGGTTAATCAGCCTAGCGTTGAAGACACCATTTCTATCCTGCGTGGCCTTAAAGATCGCTACGAAACTCACCACGGCGGGGTCAAAATTACCGATGCTGCCTTAGTGGCAGCGGCGACTTTATCCGATCGCTACATTGCCGATCGCTTCTTACCCGATAAAGCAATCGACTTAATCGATGAAGCTGCAGCCAAGCTCCGGATGGAGATCACCTCTAAGCCCGTTGAGTTGGAAGCAATTGATCGGCGTTTGATGCAGCTAGAGATGGAAAAGCTGTCTCTAGAAAATGAGGGCCAACGCGCGATCGCAGGTGGCTACCGCACTTCACGGGAACGACTGACCCGAATTGAGCAAGAAATTACAGAGCTGAGTGAAAAACAGCAACAGCTTGCGGGCCAGTGGCAAACTGAGAAAGAAGCCCTAGAAGGCATCAAAGCTCTGAAGATGGAGGAAGACCAACTTAGAGTCCAAATTGAGCAGGCGGAGCGGGCTTACGACCTCAACAAAGCGGCTCAACTGAAGTACGGTCGTTTAGAGTCGGTGCAACGCGATCGCGAAGCTAAAGAAGCGCAACTCCTAGAGATTCAATCTCGTGGCTCTGGCCTCTTGCGAGAGCAAGTCACCGATGCTGATATTGCTGAGATTGTCGCCAAGTGGACTGGCATCCCTGTTAACCGTCTCCTAGAATCAGAGCGGCAAAAACTGCTCCAGCTAGAATCCTACCTACATCAACGAGTTGTGGGCCAAGATGAAGCGGTGGAGTCAGTATCCTCGGCAATTCGTCGAGCTAGAGCAGGGATGAAAGATCCCGGTCGTCCCATAGGTTCTTTCCTCTTCATGGGGCCGACTGGAGTTGGTAAAACTGAACTAGCTCGCGCCTTAGCCCAATCTCTGTTTGACACCGATGACGCCTTGGTGCGCCTTGACATGTCGGAGTACATGGAAAAGCACTCAGTTTCTCGACTCGTCGGTGCGCCTCCAGGTTACGTTGGCTACGAAGAAGGGGGGCAGTTATCTGAAGCAGTCCGACGCCATCCCTACTCTCTAGTACTGCTTGATGAAGTCGAAAAAGCCCATCCAGACGTATTCAACATCTTGCTGCAAGTGCTCGATGATGGTCGTATCACCGATTCCCAAGGCAGGTTAGTTGACTTCCGCAACACTGTGATTGTCATGACCAGCAACATTGGCAGCGATCACATCTTGGATGTCTCAGGGGATGATTCTAAGTACGAACAGATGCGGGTTCTAGTTCTACAAGCCCTGCGATCGCACTTCCGCCCCGAATTCCTCAACCGCGTGGATGACATCATTCTGTTCCATCCGCTCAATCTTGGTGAACTGCGTCAAATTGTCGGTATTCAGATCAAACGCATTCAAAAACTTCTATCCGATCAAAAAATCACGCTAGAACTTACAGAAGCAGCACAAAATTATATTGCAGATACAGGCTACGATCCCGTTTATGGTGCTCGTCCCCTCAAGCGTGCTATTCAGCGAGAACTTGAAAATCCGATCGCTAACAAGCTGCTAGAAAACACGTTTACAGAGGGGGATACTATCGTGATTGATTTAGCGAACAATACCTTAACGTTTACCAAAAAAGACCTGGATTCTACGGTTGAAGCTGTACCCTCATCTTCTTATTCAAGTTTGGCTCAGTCAGCTAAAACCAAATCCTAACTTCGAGAAAATAAGTTACTCTGTCAATGGGTAAGCACCAGCAATAGTCTTAACCCATTGACAGAAATCTTCAAGTCAGGTTCGTTGGTCAGCGCGATCGCCAATTTAGCATCATTTTTAAGTGTCAAATTTTTGCTGATACTTGAAGTGGACTGTATTCCTATAAAAATATTTACACTTTCTTTAAGGAAAAATACATTAATTGAACGGATTTATGTTGTAGCTTAAGCTTGGAAATCATAAAACTAGCTAAAGATTACTCCGTCAGGTAATTATTGAGAGCTACACCCCATGCCGCTAATCTCTGTTGTGATACCAGCTTATAATGCAGAGAAAACAATTAAGGCAACTATTGGCTCAGTTTTAAGCCAAACATTCTTAGACTTCGAGCTTATTGTTATCAATGATGGCTCTTTAGATACAACAGCAGACATTGTTTCAAATATTCAAGATTCTCGAATTAAGTTGATTTCTCAACCTAATTCTGGTCCTCAAAAAAGTCGCAATCGTGGTATCTGTGAAGCTCAAGGAGAGTATCTTGCTTTCCTTGATGCAGATGATTTGTGGACTCCTGAAAAACTAGAAGCCCAGTTAAAATCACTACGAGCAAATCCAGATGCTGCTGTAGCTTATAGCTGGACTAATTGGATTGATGAAACAGGACAGTTTTTAAGGCGAGGAGCTTATATTAGTGCGACAGGGAATGTTTATGAAAAGTTGCTGCTAATTGATTTTGTCGAAAGTGGCTCTAACCCATTAGTGCTTAGGCGGGCACTAGATCACGTTGGTTATTTTGACGAGTCACTCGTAGGAGGTCAAGATTGGGATATGTGGCTTCGGCTTGCCGCTTGCTATCCATTTACAGTGGTTACTTCCCCCCAAATTTTATATAGAAAATATCCCAATTCCAATTCTTGGTCAAATAATGTAGAACGACAAGAGCTAGGTTTTCAGCGAGTGATTGAAAAAGCTCTAGCTCAAGCTCCGGAAGCAATTCAATGTCGTAGAAAAGATATTCTGGCTAACCGCTATAAGTGTTTGGTCGTAGACGCCTTAGAACGGCCAGCAGGACAAAAACGTGGCTTGACAGCGGCTCGATTTCTTTGGGTGGCGATTCAAAACGATCCAGCTTTGTTACGAGCAAAAGTTTTAGTCAAATTGATTTTTAGGACTACTGCTGTTATTTTCTTGCCACCTGAGCTAGCTCAAGCCCTATTGCTAAAAGCTGGAAAATTTTTAGATGTTAGAGCTTTGTATGGCTATCTTCGAATTGATCCATCTGCGTCGTCGCCTACTTCAGCGGAACTCACCTAACTATGCCCCTAGTTTCTGTGATCATCCCAGCCTTTAACAGCGAAAAAACGATTCGAGAAACAATTGATTCAGTTCTACATCAAACACTGAGTAATGTTGAAATCATTGTTATTAACGATGGCTCTCAAGATTCAACGCTAGAAGTTGCTGCTAGTATTTCGGATGTTCGCCTCAAAATATTTTCCTACAATAATGCTGGAGTATCGGCCAGTCGCAACCGTGGTTTGATTCATGCTTCGGGCGATTATATTGCATTTCTTGATGCCGATGACTTGTGGACTCTTGATAAGCTACAAACTCAGCTAGAAGCCCTTCAAAGTCATCCTAAGGCTGTAGTAGCTTATAGTTGGACTGATTGGATTGATGAATCTGGCCAATTTCTACGGCATGGTGGACATATCACAGAAAATGGTGACGTTCACAAGCAATTGTTGTTAAGGGATTTCATTGAAAGTGGCTCTAATCCTTTAATTCTTAAACAGGCGCTGATTGAAGTAGGAGGCTTCAATGAAACCTTAAGTGCTGCTGCAGATTGGGATATGTGGTTGCGCCTAGCAGCGCGTTATGAGTTTGTAGCAGTACCATCTGCTCAAGTTTTATACCGAGTTTCTTCGCAATCGATGTCTGCTAATGTCTGGAAGATGGAGGCTGAAAGCAAGCAAGTTATTGAACGTGCGTTTACTCAAGTGCCTGACTCTCTGTCCTTGAAACGGCAGGTACTAGCTCAGCGCTACCAGTATTTGACCCTCAAAGCTTTAGAAGGCTCTCTCGATCGTTACCGTGGCATTACAGCAGCACGATTCTTTAAAGAAGCAGTTCGTAATAACCCCAAGTGGTTAGGTCGCATTCGGTTAATGGTAGTTATTTTGGGAAAAATTGCGATCGCAATTTTGTTACCCGCTCATTCTGCTCAAGGAATGCTCAAAGCAATCAAGCAATGGGTTCGCAAAAGCAGAGGCCTCTCAGAACCTCAGCAAGTAAAATAGTGTAGGTTCAACTCTATAGAGTAGGGAAAACCGAATCGGCTTAGGTGGGGCAATCCCGGAATCGAAATTTAGAGCGATCGCCCACAATCATAAGAGGCAGGTAGTGTAAGTACTCTTTAACCTAGTCTTTTACTTGCTTGCGCCTTCATAACTTCAAACACAGTTCATCCAACCGTCCACTGGACTAGACTCATGGCAACCATTCTGGAACAGGGCAACATCAGTATTCATACTGAGAACATCTTTCCAATTATCAAGAAGTGGCTTTACTCAGACCACGAAATCTTTCTGCGAGAACTGATCTCAAATGCGGTTGATGCAATTCAGAAGCTAAAGATGGTTTCTTATGCTGGAGAGTTCTCTGGCGAGGCAGGAGAGCCAGAAATCCAAATCACGCTTGATAAAGACAAGAAAACCCTCTCTGTCTCTGATAACGGAATTGGCATGACTGCGGAGGAGGTCAAGAAGTACCTCAACCAAGTAGCATTCTCTAGCGCTGAAGAATTCGTTGAAAAGTACAAGAACTCCACTGATCAACAAATCATTGGTCACTTTGGGCTGGGATTTTATTCCTCGTTCATGGTGGCCGCGCGGGTTGATGTTGACACACTTTCTTATCGAGAGGGTTCTCAAGCCGTTCATTGGTCCTGCGATGGCTCAACCGAGTTTAGCCTTGAAGAATCCGATCGGGCTCAACGAGGAACTACGGTAACTTTAACCCTACAAGAGGAGGAGTTAGAGTATCTGGAGCCTTACCGAATTAAGCAGTTAGTAAAAACTTACTGCGACTTTATGCCAGTGCCCATCAAGCTGGATGGAGAGCAAATTAATCGACAAAAAGCTCCTTGGAAAGAGTCTCCTAGTAACCTGACCAAAGAAGATTATTTAGAGTTTTATCGTTATCTCTATCCTTTCCAAGAAGAGCCTCTATTGTGGGTGCATCTCAATACTGATTACCCCTTTGTTGTCAATGGCATTCTTTACTTTCCTAAGTTGAAGCCAGATGTAGACGTTACTAAGGGCCAAATCAAGCTATTTTGCAACCAAGTATTTGTTAGTGACAATTGCGAAGAAGTCATTCCTCGATTCCTATTGCCTCTGCGGGGTGTGATTGACAGCGTTGATATTCCGCTGAATGTTTCCCGTAGCTTTTTACAAAACGATCGCACGGTCCGGAGAATTGCGGACTATATCGCTAAGAAAGTGGGCGATCGCCTGAAAGAACTCTACCGAGACAATCGGGAAGAGTATGTTCGCTGCTGGCAAGACTTAGGAACTTTCGTCAAATTTGGCTCCATCAACGACGACAAGTTCAAGAAGCAAGTTGAAGATATTTTGATCTATCGCTCCACTGCTGAGTTGAAACCAACTACTGCTGAAACGCCTGCGGTTGAAGTGCAGTCTGAAGAAGGCGACGCCTGGCAAACAGTAACTCCTGCTTCAGAAGCTAGTCCTGGACCTTCCTACACCACTATCAAAGAGTATCTAGAGCGTAATCAATCGCGCCACGAGAATCGAGTTTTTTACTGCACGGATGAAGTGACTCAAGCTACTTATGTAGAGTTGCATAAGAAGCAGGGGTTAGAAGTCCTCTTTATGGACTCTTTCATCGATACCCACTTCATTAGTTTCTTGGAGCGAGAGTATTCTGAGGTTAAGTTCTCGCGTGTAGACTCTGACCTCGATGACACTCTGATTGAAAAGGATCAGGCGGCTGATATTGTTGACCCGAAAACGAATCAGACTCGCGGTGAGCAACTGAAGGAATTATTCCAGAAAGCACTCAACCGGCCCAAGCTAATTATTCGCACCGAAAGTTTGAAATCGGACGATCCCAAAGGCACTCCCCCAGCGATCGTGCTTTTGCCAGAAGCTTTGCGTCGCTTGCAAGAGATGAACGCTTTGATGCAACAGCAACTAGCTCAGTTTCCCGAAGAGCATGTCCTGCTGGTGAACACGGCTCATCCCTTGATTCAAAATCTAATTAATCTGAACCAAGGCAGCATTATTCAAGCTGAAGGACAATCTGCTTCCAACGAACTAGCAGATATGATTTGTCAGCATGTCTACGACTTAGCCTTAATGTCTCAGAAAGGATTTGATGCTGAAGGTATGAAGGCGTTTGTAGAACGCTCTAACGAAGTGCTAACTCGCCTAACAGAGCAGGCAGCGAAGTAGACCAGATCCCAGAAGCTACGACTTAAATGACGTCCGACGTTGTTTGTAAGAGAGGCGATCGCCTCTCTTTTTACTTTTAAGCCTGCCTTCCTAGCTGTAGAGGCAGACAAACGCTTCGGGAGGCAATTCTAATGAGACGACTGGCGATCGCGCTTCTAAATTCTAAAGTGCCGAAAAACTACCAATTGTTTGGACTCAATTGAAGCGTTGTATACAATAAGAGACTGCACCTAAATTTACAAAGTTCAGGACTGGAGTTTACATGTCTCGCAAATGCCAACTGACCGGCAAGAAGGCAAACAACGCCTACGCCGTTTCTCACTCTCACCGTCGTACCAAAAAGCTGCAAGAAGTTAACCTACAGTGGAAACGCATCTGGTGGGCTGAAGGTAATCGCTGGGTTCGTCTCCGACTATCGACCAAAGCCATCAAAACTTTGGAGCACAAGGGTCTGGCAGCGATGGCGAAAGAAGCAGGTCTTAACCTCAACCATCACTAAAGCTCGTTCTCTTGAGCTAGTACGCCTGTAGGGTTTCTCATCAACCCTTACAGGCTTTTTTCTTAGTAGAGAACACTGACGACCACAATCACAGCTTTATCAAATTTATAAAAACTCAACGTTCTCAGCAAACTTTGCACAAGGCTGATAATTTTTTCAATACGAATGGGTAAGATAGTGACGATCGACTTTATACACAATCTTTACAAAGTTGTGATGAAGTTATACCCTATGCTCTCAAAGCAATAGTTCTTGTGTGTTTCCGGCCTGATGTTTGCCTGTATTGAAGGTCTATTCTCTGGATTACGCCTCCAACCGTGGGGAGTTAGAATCTATCTCATTCAGCAAGTTAACTGGAAACTTCATGTTGAAACATCCCTGCATTAGTGATTTTCCGGTTGATTCAACCCGTTCAAACTTGCTAAGACAGAGCAATCTACCTTGAGAATATTAAGACTTTATCTGTGCCTGCCTAATTGCGCGCAATTGCCGCAGCAAGCTTGCCTCTCTTCTATTTTTAGTCGCTTTTACTTTTAACTTACAGAACTTTTCATCTGGAACAGGAAAGCCACCATGCCAACTCGCAAACCAGCTACCCACAATAAGTTAACGAATTGGCTCCTACGCAGCCTACTCGTGGTTGGTCAGCGATCGCGCCTGACTAATTCCGGTTTTGTCTTGCCCACGGTGGTCATGGTGTCACTAGTAGTCGTCCTCTTAACGACCGCGCTTATCGTACGGTCTTTGGACCGCACTAAGAATGCGAGCAATGCCAGAGTTAACCAAGCTGCATTAAATGCTGCTGCTCCTGCGCTTGACCGTGCTAGAGCAAAATTGGATGCTCTATTTGAAGACCCCAACTTACCAAGGGCAACTCCAGCGGACCGTCGATTGCGCGACGTGATGGACGATTCGAAATACACCTTTCCTGATGAAGTGCGTCTTAAGTTGGTTGCTGATGCTAATAACAACAACACAATTGGAGAAAACGCTAATCGGACGGCAGGTGGTTACACCTTAGAAAATGATGAAACCAGCCGACAAGGTTGGAAGTTTCCAGTTGATACAGATAGCAATGGCCGCTACGATGCTTATACTTTTTATTCCATTGCTTGGCGACTACCACCTAGAAGACCAGATGGCACCTTTACCAGAGGTCGCTCTCCCTTAGAAGCTCGGACTCCGCCCATGTCAGTCAATAACATTGGTGGACAATGTGCGACTGCGGCCGGTACCAGTGCTTCCTTGGTTGGCAACTCCGGTTGGTATGCTAGCAATGGCAAAATTGTTAAGAGCTTTTCTGTATATGCTGCTACGGTCCCGATTGCTAGTGGCGACCCAGTTCTGACAAATAACCGCTATGAAGCTAACAACAAGAACAAAGGGATTTCGGTTCTAGAAGTTCAGCAAGATCGGAGTCGAGTTCCGCTAAATAATAACGCTGTTCTTTATGAAGATGATCTAGATATTACCCCTGGTCCTGAATTCAAACTAAACGGACGTGTTTTTACCAATAGCAACCTCTTTACAACTGGAGCTAACGTTACTCTTTTTCAGGTGAGTAGCCAGAACTCCTGCTATTACACAGAAGATAACAGCAGGATTGAAGTTGGCGGTAACGTTGGTAAGGGTCCGTTAACAGGTAACACCGTAACTGGTGACAATGTAGGCATTCACTTATTTAACAAACCTGGAGTGCGGCCTCGGGAGGATGTATTTCAGAATACTGACCAATCAACCACGAATAACCCTAGAGAAGTTGCTTACAATAGCAGAGCTTATACGCTGCGGATTGACTTTCTAGTACGTGCAGCTCAGCTACGAGCAGCAACCACTGACCCCCAAGAAGTAATAGCCGACACTGCGAGACGTCTAAGAGAAGACCCAGGTCTAGGTGTAGAGGCTCGGCGTAGGTCGTTAGAGCGGTATTTTAGAAACCGTACACGCCGGATCCCGTACAGTGAAGTACCGTTTGGGCAAGAGGCAACTTTAGCTGTTGGTACTACTTATACTACTGCTAGTGTTTTTACAGGACGGGATAATCCGTTACGTCCACCTGATGAGTGGGCTTTACCTGCCAACCTAACCACAGGAGCAAGTTTTAATAATTTAACTCTTGCGACTGCGAAGCCGGAAGCGACTGACCCAGAAGCGAGCAGAACAGATCTCGAGGAGGCTCGACTTGGCGATCGCATGCTTATTGGGAATGGGTTGCCTGCTACTTGGTTCAACGGTTTGAAATTCGTTGGTGAGGGTGTTGAGCAACTTGTCCGTAAAGCTGGCGGCACTCCAGAAAAGTGGACTGCTCGGAACACTATCGATCGCACCCGCAGTACACGGGTGGATGAACTGAGTGACTTAGGTGATACAGGTCGTAACGGCTTCTGGGAACAATCGGCGGCTCAAAGGCCAGAAGATAAGCTGCAAGCGGTAGGTGGTTTACGGGTTGTCACTGGTGCAGGTATTTATGCCCCAACCCCTGCTACCACCTTCTTACCTGCTCCACCCGACAGCAACCTTACAGATGATCCGGCAGCACCTGCTCCTCCCATCGCAACTTATAATGACCCAAACACACCACTGACCCAGGAGAGCTATCGGGTTGTTTGGCCAGACAGCATGCCCATGTCCCGTGCTGATGATCCAATCACGCCTATTGATGAGAGCATCCTGTCAGGGCACCTCAAGATGCGAGCTACTGCGGTGTATCACTATGACATTAGCCCGTATAACCCTGATGCACCTACAAATTACCAAACTCCTGTTGCTTGTGTTAGTAGCTATTACGACCCAACTAACGCTATAACAGCAAGAAATCGAACAGATTTAGGTTTGCCAGACGTCAGTGGTGGTATTGACACCACCGTGGTGGCTGATGGAGTGATTGACAGACTTTATAATGGTGACGCTCCAGGGGCACCGCTCACTACTCTAACCGGAGCTAGGTCGAACAACGGTGTTAGCTATATTCCTATTACTACATCTGCTAATATTGCTGTTGGTTCAGGTGCTAATGCAGCGGGTCTATTTTTACCAGAAGACAGCAATGTGGCAGTAGCAGGTAACTGGCGACAGAAGCTCAATTACCAAGCTAATTTGGTGTTCCCCAATGGACGTTTTGTAAATGAGCCACTCCGTAATGCTTTAAAGAATTTAGATGCACCTGGTGGGAAACCGCTGAGCTTAGCTGACCAGTCCGCAATTGACTCTAGTCTTTGCGGCTTAGACATTGCTAGCAATAGCCTGACTCCCAGTGAAGCAAGAATCCCACATGGAGCTATTAAAGAAGCGGCCTTCTTGGATGCGAGACAGGTTAAAGCCATTGAAGGACGCTCATTTGCGGTCACTACAGGCTCTTCTGCCGGAAATGTACGCACTTACACTGTCTCAAATCTCTCAGACGTTAGTGACACTGCCGTATTGACGGCCCGCATTAGAGTTGGTGATGTTGTTACCGTTCAAGGCTTTGCAGGCGGTGCCAATGAGACATTGCTCAACGTCGTTAAGGGTACTGTAACTGCAGTTACTCCTAACGTTGGCAATCCTGGTGGAACAATTCAAGTTACGGCTCTTGCGCCTGCTACTGTTAGTGCTACTACTTCAAGTAAGGCAGGAATTACGGAACTGCTGACAACTCGCTCTGACCTAGCGATAGAAGATCGGCAGCCCCTGGAAGTCCGTACTACTGTCATCGATCTAAATAGAATTCGCAGGCAACCGATCGCGGGGGGGCTATTCTCAGCGGCGTTAGGGATGCAGGGAGAATACGTGCTACCCAATAGCGGTATTATCTATGCCACTCGCGATGATGCTACCCCAGACTTGAGTGAGCCTCTGCCCACAACAGCAGGGCTGACAGATGAACAGCGGCAAGCCACACAGCAGCTTCTCAGCCCAGTGGATTATAGGCTCGATCCAGCTCGTCGTCCCAGTGGCATCATGCTGGTCAATGGCAGCAGGCTAAATCGGACAGACGACAATACCTATCGGGCTGAAGAGAAAGGTCTCATCTTAGCAACTAATCTACCTGTTTATGTTCAGGCAGATACCCTAAGAGGAACCACAGCTGCCCTTAAAGGGTTTAATCTACACGACCGCGAGGAGTTTACCCAACAGCTAGCTACTCGAGCTAACTGGACCGCAGACTATTTCTATAACACCCGCGCAACACTCGATCGTGAGTTCGCTTGCCGTCCTGGCACTCCGGGCCTCAATTGTGGCACAGGAGATTTCTGGCGGCCTGCTTCTGTAATTTCTGATGCTGTTTCTCTGTTGTCTGATAGTTTTGCGTTGGGCTACCGGGCTGATGGTGACTACGATCTCCGCAATAATAATCAAGATAACTGGGCCACAGTGAAGAAGCGCAGACAAAATGGTTTCTTCGATAACAACTTTGTCACCAGTCGCGCCTTTACGGATGCAGACTACAGAGGTAATCCTGACACCCCACCAACAACTTATCGTCCTAGCTCTTACTTCAACAACTTCGTCACTCCAATTCAGCGTCGGGTCAATACGCATGAGTACCTCATGGAGATGTGCGTTAAGGTGCCTGTCTCGTCTTGTGGACCGACGGATTGGTGGGTAAGACCTCCCAAAACCAATACTCCTGCTGATCTTGGCTTAAAAGCTACTCCTGCTGCTGCAACTGGAGCTCCCCTGAGTATTGGTACAAATGTGCTAGATACAGTGCACGCAGCAGGTACAACCTCTCAACCCGCCATACCCGAATTTCGTCAGTATGCTCGTCGTATTGCTTTTGCCCGCAATATCTATGGGGCGCTTGAATTTACGCCAATGATATCGGGCCCAAAGAGTGAGGCAACTGCAATTCCTATTGGAATTAGCACTGCTGGCGCGATCGCTAGATTTCCTTACACTACTTACGCTAGTGCTCCTCCCCGCACACAAGAAAACACATTGTGGTTTGCAGGTGTTAAAAACGTCAACACCGCAGCTAACGTAGGCTATGGCCAACCTGGCTATGCCCCCAACCGGACTTACGCTACAAATCAGCCCCTGTACTACCTACCCCCCGACAAAGGCGGCGAAAAGCTGATTCTGCCAGATACTCCTGAGATTCCAACTGTGCCTAGTCTCAATGGGCCAGGTACCACAGATCCTTCTGACTTTACTGTCTGCGTTAAAAATTCAGGTGAGTCGAACAAGTATCAAGTTACTGGCTTAAGTGGCACCTGTGCTACTCCAGACCTTACCAAAATCGAAGCGGCTAGGGATGCACTAGCAGGGTTAACGCCATCCCTTGGAACTTTGACCGGCAACACTCAAACCTTGACTGCATCCCGTGATGTCAACGTTTATACTTTGCCTAATGGCAACCCAACGATTAATGGTGGACAAACCATTACTTTAGAAGGTAATTCTGATTCCATATTCGTTTTTCAAGGTGGTGCTGCTGTTAACTTTGGTAGGGATGGTGATCCTGGCGTAACCTTGATTCTAAATGGAGTCAGTCCTAACAATGTCTTCTGGATTTCTAACGGTTCTGTGACGTTTGCGGATGCGGTAGGAACCCCGCATACGCTAGCAGGCAATTTTCTTGGTAAAACAGACGTGAAGGTAGGTGCTAATACGAAAATCTTCGGCGGTCGTTTGCTGGGCTTCGTCAATAACAGTCAAAGTATTCCGGCTAGCGCTTCGATTACAGCGGTTACTGCTGATGGACAGCCCTTAGTCACGCCTGTTCTTCAGACTCAAGTTACCACTGGTGGCCCTACAGACACCAATGATCTAAGCTCCATCACTAATAACAACGTTGTTAGCAACAACACTCGCTGGCAGCAAAGAGCTACAACCAATAACTTCAATTTGGTAATTGCAGCGGGTGACTCTCCAGCACGGGTAGCCAATATTGCTGATACAACTAACTCTTGGATTGAAGGTGGCGGGGGTTTACATAACTTCCCACGCTTCCTAGAAAATTGGACTAGGGTCAAAGCTAGAATCGCTGGTTCTTTTATTCAGATTAAGCGAAGCGCTTACGCAACTGCACCGTTCCAACCTGTGGTAGTATCTACAGCCGCTGGGTTTGTTGAGTCTAGTGATCCCCAAACTGCGACAGGCGTTAGTCTGTTCGGGGCTGATTATCGGCAGGCCTACAGAACCGATAACGGGGAGATTGGGAGCACCAGCTGGGGCAAACATCCTTACTACGAGCCACCAACTCGAGAATGGGGTTTCGATGTAGCCTTGCTGACTCAGTTGCCCGACTTGTTTGCTCAGCGATTCACTGCACCTACAGGTACTCGAGACGAGTTCTTTAGGCAGGTCGATCGCAGTGACGCTTGGGTACAAACGCTGTTGTGTGCAGCCCAACCTCAAGATCTCAGCAATGCTCAAGCCCGCCAATCTGGGGTGGCTCCTACTGGTACACAATTTGTTCCTGCCTTGCAGACCAATAACCCCTATCGGCCTGCTTGTACTGCTACCAACGCAGATTACAACCGTTAATCTTTAACTCAACAACCCTAGCTCTGGTGGTGGACTATGATGAAACACGTTCAAACCTATCTTTCAGGACGGCTAAAATCTCCATCCTCTAAACCCGATTCAGGTTTTACGATCATTGAGTCCTTAATGGCGATCGTTGTATTAACAGTGCTGTTGATCGCGATCGCCCCACCAATGGCCATCTCTGTGGCTTCCAGGGTCAGAGCTAGGCAAGTTGAGCTAGCCACTCAAGCAGGACAAGGATATATCGACAGCTTGCGCTCCGGTGCCATTAGCCCACCCGATAAAGCTCGCTGTGCAACTGATACCTTGCCTGACAGTGGCGATCCTTGCCTCGCGCCGCCTACAGCAGCGCTTCTTACTGATTCTGATCAGGGAACATTAATTAATGCCAACGGTAATATTAGTTTCACAGATCCTCAAGACTTTGTGATCCAGGCAATCCGCACTCGCACCAGCGCAGACACCAATACTGATGCAGTTGCTAGAGGGGAAGCAGCTAGACGAGAAGGCTATGGTCTATTAATCAGGGTTTACCGAGGAGATGCGGATGTTTTTAGAGGTGGTTCTGGCACCCCGAACACTACTCCTGTAGCAAACCTATTTACAGGTGCAACCGCTAAAGGGGGAGGGTTCCGTAATCGACCTCTTATCGTACTAAAAACTGACATTGGTACTCGGAGCACTAGCAGCAATATTCAACAAAGGGTTCCTACCAACCTTTACTAAGCACTTCTGGGTTTAGATTCACGATTCTTAGCACCAAACTCACCTGTACGAACCTCACGAAACCTAAAAGAGACAGAGGACTGCATTTTGTTTAACATCTTCAAATTTCTAGCCAGCAGTCAACAGCAGAGTTTAAAGCCAAAATCTAAAACCACTGGCTTTACTCTGATTGAGCTTTTAGTTGCCGTAATTATTTCTGGAATTGTCATTAGCTCATTACTAGCTTTCCTGGTCAACATCATGACTTCTGAGCGGAAAGAGCGAGCTAAATCCAATTCTGAGCAAGAGGTTCAGGCAGCTTTAGAGTACATGGTGCAAGATCTACAAGAAGCTGTATATGTTTACGACGCTTATGGCTTGAATGGCGATCCTAACGTTACAACTCAAACGCCGATTCGTAATCAAATTCCCCCAGTTAAACCAGTGACGGGTTGCAATAGCGCTGCAACTTGTGAGCCTGTCTTAGTATTTTGGAAACGAACATTTTTTAATAGAACGGATGAGGTGAATGAGGTTGGGACCGGTAGGGTGAGAGTAGGTTCCGTAACAGGTGACAATGATGCTTACGTTTATTCCCTTGTTGCCTACTACTTAGTTAAAAACCCTGCTGATAGTATTTGGTCCAATGCCTCACGTATTGCCAGATTTGAAATTCGAGACGGAATTCCGACAAATGGTAATACAGGTTTTGCAATTAATCCAGATTCAGGATTTGTTCCCTTCGATTTAGCCTCTGCGGATACGATACCCGCAGCTATGAACAAGTGGAAATCAGGAACTGCTCCCACTCGCTATACATCAGTTGCAACTCAGTCTTACGACAGAAACAACTTGCAAACCTTGGTGGACTATATTGATGACACCCGATACGACAGTACTGCTATAGCTCCACTTCACTCGATCAGTACTGATCCTACTCAAGGGATTCTAGATTGTAGAGCGCCAAATAGAGGGGCTTTGGGTGGTGATTTGACTGTTGCTACACAACCCGGTGCGCAGAGAATTCCTGCTAACTTTGAGACTGCTACCTCTGCCAAAACGAGCAGTTTCTACGCTTGCGTCAATTCTACAACCTCGTCAGTATTGCTGTATTTGCGGGGCAATGCGTTGGCGCGTCTGATTCAAGACCCCAGCAGACGTGTGGCTAACCAGAATAATCTAATCTACTTACCATCTAGTGAAGTACGGATCTTTGGACGCGGCTTCTTTGGTAACACTGACCAGTAAGCTTTGCTCTCCTCCTTCTGCTAGTCACCACTCTGTATAGACATTATTATGAAGAGTTTATTATCGCAGCCAGACCAGCAAGTATCTCCTAGGAAGGTTAGCTTTGAAAAGCTTGCTTTGAAATATTTATCGTGCGCAAAAACTTCAAAAATTTCTGGATTCACTCTCATAGAAATGCTGGTAGTAGTGATCATGATTGGGGCGTTGGCCGCGATCGCTGCTCCTGGTTGGCTGACGTTTGTAAATCGTCAGCGCGTAACTGCTGCTCAAGATCGAGTGATAGGTGCTTTACAAGAAGCTCAGCGCGAAGCTAAACGCCAAAAGAGAAGCTACAGCGTCAGCTTTCGCAATCAAAACCGAGTGCCGCAATACGCTGTTGCTCCTGCAGCTACACCCGACATTAGTAAAGGTTGGCAAAACCTTCTCAGCTCTGACAACATTAAACCAGGCCAACTTCTTGTCTACACTAATCTTCAATCTGAAAATAAAAAAGTTGCTTCTGCTGCTACTATAAACCCTACTGGTGTTATCACGTTTGATTACCGAGGTGTCCTTCCTCGTGATGCTGAAACAGGCTTGCAAATTGCTGTTGCTATTCCTCGACGTGATGATTTGACACAACCTGTCAGTGGTACGAAGCGTTGCGTTACTATAAAAACGATTTTAGGGACAATACAAGCCGAAAAAGATAATTATAATTCTTCTACTGAAAAGGGTTGTTATCCTGGTTCTTAAAAGGTTTTTCTAGGTTTTAATTTATTAGATTTTGAGCTTAAGACGTTAGCATTTAAGTTGTTCTATTTTTGTAGATCTCATATACTTTTGGGCATCCTGAAAACAGGTTACAAATAACCTGAATGACATTATCAGGGTGCTTTTTTGTGAAGATCAAAGGCTTTTATCGTCAGCTTTACTCCAAGCCTCAAAAGCCCTCTACCAAAGGTTTCACGGTTTTAGAACTTTTAGTTACTGTAGCAATGATCGGCATTGTGAGCGCGATCGCTGCACCCAGTTGGTTAGCTTTCATTAATAATCAAAGTCTTATTGCTACTCAAGACCAAGTTCAACGCTCACTTCACGATGCCAAGCGCAGTGCTAAACAAAACAAAGCCACTTGGCAAGTGAGTTTTCGTGAACACAATGGTACTGGTCAATGGGTTGTTCACCCTAGAAATGTCAATACCAACACCTTATCTTGGCGCAACTTCGATTCTAGGGTGAGCATCGACGCGAATGAAACTACTTTTCTTGAATCTGGTGGAGTTTGGCGGATCCAGTTTAACTACAGAGGGCATGTGAACGGACAGCTAGGACGGCTGACTCTCGTTTTACGCCAAGGTGGTAAAGCAAAGCGCTGCGTTATTACTTCTACGTTAATTGGAGCAATACGGACTGCTAAAGAGCGTCCAACTCAGCAGGATGGAAAATTTTGCTACTGAGGTTGGGGCTCTAACGCTCGTAAGAGTAGCAAAAGCAGCTATCCTACAAGCGTTATGAATTTAGTTTTGCACAGTTAGAGATTAGTTAAAATTGTTCTCTAGATCGAATAGCTGCTTCTGTTTTCTGGCGATCGAGCTTCAAAATAACGACGCCTAAAGGTGGCAGGCATAGATCCATTGAGTAGGGGCGATTGTGATAAGACCATTCTTCTGTCCATTTTCCGCCTAGATTACCCATGTTGCTGCCGCCGTACTTGCGGGCATCACTATTAAATAACTCTGTATAGAATCCTGCTTCAGGAACCCCAATGCGGTAGTGGGCATGCGGCTGCGGTGTAAAGTTGCAGATAGTAACTACGAAATCATCAGAGTCTTTGCCTTTACGAATGAAGGAAACTACACTGTGACGATTGTCGCTACAATCAATCCACTCAAACCCATCATTCGAGAAGTCTTGAGTATAAAGTGCAGGTTCAGCTCGATATAGGTGATTGAGGTCACCTAGGAATTGCTTGAGTTTTTGGTGCGAGTCGTGTTGTAAAAGGTGCCAGTCCAAATCAGCCCAAACATTCCACTCACTCCATTGGCCAAACTCCATACTCATAAATAGAGTCTTCTTGCCGGGATGCGTGAACATGTACGCATAGAGACATCGCAGATTCGCAAATTTTTGCCACTCGTCTCCTGGCATCTTGCCAATCATGCTACTCTTGCCATGCACGATCTCATCGTGAGATAGCGCTAGCATAAAGTTCTCGCTGAAGGCATACATGATGCTGAATGTGAGATTGTTCTGGTGGAACTGGCGAAACCAAGGGTCCATGTTGAAGTAGTCCAACATATCATGCATCCACCCCATGTTCCACTTGAGGTTGAAGCCTAAACCACCGACATAAGTAGGCCATGACACCATTGGCCAAGAGGTAGACTCTTCAGCAATGGAGAGCACACCAGGAAAATAACTAAAAATGGTGTGATTAGTTTGCCGTAAGAAATCAGCGGCTTCAATGTTTTCTCGGCCACCATATTGGTTGGGTAGCCATTCTCCTGGATTACGACAGTAGTCGAGGTAAAGCATGGAGGCGACTGCGTCTACTCGAATACCGTCAATGTGATATTTGTCGAACCAAAATAGGGCATTGGCTACTAGATAATTCCGGACTTCATGCCGACCGTAGTTGAAAACTAAGGTGCCCCATTCTTTGTGCTCACCTTTTCGGGGGTCAGCATGCTCATAGAGATAAGTGCCATCAAAGTTGGCTAGACCATGACCATCTTTGGGAAAGTGACCAGGTACCCAATCCACAATGACCCCGATGCCATTTTGGTGGCACTGGTCGATGAAATACATTAAGTCTTGAGGGGTGCCGTAGCGAGAAGTACAGGCGTAGTAGCCAATGACTTGATATCCCCAAGACCCATCGAAGGGGTGCTCGGCGATCGGTAGAAGCTCGATGTGGGTAAAGCCTAGCTCTTTGACGTAAGGAATGAGGCGATCGGCCAACTCTCGGTAGGTGAGAAAACGGGCTCCAGGCTTGAGGTCGGAAACGAGAACGACAGGCTCCGCTTCCCCATTGGGTAAGCGAGCGGGTTCAGCAGAGGAGCCATGTAACCAGGAACCTAGATGAACTTCATAAACTGAAATAGGTTGGGTGAGCGGTTCTGTATGACGACGCTGCTCCATCCAATCCTGATCGTTCCAGGTGTAATTATCTAAGTTAGTAACAATGGAGGCTGTTTTAGGCCGAATTTCTTGTTGAAAACCAAAGGGATCAGATTTTTCGTAGATATGTCCCGCTTGGTTTTTAATTTCGTATTTATAGCGATCGCTCTCTGCCAAGGCTGGAATGAATAGTTCCCAAATCCCGGAAGGACCTTTACGCATTTGATGCTTACGGCCATCCCAGTGGTTAAAGTCACCTAGAACAGAAACGTTACGAGCGTTGGGTGCCCAAACTGCAAAATAAACGCCTTTGACCCCTTCGACTTCTGTCAGATGTGCCCCTAATTTCTCGTAAAGGCGATGGTGGTTACCTTCAGCAAACAAATGTAGATCGAAGTCTGTGAGGTAAGGAGAACGAAAGGCATAGGGGTCGTAGATGACACGCTCATGATCCCCCTCTTGAATGCGTAATTGATAATTAGCTAACTCTGGAGTATCAATGGTGCATTCAAAGAAATGAGGATGATGAATGGGTTGCATCGCATGCTCTGCCCGTTCTTCTGGCAAAATCACCCAGGCTGCATCTGCATTGGGCAGATAAGCTCGCACGACCCAAACAGTTTGGCCATCCCTTTGTACAGCATGAGGGCCTAAAACTTCAAAGGGGTCATGGTGCTGATTCCAAACAATCCGCTCAATTTGCTCAGGGGCGACGGTCATTGACATGAAACTACCTACCTAAACGAGATTATTGAATGCGTTCCAAATCGGGAAAAAGGTTTTGTAATACGCGTGTGCTCTGAAATCCAGAGGCTCTTGTTTTAGTTGAGAGAAACTGAAGGCACTGAAAACCTTTGAAAGAATTAGCATCAACAGCGTACGCCCACTTCGAAAGTTGAATGGGATGGGGGTGTGTAACTGATAGCTGGCAAGGTGTATAAAACCCAAATGTAAAAATCAGGTAATGAACTGTAGTAAACCGTAGCAAATCATAGCTAAAGTCTCAAATCATCTGCCTAAATCCAGACATGTTTGCGGTGGTCAGGTAGGGTTTACTGGATGAGTTCTGGCTATTTCTCGGGTTAGGCAGGCAAATTTTGTCAGAGATATTAGGAAAAACTGGGCTCGCTGGTAGAGCTGAAAACTACGAAGGTGGGTGTGCGATCGCGAGCTCAATTGGCGCTCTCAGAGGGAAAAGATCTAGCTAGTCAGCGCAATAAGAAGGGAAAAAAGGTTCGAATAAACTGGCGTAAGCGTAGTAAGGTGATGGTTCGTCTGACCTGAGGAGACAACTTGGGATCAATAGGCGGTCCTGCTTCTAGTTGGGCTTGTAACTCAGCGTACTGTGCTGGAGTCAAGGACTTTCCATCTACGGGCGATCGCGCTTCAGTAATAATTTCCGTCCTTAGAATTTCTTCAGGGGTATCCTCCGCAGGGGGTAATGCATAAGCAAATTCAGTAGCTAAAGCAAACAAGCAGACGATCGAACCTAAGATAGAAGTAGCGCTGAGCCTCAAGCCCATAAGGAATATTTGTCTTTTATGGTTCATGCAGACAGCTTTTTCTGTCATCCTAAGCTACAAAGCAGCGATTCCTAACTAGATAAAGCATTTTTCAAGGAATAAAATCTATTAAAAAATTAATAAGGTTGGGTTAGGAGTCAACTTGGCGATCGCTGAGGCCTTGGTTCAAGTTACTTAGTGCCCACCACAAATTTTAGCCACCGTCAAATAACAATAAGCTCACAAGAGCCAGTTTGCTAAAGCTTGGAATGATTACCAAACTCGACTACTGGGCTCTTGTAAGCCACCAAATTAATTACAGGGTTGTTAGAGGACGGCCACCTTCAACCTAGATCCAGTTCATATAGCGATCGGTCTTAGAGCAGTACGACGCTAAAAGCTTGACTTGGACTGCAATAGGTTGTGAGGAGCAATCTCTTGGCTGTTTCATACTTTGAGGCTAAATCCACTATTCAGGCAGTTTTGTACACTGACTGAGGGATAGGGCTTGTCAAGTATGGGAAAAAAGCCTAGGGAGATGTAGTAGGAGAGGTGGTTGGGGAACCCGCAGGGGATTCACCAGGGGAAGGGCTAGTAGTGGTATCACCACCACCGCAAGCTCCCAAAGCAGCGGCCAAGCTGAGTACTAAGGCGAGGCTAATTACTTTCTTATTCATACACTCCTCTTTCACTATCTATGGCAAGGATAACAAGTTGCTAGTTGAATACAGCACTGGGCTCGCTGGACCTTCCTGCCGTAAAACAACAGGATTTCTAGGTTGCTGATTGCCTGAGGATTGCTCCTCAAAGCTCTACATAAAGTAGTTCAGTTCAGGCTGTAGTACCTAACCTGAGCAATTCGTCTACCGAGATTGCCGGGATGACCTAAGCACCTACCAACCATAAAGCTAGTAGTTTCCCAGTTTCTTTAGGTACTGAGTTATTTGTAGCATAATTAATGGCTTCCAACCCAAGAGGGCAAAAAGCCTGTTTCTGAGCGAACTGGAAAAACCTTTAGCTGATGTAGACATTGCGAGTGATCTGCTCTACATCTCACGAAAAGTATGGTGGTGTGAGATTAAGTAGATACAAATCAACTACCAAAGGAAGCAACGATACTGTTTAGGGATGTGTCAGTCTTGGCTGGCGGCAGAGAACTTACTAAACAGAAAATAAGGTTGAAAAGTATCGTTTGTTGCTGAGTTGTTTCCTCGTCCGTGTGTTTCAGTAGAACGTAAGCTTTGGCACTAGCTGATTGATGGCTCGATAAATGTCAAATAAACTACTGAAGTTTTCGCTCAAAAGCGTCATCTTCATAGGGATTTCAGTGTCAGTATTTGCAGTTTGAATCTAGAAGCATCTATCGGTCCAATGGTAGACTCTCTAGTGCCTTATGCTCTTTCCCCTGTTACACCGTGTGTTTCCCTTTACCAACTTTTCTGGTCGGCTAGCTCTGAACCAGTATCATCAGCAAAGCGCTCTATTGCGCAAGATTGTTGACCGCATCCGTAATTCTTTGGAGTTGAACGTTGTACTTCAAACAGCGGTGGATGAGGTTGGCACGTTACTGAATCTGGATTACTGTGCTTTTTTTTGGTATTTCAGTGACACTTGCCGAGTGCAGGTTGTCTGTGAACGCCTAGGGAGCGATCGCGGCTCCCAGGTAGGCTATACACCATTGGCCGCTTTTGGAGATGCGGCTGAGGCGATCGCCCAAGGTCAGTTGATTGTGAGTTGTGGCGATGCTCATGCTTCTGCTACTACTCGATGGCTAAGGCAGTGGCTTGCGAAATGGCAACGCTCTAAAAGTGGGCTCAATTTTCAGGTGCTGGAAGCACGAGCCAACTTGTTAGTTCCGGTTCTGGACCGAGCTGATTCCATCGGTTATTTAGTTTGTTTGTCAGACCAACCTCGCCGCTGGAAAACAGCTGAAGTAGAGTTTATGGCGTCCTTGGCGCAACAATTGGAAATTGCGATTCGCCAAGCTCGGCTTTATGAGCAGACGCAACGGCAGGCCCAACGCGAGCAACTGGTAAATCAGATTACCAGCCAAACTCGGCAAAGCTTTGACTTGGAAACCATTTTGACGCAGGCGATCGCGCAGTTACTAAAAGCGCTAGAGGCCGATCGCTGTTTAGTACATTTAGTGGAACATGGTGAAGTAGAGCCACTGAATGTACTGCCACAACTTGTCCAAGAATCCATCCCTGGCACTGCTTTTCGGCGCAAACACTTATACGAAATTTGCCGAGAAGCCTTCTCCCCTTCCATTAACGACTTTGACACGCATGGCCCCATTACTCAATGGGTGATTCAGCATCGCCAACCTGTGGTGATGATGGATGTGGCTCAAGATGAGCGAGTCGGTCCCTACAACGAGGAATATAAACAAGCCCAGATTCAATCATCCTTAGTGGTGCCAGTGCAAACCAATGGGATTCTGCACGCCATTTTGTACTTAAACCAGTGTTCTCATACACGCTATTGGTCAGACAACGACCAACAACTCGCTCAAGCAGTTGCTGACCAATTAGCAATCTCCATTCAACAGGCAAATTTGTATGCTCAAACTCAGCAACAAGCCTTAGAAAGTGCAGCTCAGGCCCAACATTTAGCAAAAACGTTACAAGAACTGCAACTCACTCAAGCCCAGTTGATTCAGAGTGAGAAAATGTCCAGCTTGGGACAGATGGTGGCAGGGGTCGCGCATGAAATTAACAACCCCGTTAGTTTTATCTACGGCAATATTCCTTATATTGAGCGCTATATCGAGGAACTCAACCGCCTTTTGGTTGCCTATCAAGTCCACTATCCGCAGCCAGTGGCAGAAGTACAAGCTTTGATTGACGAAGTAGAACTCGGCTTTCTGCTCAAAGATTTGGTCCGCATCCTGAAGTCGATGAAGGTGGGTTCCTCGCGGATTCGGGAAATTGTGCTGTCGCTACGAAACTTCGCCCGCCTGGATGAGTCGAGTCGCAAAACTGTGAATTTGCACGATGGCTTAGAGAGTACTTTAGCGATCTTGCAAAATCAGTTAAATGAAATCCAAGTGATTCGCGATTATGGCGCTCTGCCGCCGCTAGAGTGCTATCCGCGACAACTCAATCAGGTTTTTCTAAATTTGATCACCAATGCGATTGAAGCGCTCAGTAGTGGGGACACCCAGACCAAAACTATTACGCAGCCCAAAACCATTACGATTCGGACAGAACTGGTCTTGGGTGCGTCAGGAAAGGAAAACTTTGCCCGGATTGCGATCGCGGATAACGGCCCTGGAATTCCTGCCGCACTTCGATCAAAAATTTTTGATCCCTTCTTCACTACCAAAAAAATTGGTCAAGGAACAGGACTCGGCTTGACTGTCAGCTATCAAGTTGTGGTCAATCAGCATCAGGGCCAACTCTGGTGCCACTCTGAGCCAGGGCAAGGAACCGAGTTTGCGATTGAGCTACCTGTGAAATATTTTCACCTACTCTCAGATCCGCAAGCCTTGGAGCAAGCTTCCACATTGGCTTCTGAATTTGCTCGGGTGACGGAAGCGATCGCATCGGTGCCGACAGTTGTTGCTCCAGAAGCTTAATCCAGGGCAACTTTTACTCATGTCTCGCTTGAGTCCTGCCCTGACTTTTGCCAGGGATCAAAAAACGTGAATTGACTCAGCAGACTAGGCACGGAGTTCACTTTAGGTCATGCTATAGACCGTGCAGATTAATCCATTGATATGCAAGGAGCTTTGGGAATGACCGCGTCAGTAGACCCCATTCAGTTGATGAAGCAAGAAGTTGCCAAGGCCGCAGCCGCTCGTGTGCACTCCGGTTCTATTGTGGGGTTAGGCTCCGGGTCAACTGCAGCATTGATGATTCAGTATTTGGGCGATCGCCTGCAATCTGGAGAACTCAAGGACATCAAAGGCGTGCCGACTTCCTTCCAATCCTCGGTACTGGCGAAGCAGTATGGCATCCCCTTGGTGACGCTAGATGAAATTGAGTATATCGACATCGCGATCGACGGAGCCGATGAAGTTGACCCGCAGCACAATTTGATCAAGGGCGGTGGTGCGGCTCATACTCGCGAAAAAATTGTGGATGCCTTAGCCAAAGAATTCATTGTGGTGGTGGATAGTTCTAAGCTGGTCGATCGCTTAGGGACTACTTTTAAGCTGCCTGTTGAGGTGATCCCGATGGCAATTACACCAGTGGCACGGGCGATCGAGAAGTTGGGGGGCAAGCCAGAACTGCGGATGGGTGTCAAGAAAGCTGGCCCCGTGATCACCGATCAAGGCAACATGGTGCTGGACGTGAAGTTTGACAGCATCGACAACCCCGCTGAGATGGAAAAGACGATCAACAACATTCCCGGTGTTTTGGAAAATGGCTTGTTTGTCGGCCTAACCGATCTCGTGTTGGTCGGTGAAGTGAAAGACGGGCAACCGATCGTGCGCGAAGCATAATTGTGGAATTAACCTGGCAGTGTGGGCGAACGGTCGTTCGCCCCTACATGGTTGGAGATGCAGGGGTTGAGACACCAATGATGCAGTATCGACGCTTTGGGCGGACAGAGTTGGCAATGCCCGTTTTTTCTTGCGGTGGCATGCGCTACCAATACAAGTGGCAAGATGTCCCCAAAGATACAGTTCCTGCTGATAACCAACAGAATTTAGAGGCAACGGTTCGACGGGCTGTAGAACTCGGGATCAACCACATTGAAACGGCGCGGGGATATGGTAGCTCCGAAATGCAGTTGGGAGCGGTATTACCGAAACTGCCACGCGACCAGCTAATTGTGCAAACCAAAATCATTCCGACTGCAGATCCGCAAGGGTTTTTGCAAACCTTTGAGCAATCAATGGCTTACCTGCAACTCGATCATGTGGAGCTGTTGTCGTTGCATGGGGTGAATAATGCCGAACTGCTGGAGGATTGTCTGCGTCCAGGTGGTTGTTTAGAAGTTGCGCAAAAGTTGCGATCGCAAGGTCGAGTACGCTTTATTGGCTTTTCCACCCACGCACCATTAGAAGTGATTTTGCGAGCGATCGCCACGGACCAGTTCGACTATGTGAACTTGCATTGGTACTACATCAACCAAAATAATTGGCCCGCGATCGAGGCTGCTGGGAAGCACGATATGGGTGTGTTTATCATTAGCCCTACCAATAAAGGTGGTGACCTTTACAAACCTCCTCAAAAATTGGTGGATTTGTGTGCGCCACTCAGCCCGATGGTCTTCAACGATCTGTTCTGTCTTAGCCATCCTCAGGTACACACGCTGAGTATTGGTGCATCTCGTCCCACCGACTTTGACGAACATCTGAGAACCCTAGACCTACTCGATCGCGCTGATGAAATTTTGCCCCCAATTTTGGCTCGCTTGGAACAAGCAGCGATCGCGGCTCTGGGTGAGGAGTGGTGGAGAACTTGGCATGTTGGCTTGCCTAAACCTGAGGAAACCCCAGGAGGCATGAACATTCATACCATTCTCTGGTTGCGGAATCTCGCGATCGCCTATGACATGGTGGATTACGGCAAGATGCGCTACAACTTGCTGGGTCAAGCGGATCATTGGTTTCCCGGTGCCAGAGCTGAGAAAGTGGCAGAACTAGATTTACAACAATGCTTGGCGAACAGCCCTCATGCTGACAAAATTCCAGCACTCTTAGCTGAAGCCCATCAAATTTTGGGTGGTGCAACGGTACAGCGGTTATCGCAAAGCTGAGAGATTTTGCCTGCTTAACCTTTGACCCTAATTGAGATAAAGTGCCAAAGGGTTGAACTCGCCTTTGGAAATTCTCTCATCGTTGGTTGACGGCTGATTATGACCAAACTGCAAGCACTAATTTTTGATGTCGATGGGACCTTGGCCGATACCGAGCGGGATGGTCATCGAGTCGCTTTTAATCGCGCTTTTGCGGAAGCTGGGTTGGATTGGGATTGGACTGTCGAGCTATACGGAGAACTGTTAGCCGTTACAGGCGGCAAAGAGCGAATGAAGTTCTACCTCGACAAATATCGCTCAGACTTTCAGCGTCCTAATAATTTGGACGAGTTTATCGCAGGGTTACACAAGGCAAAAACCAAGCACTATACGCAACTACTCAGCGAAGGTAGTATTCCCCTACGACCTGGGGTGAAGCGGTTGTTGGATGAAGCGCGTGCCCAAGGGTTTCGCTTGGCGATCGCAACTACGACCACTCCTGCCAATGTCACAGCTCTTTTGGAAAGTACTTTGGGGCATGAAAGCATTGCCTGGTTTGATGTGATTGCGGCGGGTGATATTGTGCCAGCGAAGAAACCTGCTCCTGACATTTATTTCTATGCTTTGGAGCAAATGCAGATTGCACCTCAGGATTGCATCGCGTTTGAGGATTCACATAATGGCTTGATTTCAGCGGACAAAGCGAATCTCAAGACGATTGTGACGATTAATGATTACACCAAAGACCAAGATTTTCCAGGAGCTGTAGTGGTTTTGGATCATCTGGGTGATCCGGGTATGCCGTTTACGGTGCTTTCTGGTGAGGTGGGTTGGACGACTTTTGTGGATATGGAGTTGGTGCAGCATTTGCACGGTCGCTAGGCGATTGCTCCTGCTGGGTGAGTTGTCTTAGTTTGGCTTCTACTAAATCCAAACCCTGAGGGCGCTTGCCCCCAAACCCCCGCTGAGGGACGGTTGCGTCCCCCAGGCCCCCTCCAAAAGTGCTTCGGTTGGCCAAGTGTGGCTCTCCTGAGGAGGGTTTTGTTTAGGTGTGGTTAGATTACGGCGATGCAGTCGATCTCAACTTGGACATCTTTGGGGAGGCGGGCAACTTGGACGCAGGCGCGGGCTGGAGCGGTGGCTTCGTCGAAGTGGCGGGCGTAGATGCCGTTGACTGCTGCAAAGTCGTTCATGTCAGCTAGAAATACCGTGGTTCTGACCACATCTGAAAAAGTGGCTCCTGCTTCCTTGAGGATCGCTTCTAGATTTGCCATTACTTGCTCCGTCTGGCGCACGACATCACCCTCACCCACGATCGCCCCGGTTTGGGGATCAAGTGCGATCTGGCCTGCTACAAACACCAATTGGCCACTCGCCGCGATCGCCTGATTGTATGGCCCTACCGGAGCGGGAGCCTGCTCTGTCCGAATTACCTTGCGCGTCATATCCCTTCAACCATCACTATGAAACCAAGGCATTTTCTCATGAAGTGAGGAGAGAGGAGTGAGGGGAAAGGAGGAAGGAGCCAGGAGTCAAAGGTCAGGAGTCGGGAGTCAGAAGCCAGAAAAGAAAAGCACATAAAACTCACCTCAATCTCGAAATACCCACACTCAACTTCGTCTGGAGGGGGTCTGGGGGACGCAGCCGTCCCTCAGCGGGAGTTTGAGGGCAGGTGCCCTCAAGGGTTCGGATTTTAGTCAAAACCCAAACGCCTCACAAAAACCTAGACCAAGCGAGGTCGCAGCCCATAATGCCGATACCGCCAATAATCCCGCAAAATTCGATCGTGATCGAAACAAAGATTCTCAGGCACCCGCCAAGGCTCAAATAGCGCAATTCCCTTCGCGTCATCTCCCGCCTGCGGTTCTCCCTTCGCCTCCGCGATAAACACCACACTCATCGTATGTTTACGCGGGTCACGACTTGGGTCGGAATAAACCTGAAATTGCTCAATTAGTTCAACCTCTAAACCTGTTTCCTCCCGTGCTTCCCGGCGAGCTGCCGCCTCCACAGGCTCTCCATAGTCCACAAACCCACCTGGGATCGCCCAACCATAAGGCTCATTCAGCCGCTCAATCAACACAATCGGGCGATGAGGGCGATCGCTTAGCTCAATAATGATGTCAACAGTGGGGATTGGATTACGGTAGGTCAAAGGTTTCAACTCCTGAAAGGGAGGCAGAAGTAATTCTACCAAGGGAAGATTCCACTAAGATGAGGGGTGGCTACACTGACAGAGTATTTTTTGGAGGCAAATTTCTATGCCCTTTCCCCGTGCCAGTGGTATCCTGCTACATCCAACGAGTCTACCCGGTCGTTATGGCATTGGTGATCTAGGGCTGGAAGCGTACCAGTTTATTGATTTTCTGGCTCGCAGCGAACAGCGCCTGTGGCAGATATTGCCTCTAGGCCCCACAGGCTACGGCAACTCTCCGTACATGAGTTTTTCGACGATGGCAGGGAATCCGCTGCTGATTAGCCCTGACATTCTGAGAGACAATGGCTTCCTGAGTGAAGATGACCTCCGCGATGCTCCTGGCTTTGCGATCGACAAGATTGATTTCGAGCAGGTAATTGCTTGGAAAATGCCTTTGCTACGGCAAGCCTGTGAGAATTTCAAGCAGAAAGCTAGCCCGATCCAACGGACAGAATTTGAAGGTTTCTGTCGGGGCAAAGCGACTTGGCTAGAAGACTACAGCTTATTCATGGCGCTGCTAGAGGATCAGGAAGGTGGTAGCTGGGTGGAATGGCCAGATGAACTGCGGCTACGTAAGCCAGAAGCGCTGGATTTGTGGCGGGATAAGCTAGCGGATCAGATCTTCTTTCAAAAATTCTTGCAGTTCGAGTTCTTTCGGCAGTGGAGAGAACTAAAGACTTACAGTAATGCTCAAAACATCCGCATTATTGGTGATATTCCCATTTATGTCGCCCACAACAGTTCCGATGTTTGGGCTAATCCAGAAGTGTTTCAACTCAATTCTGAAACAGGTCAGCCTCTAGAAGTTGCGGGTGTGCCACCCGATTATTTCTCTGAGACAGGGCAGCTTTGGGGTAATCCGCTCTACAACTGGGGTTACCTGGAGTCAACCAACTTTACTTGGTGGGTGGAGCGAGTCCGGGAAATCCTGGCCCATGTAGATATGATTCGCATCGATCACTTCCGAGGATTAGAAGCTTACTGGTCGGTGCCTGCGGGTGAAGAGACGGCAATCAATGGTCAATGGGTTAAGGCTCCTGGCTATAAGTTGTTTGAAGTGATTCGCCAACAACTTGGTAGTCTGCCAATCATTGCTGAGGATTTAGGGGATATTGATCAAGCTGTGCTCGATCTACGCGATCATTTTGGCTTCCCTGGCATGAAAATTCTACATTTTGCCTTTGGTAGTGATGCCAAAAATTCTTATCTACCTTTTAATGTGGACGCGAACAGTGTGATCTACACGGGCACCCACGACAACAACACGACGTTGGGCTGGTATCAGCAAGCGCCAGATTATGAGCGCGATCGCCTGCACCAATACCTTGCCTGCACTGGGCCTTATGGAATTGTTTGGGATCTGATCCGTCTGGCTATGAGTTCTGTCGCCAATCAAGCCATTATTCCAATTCAGGACGTGTTTAGCTTGGGTTCTGATGCCCGAATGAATGCTCCCGGTACATCAGAAAATAACTGGGCTTGGCGATTCCGAGCCGAGGCAATGACCCAAGACTACAGCAACCGCCTCAAAGAGATGGTTTACATCTACGGTCGCCAAGGGGATAAGGTGTAGAGTTAGGCGCGATCGCTCTCTGGCATGAACACCCATTTTTATCTTGCCAGCTTTTCTTGATCTATCTGGTACAGCACCGTGATGAACAGATTTGCTCTGCTGAAACAGTTGAGGTGTAGCTCGGCAACGGCTGTGGTTATCACTGCTGGTGTCGTTGGTTTGGCGATCGCGTCTTGCCAACGCACCAGCAATTCCGGCGGAGCAAATCAGTCTCCTGCTACAACCACTACTGATAATGCCAAAGGGCTGAAGTTGGGTGCCTTACTGCCTGCCACAGGTGATTTGTCGGCGGTGGGGCCACCGCTTTTGGATGCTGTTTCTTTGTTAGTGGAGACCGTTAACCAATGCGGTGGGGTGAATCAGGCACCTGTGAGTTTGGTGTCGGAAGATGACCAGACTGAACCTGCGGCTGGGGCTGAAGCGATGGCGAAGCTGGTTGAGGTGGATCGAGTTGCGGGTGTAGTGGGTTCCTTTCCCAGTAGCGTTTCGAGCGCAGCGGTAGATGTGGCGGTACGTAACAAGGTGATGCTGATTTCTCCGGCTAGCACGAGTCCTACGTTTACGGAACGCGCCAAAAAAGGTGACTTTCAGGGATTTTGGGCGCGGACTGCCCCGCCGGACACTTACCAGGCCCAAGCTTTAGCTAAATTAGCTCAGCAGCGGAACTATCAGCAAGTTTCAACGATTGTGATCAATGATGATTACGGTGTGGGGTTGGAGAGGGAGTTTACTCAAGCCTTTAAGCAGCGTGGAGGCACGGTAGCAGGTGAGGGAAAGCCTGCCCGCTATGATCCCAAAGCAACGACCTTTGAATCAGAGGCCGCGCTTGCCTTTGCCAATAAACCCGATGCCGTTGCTGCCTTCATCTATGGTGAGACAGGCAGCTTGTTTCTCAAAGCCGCTTATCAACAAGGTCTGAGCCAAGGGGTACAGATTATGCTGACCGATGGCGGTTATTCAGAAGACTTTGCCGAGCAAGTGGGCAAAACCAAGGATGGCAAGTTTATTCTGGCAGGGGCGGTCGGGACGATTCCAAGTGCAGATGGTAAGGCTTTGGCTGCTTTCAGAGAGCTCTGGCAGCAGAAACAAGCTAAACCCTTGAGTGCTTTTGTTCCCCATGCTTGGGATGCGGCAGCGCTCTTAGTGCTAGCAGCAGAAGCGGCGGACAACAACACAGGTGAAGGCATCAAGAGCCAACTCCGAGAAGTAGCTGGCCCAACTGGAACTCCTGTGACTGATGTGTGTGACGGTCTAGCCCGCCTACAAAAGGGCGAGAAGATTGACTATCAAGGCGCTAGCGGCAATGTAGATATTGACGAGAATGGCGATGTGGTTAGCAGCTACGATGTCTGGACGGTAAAAGATGACGGCACGCTACAGACCATTGGTAAGGTGAATCCTGCCCAGTAGATTTAGATTAGTTTCATAGCTAGGGGCGATCGCTTACTCTTAATCACCCGAGAACCCTGGCTTTCAGCACCCTCGACCTTTTCTGGCGCGAGAAAGCATGAAAGTACAATTTCGGCAGGCAACCGAAGCAGATTTTGATTTCCTGAACAAAATGCACGCAGCTTGTCTCAAAGAACATGTAGAGCGCATTTATCCTTGGAATCCTGACTTATTTGGCGAAACCTTTAATCCTCATCTGATCCGAGTAGTTCTGGTTGATCAGATCGAGGTAGGAATGTTACAGCTATTGCAGTGTGTAGGGGAACTATATCTTGGCAATCTCTTGATTCTGCCTAAATTTCAAAACCGTGGCATTGGCACCCTAATCCTGCAAAGCATCCTTGAACAAGGGCAAGCATTAAATTTGCCTGTGCAGTTACAGGTGCTTAAACAGAATCCAGCTAAGCGTCTTTACGAGCGGCTAGGCTTTATTAGCGTTGAGGAGACGAAGACACACTATATTATGCAATGCTCCCCTGCCCTTAAATTCTAAGCGCTATCATCTAACCAAAGAGATAGCTATTTGCAGCAGTAAATCGAAACTCGAGACTGATGTTGTAACAGTAAACAGTTGCTAAATTCAGGACGCTTGCTGTTTATTTTTCAGGTTATCTATGCCCTTTCCCAGAGCTAGCGGCATCTTACTGCATCCCACCTCATTTCCTAGCCGATTTGGTATTGGTGACTTAGGCTTAGAAGCCTACCGCTTCATTGATTTCTTAGCCGACAGTGCCCAACAACTTTGGCAGATTCTACCCCTAGGGCCGACGGGTGAGCCCTGGAATTCACCTTATCTGTCGTCCTACTCTTCGATGGCGGGCAATCATCTGATAATTAGCCTTGAAGTGTTACGCGACAAAGGGTTACTAGCAGAAACAGATTTAGCCGATTTGCCAGAGTTGCCAATGGCAGTTGACTTTGCCAAAGTGCGGCAAATCAAAATACCCTTGCTGCAAAAAGCTTGGCAGAACTTTCAAGCCAAGGCTTCAGCCGTACAGCAAAAAGAATTTGAAGGATTTTGCAAAGGGACCGCATACTGGCTGGACGATTACGCCTTATTCATGGCGCTGAAAGATGCGTTCCAAGATACCAGTTGGCCCACTTGGGAACCCGCGATCGCCAAACGCCAACCAGACGCGATCGCTCAGTGGCAAGACAAGCTCCAAGCAGAGATTTGGTTGCACAAATTCCTGCAATTTGAGTTTTTTCAGCAATGGTCAGCGCTGCGAAAATACGCCAACTTACGCGGGATCAAAGTGATTGGCGATATTTCTATTTACGTGTCTCAGGACAGCGCCGATGTCTGGGCCAATCCGGAAAACTTTTGCCTTGACCCTGAAACGGGAGAGCCTGCGTTGATGGCGGGGGTTCCACCCGATTACTTCAGTGAAACGGGGCAACTCTGGGGCAATCCCGTTTACAACTGGGAGCAACTGCAAAAAACTGGCTTCAAGTGGTGGGTGCAGCGGTTCCAAGCCCTGTTCGACTACGTGGATATGGTTCGGGTTGACCACTTCCGAGGCTTCCAGGCTTATTGGGCGGTCAAGCAAGGTGAAACTACTGCCATGAATGGGGAGTGGATTGAAGCTCCAGGTGAAGCTTTATTTGAAGCGCTGAAGCAGCAATTTGGGCAACTGCCTGTACTCGCGGAAGATTTGGGTGTGATCACGCCAGAAGTGGATGCCTTGCGCGATCGCTTTGGTTTCCCCAGCATGAAGATTTTGCAATTCGCCTTTGGCGACATGGGGGACAAAAACTTTTTACCCTTCAAGTACTTAGCTAACAGCGTGGTTTATCCGGGCACCCACGACAATGAAACGATTGTGGGCTGGTTTAATCGCCTTTCCTCTAGCGATCGCGATGCTGTCACTCAATATTTGGGTTGTTTAAGCGAAGCGGGGATCAACTGGGACTTTATCCATCTGGCTCTTGCCTCGGTTTCCAATCAGGCGATCATCCAACTCCAAGACGTGTTGGGCTTAGATAATCAAGGGCGCATGAATGACCCCAGCAATAACGCAGGCAACTGGACCTGGCGATACCAGGCAGATGCCTTGACTCCAGAAGTCCGCGATCGCCTCAGAACGATGACGGAGTTATTCGGTCGCGCTCCCCAAACTCAAACCTAATCCAGGCTGAACGGCTTTGGGTTCAAGCTTGGATAACTGGGCCTAGGGATAGATCGATTAACGGATTGCCACGCGATCGGATGGTACCGGGAGGACTGTGGGAGTCAAGTTGTTTGGCTCCGCTCCCGGTGCTCCGGGTGAGAGTTGGGCCGCATTCGTATTCGCTTCAAAAGTGACCTCCTCTACCGAGCCTGGGTCGCCCAGCTGCTTTGCCTGCTGATCGTTAAGTCCTACAAGCACACCCCCGGCGTTACCAGCCCTTAGAGTCAACTGTTCATCAGCCATCCAAGTGCGTTGAGTTCCTTCTGGTAAAACTCCCTCAAATTCGGTCTTACCATCAGTGACCACTCGAATCCAAGATTGAGCCTTGAAAGTGACGCTGACTCGGACTGGCTTACCAGAATCATTGGCGTTTTGAGGCATGGCCAGGAGCCCCGCCAAACCTGAAGTCGCAGGTTTTATCTTGCCCTGAGCAGGCGCTTTAACGGGGCTAAAAGGCCCAAAGGCTTGGTTGGCTACCACTGAGTTAGGAACCTGGCCTGTTTGAGTGCCAGGTGGTTGATATGCCTCTATGTTGGAAATTGTTGATGTACCAGAACGGTTCATCAAATAGGACAAGCTATTGACTGCAAACACAATCAAGCAGACATAGACCACATACAAGTGGACGGGCCGTAATTGAGCGGCAGGTAAGTTGCGCCAAGGCTGTTGAATCGGTCGCAAGATGGGAGCCGTGGGAAATGAACTGGCAAATGCTGCCCCGTTAATCCCTAACGCATCGGCAAACTGTTTAATAAAACCTTGAATATAAACTGGCTCAGGCAACTGCTCTAGATCACCTGCCTCAATAGCATTTAGAAGGCGCATTTGGATTTTGGTCTTCGCTGCAACTTCTTCTAACGACATTCCTTGGTCTTGGCGAAGCTGGCGTAAGTAGGAACCCATTTCCTGAAGTTTGTTGACTCGTTCTTGCTCTAGTTGTAGGGTTGACTTCTTCATACGCTATGCTCCTTGACGTCTGCCGCACTATTTATAAATTTGTCTAGTAGTTTTGTATACTCACTGGTCTTAAGGACCAATGCCTTGTTTGGGGCTAATAGTTTCCGTCTGTAAAAAGTTAATCTCATAATCTGTCAGGGTTCGGTATTTGCCAGGAGGAAGTTGTTCGAGTTGAATGGGGCCGATCGCGACCCGGTGCAACTCTAAAACTGGATGCCCTAGCTGTTCTGCAACTCGTCGAATTTGGCGATTTCTACCTTCATGCAGCACAATCTCCAAGAGAGTTTTCCCCATTTGCCGATCTAGTACACGGACTTGTGCCGGTGAAGTTTTTCGGTTCGATAGCATGACCCCCTGACGCCATTGCTGCAAAACTGCCTCCGAAGGACGACCTTGCACCCAAACATTATAAGTTTTAGGAATTTGATGACGAGGGTGCGTTAACAAAAACGTTAATTCACCGTCATTAGTTAACAATAAAGCTCCAGTGGAGTCAAAATCTAGACGACCGACAGGATGCAAACCTTGACCTTGTTGCAGGGCTTCAGGCAGTAAATCCAGAACTGTAGACCGCTGCCACGGATCATCACAGGTAGAAACGACCCCTACGGGTTTGTTGAGCAGGAGGTACAGATGCTGAGGTCGCTGGGTGGGTTGGATGATGACTCCATCCACCTCAATGCGATCGCGTTGTGTATCCGCTTTCTGGCCTAGTTGCGCTACAGTACCATTTAAGCGAACTCGCCCATCAAGAATCATCTTCTCCGCATGGCGGCGAGAAGCGATGCCCCATTGGGCCAAGATTTTATGCAGCCGTTCTTCCATAGGGGACTGCTCTGTAGACTACGCGGTCATCAGATATGTACAAATATTACAGGAAGATGGGCTAGAGAAACGAGTCTCAGCTTTTTATAAATGGGTGAGATTGCTGACAAGGCAGAAAAACCTGTAACCATGCACCTCCCGTTTCTGGATGATTGTTAGCACTTACAGAGCCTTGATGCGCTTCCACAATCTGCCGGACAATAGCGAGTCCTAGTCCACTGCTACCACTCCGTTGGACCTCTGCCTCTGGAGGGCCAAAATTGTGTAGCTCTCTTCGCGGGGAGGCAGTTGTAGCCTGACTAATTGTTACCTCTATTGGAGCTCCCGGATGCATCGTTGGTGTGGGAGAACCAAGCCCATTAGATTTTTCGGGCATTGGCACCTTGATGCGGGTGACGGGGGTTTGCACTTCTAAAGACGGGCTAGTTCCAGACTGGCGCGATCGCGAGGGATCAACTTGATAAAACCTGTCAAATACGTAGGGTAGGGCACTTTCTGGAAAACCAGGTCCCGAATCAATCACCTCCAAGCAAACCTGTGATTCAACTGATTCTGTAGCCTTGAGAGCTACCTCCTGAACCCTGATCTGAACTCTAATTGCCTCTTGGGAAGGGCTATATCTGATACTGTTATCCAACAAATTGAGCAATACCCGGAAAAGCCGGGGACCATCCGCCTGAATGAGGACTACTTCAGGTCCGTGGTACGAAAGTTGCACGTGTTTTTTACGAGCTAGGGGTTCGAGGCTAAGCCAAGCTGACTGAATTAGCTCTGCCAGGTTGAGCTGGCCTAAGTTCAGGCAGTAAGGAGCCCCGCGCTCAATTTGTTTCAGGTCCAGAAGGTCTTGGACCAAATTGCTGAGCCGAATTGCTTCGTTTAGCAGCCGATCGATCCAGTTGCGTAACGGTGGCTCTAGGCGAGTTTGTAAGGTTTCGGCTACCAAACGAATTGAGGTTAAAGGAGTTTTGAGTTCATGTGCCACATCCGAAATCCAGCGATCGCGCTGCTGAGCGAGGGTTGCGGCTTCTTGGCGATTCTCTAGAAAAACGCCTACCTGACCTCCTAACAAGGGCAAGCCATAGCCTCGCAGCGGGCAGGTGGATTGGCGGGAAATGCTAACGGGATCAGGGCTACTCAGGTGAAATACCCACTCGCTATCACAAGGTTGCTGGGCATCACGAGTTTGCTCGATCAGTTGATCGAGTTCATAGGAGCGCACCAGTTCCAGCAACAGACGGGGTTTGCTAGATTCCCATTGCTGAATCCCTAAAATCTGGCGTGCTTGGGCGTTACACCAAGTTAATTGGTTGTCTTCGTCTACTTGTAAGTAACCCACAGGGGCACTAAAAAGTACCTGTTTCCAGGTTTCAACTTCTTGTTCTAGCTGCTGGCTGAGTTGTTTTTGGTAGGCGATCGCGAGCGTAAGCCGCGAAGTCAGAGAAGCAGGCGAACCCCAAATTTCTGACTGTAAATCTCGCGCTAATATCGCCAATCGCTGATTCAGCCGCAGCCGATACCACCCCAGCAGAGCTAGACCAAGTGCGAGTCCGAGGAAAAACCCTAGGAATTCCACAGTAACGGCAATGGCGATCGCAGAGGGCAATCATGTCTTTGCGTAGCGTTTCTACCAAAAATTGGCATAACTAGGGGCCATCGAAGTTTGCAAACGAACCTGTTTTAGCCAAATCGATAACCGAATCCGCGTACCGTTAGTAAATACTCGGGGTGGCTCGGATCAAGCTCTAGCTTTTCCCGTAACCAACGAATATGTACATCAACCGTCTTACTGTCTCCCATAAAATCTGGTCCCCAAACCCGCTCAATTAGCTGCTCACGGGACCAAACTCGCCGAGGATGACTCATGAATAACTCTAAAATCCGAAACTCTTTGGGCGAAAGATTAATCTCTTCACCCCTCACCATAACCCGACATTCTTGGGGATAAAGGGTGATCTCTTGAAACTTTAGAATCGGTTCTGGAATGGTTGGTTGTGTATGCCGATGCCGACGGAGTAGGGCACGACAGCGAGCAATGAGTTCTCGCATGCCAAAAGGTTTAGTCAAATAATCGTCTGCACCCACTTCTAGTCCCACTACGCGATCGGTTTCGCTGCCTTTCGCACTCAGCATTAAAATTGGAACACTATTGCCCTCATGGCGAATCAATCGGCACAGATCCAGCCCGTTGATGTAGGGCAGCATGAGGTCAAGGATGACCAGATCGAGTTGGGCCGCTTCCTTTTCACTGCCTGCTTCAGATTTTAGGGTCAGCTCTGCCACACTGCGTCCATCTTCAGCGACTAAAACTTCATATCCTTCTTCTGTTAGCGCTAGAGCAATCGTTTCGCGAATCAGCTCTTCATCTTCGACAATTAAGACTCGTCCCAGTTTCAATTTAGGTTGTGCCCTAGCCGCTTCTAGCGATAACATAGTTGCCATTTTGTTGCAGTTGTTTTTTGGGAACCTAGGCTGATCTTATCATTGGTCCCCCAAGCGGTTAGCGATAACCTCAAGTAAGGTATATCTACTTACTGGTCAGCGGGCAAAATGGCAGTGAAAGTTTTTAGAACCAAATTCTCATTGCCATCTTGGTCTGAATGGAACCGCAGCATTAGATCTAGCTGTGGATTAGATCTAATGCTGCTACTGCACATCCATTTCTCGGATCAGCCACCTACCATCGCGACGCACCAGGGTATAGCGCACTCGAATGCTTTCACTGGTGTAGGACAAGCTGGGATCGAGTTGCCCATTGACGTAGAAGGCAGCAGCTTCACTTACTTCCGCATCAATCCTGGCTTGATTGGGGTCAACATCGCTCATTTCGACGGCATCAATTGATCCAATCGAGTGCCGATACTCTCGGTGGGAATTGCTACCCTTGTCGTCTTCAGCTTGTTGTTGCCATTGCGCCAAAGCACCATCAGTCAAAATTTGATTTAACTGAGTAGTAGCGTGATTGGGACCGAGAGCAGCCGCCTTAGCAGACAACCAAGTTTGCACCACCGTCTGAGCTGCTTCTTTAGTTAAGGGACCTGCGGCAGCCTGGGCCGTATCTTCAGGATCAGGTACGGCAATCAGTGGGCGATCGAGCGAGATCATGGGTTGATTTGCTTCTAACTTGGGTCCCCGTGAGTCTTGGAGAGCACTTGTGGCCCAGCCAAAGGCTTTGGTCGTTAGATACCCTAGAGCTGCGAGTCCTAGTAAGCCAAGTACAAACAGCAAAATCGGCTTAGATTTTTTTGCAGATGTTGAGGTGGCCTCTCCTCCCCGCCGAGGCGGTAAGTCTTCCGGCTCGGGAACTCGGAGGCCATTGGCAACCTGACTCCGCGATCGCTCTCTAGGTGGTGGCCCTGAATGATCCAGTGCTGCAGGGCGCAATGAATTATGAGCATTGCCGTCTCTAGCAACAATCCCAGAGGCAGGACGCTGGCTAGAGGGCGGAGTTACTGGAACTGAATTCGAGGGCACTGGGGTTGTGTGCTCTGCACCCACTTGCCCTAATTGAGAAACTGTGGTGACTGCCCGAGTCGCAGGGGCAACTCTAGGTTCTGACTCCACGCTTTGCTGTAGGCGGGTAGCGGTGGCAGGTGGTTGTGAGTAGCTGCCGACTTCGCGCCCATTGCTAAACTGACCCGCGTTTCGCGTCGAGCTAGATTGTCCGTTGGTCTCCACTTTGGAGGAGCCTGCCCAACCATTGCTGTTAGGAGATTCGTTGGGTAACTCTTCTAAATAAGCCTGAACTTGTTCGTTAGCAAAGTAATCTTTCAAAGAAACTTGCTGCTGAGCTAGGTCACGGAAGTGAGGAAAGACTTCCTCTTGCAGCCAGCGCTCGCTATAGAGACAGAGACCTGGCAACAGATCTGGTGATCCCTGCGAATTCTCTCGAATAAAGGCTAAAGGCTCGTAGTCGTGGCTTAGCTCTAAAGCTCGACTCGCTTCTTCAGTTTGACCTAGAAGGAGCGCACAAACCGCTTGCTCTAGATGCACATCTTGACGGCTACCCAGTCGCACTAGCATCAGCTTGGCTCGTCGGATTAGGGCAGGCTCGCATTGAGCAAATCCTTGGGCGAGTAAAGCGTAGACCGCTAAATAGGTAGCCACAGCCGAAGGACGACGTGCTTCCTCCTCAAATAAGGTTTGCTGCTCTGCGGCGCTTAAGTAGCTCCGTAGCTGCTGAATAAAGCGGAGAAAGTCGTCAACGTTAAGACCAGATTGATCGGTGCTAGTGCCGTCAATCCCACCCCGCTCTTGCAGCATTTCCCGCAGCAAACGCAGTCCTTGCCGTCGTTCGGTCGTGCTTTCCTCAGGTAGCGCTAGCAGCTCTAACACTCGGTAAGGTCGCAACTTGTATAAGTCCGTCTGAACTTCACCCCGAACGGTAGCAAATAATCCTTCGCGTAATAACAATTCCTGCCCTGCTTCTAAGGACTCTGCGGCGTTTTCGTATTGTCCCTGTTGCCATTGCTCTCGTCCTAGCTCTAAGCAGGCTAAAGCGACGGTGAGGATAATGTCGGCAAAAACAATATCTGGCTCGCCAAAGCGTCCATTCTTAAGACTGCTGTTGTTACCCAGATAGGTACGTCCCAATTTCAGCACCAATTCGTACTCACCAAGCTCTAGCAAGATGAGCAAGGCACCCACAAGTTGGTCATCGTGGATGTCAACACTAGGTGTGTAGGGGTCGCTACTGGTATCTGTGGATTCTGCAGGTGTTGTAGTTGACGAGGTGCCAGGGCGATCGGGCTCAAGCTCGTAGGTTTTAGCGAGAAAATTAGCGTCATAGGCCTGACGCTGATCAGGGTCGGATAGAACAGCATATGCTTCGTCAAGCAGCTGCTTTCGGGCAGCGATCGCTGCCTCAGAATATTCACGCCGAGGAAGTTGCAAGGCGCGATCGCGATGAGCCTGTTGCAACTGTTCAGCAGTGGCCTGGATAGGTAGGCCCAAAATTCGGTAGTAATCGAGCGGAATTCGCACGGTTCACTTCCCCAGCGGCAAGCAACTAAATATTAATCTGTGAAAACCCAAGAGGTTGTCAAGATAGTGCCACAATCATAACCCGTGACCCTTACTGGGCGAGTGTACCAAGATAAGGAAAAATTTGTACCAAGGAATATAACTTTTATATAAGTTTTAACAAGTTAAACGTTGAAACTCTAAGCAGTAAAACCTTGACTAGCAAACTTCGTTGTTATGCAGCTAGCTAAGGTCAAGGTGACAAAATTTGATTTTTGGGTCATGAGGACGCTATTTTGATTCAGGTGCTAGTGGCAAAACGTCAGCACTTCAGCACATCAGATATTTAGTGTGCAGCTTCACCCGGTATTGCCAAAACACTGAGAGCGCTATGCCTTCGTTTTAAGTAGACTGGGAAAATCTGGCAGGTACAAGAAGCTGGCTTTCCGCAGGAAAGTCAAACTATCTCGATAAAATTTAGCTTGGGTATTGCTGCGAGGGTACTACAAATCAATGGTTCAGGAACGGACTTTACCAGTATTTCAAGCTGCTTCGGCACAAATTACCAAAGAAGAAGGTTTAAGGCTCTACGAAGACATGATCTTGGGCCGCTTTTTCGAAGATAAGTGTGCGGAGATGTACTATCGGGGCAAAATGTTCGGATTTGTTCACCTCTACAACGGCCAAGAGGCTGTATCGACAGGGGTGATTCAATCGATGCGACCCGGCGAAGACTATGTTTGCAGCACTTACCGTGATCACGTGCATGCCCTCAGCGCTGGGGTTCCAGCCCGAGAAGTGATGGCAGAGCTATTTGGTAAAGCTACAGGTTGCAGCAAAGGGCGGGGTGGTTCGATGCACCTCTTCTCAGCTGAGCACAATCTGCTGGGTGGGTTTGCCTTTATTGGTGAAGGAATTCCGATTGCTTTAGGAGCTGCTTTTCAGAGCAAGTACCGTCGGGAAGTCTTAGGAGATGAGACGGCAGACCAAGTTGCCGCTTGCTTCTTTGGAGACGGCACCACTAACAATGGCCAATTCTTCGAGTGCCTCAACATGGCAGCTTTGTGGAAGTTACCCATCTTGTTTGTGGTAGAGAACAACAAGTGGGCAATTGGGATGGCCCATGAGCGAGCCACTTCTCAACCAGAAATCTACAAGAAAGCCAGCGTCTTTGGCATGCCTGGTGTAGAAGTGGATGGCATGGATGTGATGGCAGTACGGGCTGTTGCTCAAGAAGCTGTGGCACGGGCACGGGCTGGCGAAGGCCCGACCCTCATTGAAGCCCTGACCTATCGCTTCCGAGGCCACTCTTTGGCTGATCCGGACGAACTTCGTACTAAGGATGAAAAAGAAGCTTGGCTGGCTCGTGACCCCATCAAGAAGTTTGCGGCTTATTTAATTGAGCAAAACTTGGTAAATCAAGAGGAACTCAAGGCAATCGAGCGCAAAATTCAATCGACGGTCGATGAGGGCGTGGAGTTTGCGCTGCAAAGCCCTGAACCTGACGCTAGCGAACTGTATCGATTTGTGTTTGCCGAGGACGAATAATCTAGTTACTCTTGCGGCTGGAATCGGGCAGGTGAGTAGCTTGTCCGGTTTTTGTCTGCTGTTTTCCTAGAGTGGGCGATCGCCCTGCTGCATAGCCAGAATCTGAATATACGGATGATTCACTTCAGCAGCTATGATTATTAATTTGGATCACCAAAGCAAGTTCAAAGCAATTTCGACCATTAGATTTTGACCAGTAGACTGTTGCCGCAACTCAGAGGTATCGATGGCAGAGACTTTCTTGTTTAACGCCCTACGTGAAGCCATTGACGAAGAAATGGCCCGCGACCCCTCCGTGCTCGTCATGGGGGAAGATGTAGGCCACTATGGCGGCTCCTACAAAGTCACGAAAGATCTGTACAAAAAATACGGTGAGCTGCGGATTTTAGACACGCCCATTGCCGAGAACAGCTTTACAGGCATGGCAGTAGGAGCGGCAATGACAGGGCTGCGCCCGATCATTGAAGGCATGAACATGGGCTTCTTGCTGCTGGCCTTTAACCAGATTGCCAATAATGCTGGGATGCTGCGCTATACATCTGGTGGTAACTACAAGATCCCGATGGTGATCCGAGGTCCGGGTGGAGTTGGCCGACAGCTAGGAGCAGAACACTCCCAGCGTCTAGAAGCTTACTTCCAGGCAGTACCTGGGTTGAAGATTGTGGCTTGCTCAACTCCTTACAACGCTAAGGGTTTATTGAAGTCTGCCATCCGAGACAACAATCCAGTTTTGTTCTTCGAGCATGTGCTGCTGTACAACTTGAAGGAGAATCTGCCCGAAGCAGAATACACGCTGCCTCTAGACAAGGCGGAAGTGGTGCGGCAAGGCAAAGATGTGACGATTTTGACCTACTCTCGGATGCGTCATCATGTCTTACAAGCCGTAAAAACCTTGGAAAAAGATGGCTATGACCCAGAGGTGATTGATCTAATCTCCCTCAAGCCATTGGACTTTGACACGATCGGGGCTTCGATTCGCAAAACTCACCGGGTGATCATTGTTGAAGAGTGTATGAGAACAGGTGGGATCGCGGCAGAGCTGATTGCTTCGATCAACGATCGCTTGTTTGATGAACTTGATGCTCCCGTGTTGCGTCTTTCCTCCCAGGACATTCCCACTCCTTACAACGGCACCCTAGAAAATCTCACGATTGTGCAGCCACAACAAATTGTTGAAGCTGTGCAAAAAATGGTGGCCCTACGGGTGTAGCTAAGATAGGTTTGAGTGTTGAGGTTGAACTCTGAATTAACCTTCAAGCTCAACACTCAAAATTCCAAACTCAGGACTTATGCAAAGACAGCGTTCATTATTGGCTTTAATTATCGTCCTCGTCATCGCCTCGATTGTGACGATTGCGAAAGTTCCGGTGCGGCTAGGGTTGGACTTACAAGGGGGATCTCAACTTACCCTGCAAGTAAAACCATCCGAAAATGTGAAGGAAATCACTCCTCGCGTGATGGAAGCTGTGCAGCGGGTGGTAGAAGGACGGATCAACGGATTAGGTGTGTCTGAATCGGTGGTTCAGACGGTCGGAGAAGACCAACTGTTGGTGCAACTTCCCGGAGTTAGCGATCCGGAGCAGGCAGAGCGGGTGCTGGGTGGTACCGCCCAGTTAGACTTCCGTAAGCAGAAACCAGGAACAGAAGCTCAGCTAGGCGTGGAGTTTCAGGTGCGGCAAGAACTGCAAGCTAAGCAGGCAGAGTTGCAAAAACAAGGCGCTGGTAATGAGGCAGCACTGGCCGAAAACCAAGCGGCGATCAAGCGCAGTAATGCGGCGATCGCAGAGTTATTTGAGCGGAGTGGCTTAACGGGAGAAAACCTCCAAGATGCATCGGCTGAGCCTGCCGCAGCCAGTGGGAATAACTGGAATGTCTCCCTCAAGTTTGATTCTAAGGGAGCAACGCTATTTGCAGATTTAACCAAGAGTTTGGCAGGAACGGGACGAAGCATTGGCATTCTCTTGGATGATCGCTTGATTAGTGCCCCCACCGTCGGCGTTCAGTTTGCTCAAACTGGCATTACAGGTGGCGGCGCTGTGATCGAAGGCCGCTTTTCGGCTGAAGAAGCGAACGATTTGGCAGTGCAATTGCGGGGTGGCGCTTTACCTGTCCCTGTGGAGATCGTGGAAAACCGCACAGTGGGAGCGACTCTAGGAAGAGATAGCATCCAGCGCAGTATTTATGCTGGATTGGGTGGTTTGTTTCTAGTGTTGATCTTTATGGTGGTTTACTACCGCCTACCCGGTGCGATCGCCGATCTAGCCTTAGTAATCTATTCGCTACTAACCTTTGCCAGCTTTACCCTGCTGAATGTGACGCTTACCCTGCCTGGGATTGCAGGATTTATCCTCAGTATTGGGATGGCCGTAGATGCCAATGTCTTAATTTTTGAACGGACCCGTGAAGAATTACGCGCAGGTAAAACTCTGTATCGTTCTGTAGAATCTGGCTTCTATCGAGCTTTCTCTAGCATTCTAGATAGTAATGTCACAACAGTGATTGCTTGTGGGGCTTTGTTCTGGCTAGGAGCAGGTTTAGTGCGAGGGTTTGCCCTGACGCTGGCTCTAGGAGTCATGATCAGTATGTTTACCGCTGTTACTTGTAGCCGCACTCTAATGCTGCTCGCAATTAGCTTTCCCGCCCTACGCAAAACCGAACTCTATTGCCCTAAAGTACCCGCGTCTAATCAGCCTCAAGCAGGGGTGACTCCATGAAACTCAAGGTTATGAAGCAGCAATCGCTGTGGTGGAGCATTTCATTGCTCATCATCCTCAGTGGCTTGATAGCAATGGCAATCTCTTGGACACGCCCTGACATTAAAGCGCCTCTACGTCCTAGCTTGGACTTTGTGGGAGGCACTCGGATTCAATTTGAACTGGATTGTGCAGTGGCAAACAACTGTGACCAACCAGTGAATGTAGGTACAGTCCGTGAAGTGCTGGACAAACAAGGTCTGGGTGGGAGCAGTATTCAGGTAGTAGGGCAAAATCAGCAAGCCGTTTCCATCCGCACCAGAACCCTGAATGTAGATGAACGGACGCAGCTCCAGACGGCTTTAAGTGAAGCCGTAGGCAAATTTGATGCCAAAACCACTCAAATTGACACGGTTGGTCCCACGATTGGTCGCCAATTGTTCACTTCTGGAATGCTGGCTCTGATTGTTTCTTTTGCCGGAATTATCGTCTACATGAGCTTCCGGTTTCAGTTCGACTACGCTTTTATGGCGATCGTGGCTTTGTTTCACGATGTTTTAGTCACAGTTGGCATGTTTTCAATTTTTGGCCTACTGTTTGGGACCGAAGTGGATAGTTTGTTTATTGTGGCGTTGCTCACGATTGTGGGCTTCTCGGTTAACGATACCGTCGTGATTTACGATCGCATCCGGGAGACTATTATCCTCAATCCTGAACGCCATATTGACGATATTGTTGAGGATGCAGTCAACCAAACCTTGACTCGCTCCATCAACACCACTCTCACCGTCCTGTTAACCCTGTCGTCAATTTTCTTCTTTGGTGGAGAAACGCTAAAGAACTTTGCCCTCGCTTTAATTGTTGGTTTCACGATGGGAGCCTACTCTAGCATCTTCATTGCCAGTACTCTGCTGGCTTGGTGGCGCAGGCGTAATGGTCAAGCAATCCCAGCGTTAGCCACCAGTGCTCCGGCGATCGATGCTTCTGTTAGCTCTGAGGATGCCTAACTTTGCCTCAGGGCAATTGCTGCTTCGAGCTAGCTAGAACTTATGGAGCAGTCTGACCACACCCCAGAATTGACCCACACCCCCAAGCTTTCGCCAGAGCTGGTAAGGCTGCATGAGTTAACAGTTTGGGGGCGATGGTGTTTTGTTCTCTGCCTCTGGCTAACGATTGGCATCCTCAGTCTTTGGGGATTGCGAGGAGAATTTGCTTTGTGGGTGCAGTATTTTACTTGGTCAGCCGTTCGCTATGGGTTTGCTTACAATCCAGTGCCCACATTTGGCCTGGGTTTATGTATTGGTTTAACTGTAGCAACTTTGGTTTGGCAAAGCCGCAACATTCTCCTAGGGCTGCCTGTACCAGAAAAACAACGCTTAGAGCGACAAGTACAGCGAATTCAGCAGCAAGGACCGAGCCATCCGCTCTGGCGCTGGGTTTATGGCGATCGCACTACTCCAGGTAAGTAGATTTTTGTAAGCAAATGACTTTAGCTACTTGAACCGCTTTTGCGAACCTTGATAGCGAATGGATTCAGCCACAAAGGCAACGAAACCGGACGCCAAGATCAAGACGACGCTGAGCGCGTTGATATCTGGTTTCACTCCAGTGCGGATGCGGCTGAAAATTTCCATTGGTAGCGTAGTTGCTCCCCCTCCAGCCGTGAAACTGGCAATGAGAAAGTCATCCATGCTCAGCACAAAGGCCAACAGACAACCAGAGACGATCGCTGGCATGAGTTCAGGTAGCAACACCTGCATGAAAGCTTGAGTGGGCGTGGCTCCTAAGTCTAGCGCTGCTTCCTCTAAGTGAGAATCTAGCCCAGTTAAACGAGTGGAGACGACGATCGCCACATACGATAAGCAAAACACCACATGGGCAGCTACGATCGTCCATAAACTGAGGGGCATTGCCACCACGGCCAAGAAAACTAAGGTGGCAACGGCGATCGCGATGTCGGGAATAATCAAGGGCAAATACGACATCCCTCGGTACAGCCCTTTTCCTGGAAAGTGATAGCGGGTTAAACCAACTGTCATCAGCGTTCCTAGCACGGCTGCGATCGCCACTGCTACTAAGGCCACGATTAAACTCGTTTGTAGAGCGGCTAAAATGCGCTCGTCAGCGAAAAACTTGCGATACCAGGCCAAAGTAAACCCTGTCCAACTAGCACTATAGGCTGACTGATTAAAGCTATAGAACGTCAGGACGACAATGGGCAAATACATGAACCCAAACATGAGCAGGGAGAACAGGGCCTGCCAGGAAGCACGGGGGTTCGTTTTGGCTTGCGGTCCAATCACAGAAACATGAATCCTTCGAGCGATAGTGTCTGAATCCTGAATGTTGGCACCCTGATGACTTAGTATGACCCGGCGCTCGCCCAATTTAGCGTTTCGACGTGGAATCGCCATACTTAATTAGCAAAGCGATCGCCAGACTAACCGCCAAAATTAGCAGCATACTCAAAGCGGACCCAAATCCCCAGTTTTGCGTAGCCCCGAGAAACTGGTTGTAAATGAGGCGGGCCGCAGTCATGCTAGAAGCACCGCCTAACAGTTCGGGGTCCACGAAATCGCCTAACCCGGTAATAAACACGAGTAAGGAGCCAGCCGCAATTCCTGGTAAGGTCTGCGGTACTGTCACCTTCCAAAACGCTTCGCTGGGATGAGCTCCTAAATCAGCCGCCGCTTCTAATAGCCTGCGGTCGAGTTTTTCTAAAGATGCGTAAAGAATTAGAACCATGTAAGGCAATAAGCTGTAGCTCATGCCAATTAATACAGCCGAGCTGCTGTTCAGTAAAGTCAAAGGCGGCAAGCCGATACTCGCGAGCAAAGTATTAAGGACACCTGTCGGCCTCAAGATGGTGATCCAGGCGTAAGAGCGCAGCAACGACGAAGTCCAAAGCGGTAGCACGAAACACAGTAACAATAAATTGCGCCAACGCGCCGGAGACAGAAGGGCAATCCAATAAGCTACCGGGAAGCCCAATAACAGGCAAATAATGGTGGTGTTAATGGCGAAAAATAGCGATCGCCCAATGACTTGTAGATAAATCGGCTGAAAGATCTGAGTGTAGTTGTCTAAACCTGAAGGGTTAACGACATCTCCTGGTCGAATGCCTGGGACGAAGCTTAACTCCAAAATTACTAAGGCTGGCATCACTAGCAACAAACCTAGCCAAATGCCAGATGGCCCTAACAGGACCAATGGCCCTAACCACTTTGACTCCGGACGACCTATATCCGATGCAGTGGGAGTATTTCTGGAAGCAAGAGGCGTCATGCGTAGACCTAAGAAGAGAGACGACTATTATTTAACTGCTGGTTAGCTGCGTCCAGTAGCGATCATAGACTTCGCTGAACTGCCCAATAGGAGCGATTTGTTCGCACTTAGTCAGCAGTGATTCTGGCGGAAATAGGTTGGTGTTGTTGCGGATGTCGGCGGGTAACTGAGCGATCGCCGCGCGATTAGGAGTGGCAAACTTCAGGCGATAACACACCTGAGCCATGATCGATGGCTGCAAAATAAAATTGAGCCAAGCATAAGCGGCTTCAGGATTTGGAGCTGACTTGGGAATCACCATCGTATCAGTCCATAAAGATGTGCCACTGCGAGGAATCACATACTTGAGATTTGGATTGTCTTGAGCTGTTTTAATGGCATCAGCCGAGTACCCCATCGCTAACCATAAATCTCCTGCCACCATTTGGTCGCGCCAAGCATCGGAAGTAAACGTAGCGATCGCGGGTTTCAAAGCCGCTAACTTCTCGTAAGCTTGCTCTAACTGGGCAGGTTGCGTGGAGTTGTAAGAATAGCCCAGCATCCGTAGGGTCGCGCCCATCACCTCGCGCACATCATTAATCAAGGTAATGCGTTGAGTTAATTGCTTTTGGTTGTCCCAGAGATAATTCCAATCTGTAGGAGGTTCTTTCAGCTTCTGCGCGTTATAGATCAGTCCGGTGGTGCCCCAACTAATCGGGATGCTATAGCGATTGCCAGGGTCATAAACAGGATTTTGAAAGCGTGGCAAAAGCTGGTTGAGACCGCTTAAACGATTGTGATCCAGCTCGCTCAAGAGTCCGATTTCGCTCATCTGGCGGACCATATAGTCGGATGGCGAAATAATGCTGTACTCCGAACCACCTCCTGCCCGAATTTTGGCCAACATCGACTCATTCGAGTCAAAGACATTGGTAATGACTTCAATGCCAGTTTGCTCACTAAAGCTCTTCAGTAAATCTTCATCCGTGTAGTTAGACCAGGTGTAGATATAGAGCTTGTTGGAGGTGCCAGGCTGAGCTGCGGATTGCCTAACTTGGGCCAGAGTCCAACCACAACTGGAAAGCGCCAGCCCCGAAAGCGCGGATGCTGTAGTGTTTAAGAATTGCCGTCGCGTTGACATGCTGTCTTGAAAAATGTTGTTGTGCTACCTATGCAGTTAAAGCCAGACAGTCTGTGGCGGCCCAATAAACGTAAATGGGAGTTTCAGGATCGGGCAGGGCACCGACTGTATTCGGTTGCATGACTGTGACGCGATCGCCGGAAAGCAGCTCCACCACATAATGAACATGCGTTCCTAAATACATCACATGCTTCAGTCGTCCCTCAAAACAATTATGGGACACGCTAGGTGTATACAAACTCACCTGAATCTTTTCCGGTCGGACGCTCACCACGACTGGAGCCGTGATGGGTGAATTGCCAGATTCCCAAGGTTTGGCTATAACTTTGAGTCCAGTTTCTGTTTCTACCTTTAAGGAAGCGGTATCTGCCTCTACAACCTTGCCTCGGAAAAGATTTGTGTCTCCAATGAAATCTGCCACAAATGGCGTGCGGGGTCGTTCGTAAATTTCAGTAGGCGAACCGATTTGCTCAATCTTGCCTTCATGCATGACAGCGATGCGGTCTGACAAGCTCAAAGCTTCCTCTTGGTCGTGAGTCACCATAATAAAGGTGACCCCCAGTTCTTGATGTAGGTTGGACAGCTCGACCTGCATTTCTTTTCGTAGCTTCAGGTCTAGAGCCCCTAGCGGTTCATCTAAGAGCACCACAGCCGGACGATTTACCAAAGCCCGCGCCAAGGCAACTCGTTGTTGCTGCCCTCCAGAGAGTTGAGCTGGGAATCGATGGGCGTAAGCCTCCATCTTGACCAACCGTAATGCTTCGCCTACTCGTTCACGGATTTCACCTCGACTTTGGCGTTTAATTCTCAAGCCAAAAGCAATGTTGTCCCAAACCGTTAAGTGATTGAATAGGGCGTAACTTTGAAAAACTGTGTTGACAGGACGACGGTAAGGTGGAATCTGATTCATGGTTTGGCGTCGAATCAGCACCTCCCCAGCAGTAGCAGTTTCAAAGCCAGCAATTAATCGAAGGGTTGTCGTTTTGCCACACCCAGAGGGACCCAAAATGCTAAAGAACTCACCTCTGCGAATACTAAGATCGATGCCTCGGACGACTGCTTCACTATTAAAGACCTTGAAAACCTTACGAAGTTCAACATCAAACTCAGTATCGATGCCGATCGCATCCTGACGCTGTGTAGCAGTCTGAGACATAGTGGCGATTTCCTGCGCTGATTTCCCCACGAACGCAAAGCCAAATTAAATTTCTACCCTTTGAGAGAGGCAAGAACCGGCTTTGGTTTATTTTATCCACCTAACCAAGGTTAAGGAATGGGACTGTTCTAATCTATAGCCTGCCCAAACTGGTTTTGTAGATTAAAAGCTAAACACTGTTAAGCAAATAACTTTAACAGCGCAACCCAGTCGGCATGCAATAATTCTTCACTAAATCAAGATTTGCGCTTGGCGGGGAGACTAGCGGTAGACTAGGTAAAAACTCACTGCCACTAATTTCTCCGGACACAATTTTTCCGACCTTATGACTTTGACACAATCTCCTCCCATCATTCAACAACCCGCAGCGCGTACGGTTGGCAGAAGCTACCAGTCTATAGCTTTCATGTTGGTTGTCAGTTTATTAATGTTGGGTGGAATTGGCGGTCGGTTGGCTTACTTACAATTGGTCGAAGGAAATCGGAACCGCCAGTTGGCAGAAAATAATCGCATTCGCTTGATCCCCAAGCAACCAGAGCGCGGCAAAATTTTAGATCGAGGCGGCAGCATCTTGGCTGGTAGTCGCCTGTCGCACTCAGTGTTTTTGTGGCCATTGGCGCGGAAGCAATCTGAGTGGCCTGCGACTTTAAATCGACTTTCTCAGATTTTGCAGATCCCCGAAGCAGAAATTCAAAAGCGGCTAGAACAAGCAGGGTATACTTCTCCCTATTTAGTCAGGATTGCGCGGGGTGTAAGTCCAGCTCAAGTTACAGCTTTAGCCGAGTACTCCAGCGAGATGGAAGGGGTGGAGGTTGATGCGGAAGCCGTTCGATACTATCCTCACGGAGACTTGGCGGCTCATGTGCTGGGCTACACAGGTGAGATGAGCGATGAAGAGCTGGAAAAACGTAAGGATGAAGGATACCGCCTCGGCGATGTGATTGGCCAAATGGGCGTAGAGTCGGCCTATGAAAAACAATTGCGGGGTGAATGGGGCGGCCAGCAAGTTGAAGTGGATGGCATGGGTCAAGTTGTCCGCATTCTGGGTGAGAAGCAAACTCAGGCAGGTAGAGATGTCCGCTTAACCTTAGATTTGAAGTTGCAAAAAGCAGCGGAAACGGCGCTGGGCGATCGCAAAGGCGCGATCGTAGCCATGGACCCGAACAATGGTGCAGTTCTGGCCATGGTTAGCCGCCCTGCCTTCGATCCAAACCTGTTTTCGACCCGAATTACAGATGCTCAATGGCAGCGCTTGCAAAGTGAAGACCATCCCTTCGTCAACCGAGCCGTGCAGGGGTATCCACCTGCAAGTACGTTCAAAATTGTCACCACTACAGCCGCGATCGAATCCAATAAATATTCTCCGGATACTGTCCTGAATACCTACCCTTCTATCACTGTGGGAGGCATCGAGTTTGGTGACTGGAACCGAGCTGGATTTGGCGTTTTAGGGTTTGCAGGAGCCTTGAAATGGAGCAGCGATACATTCTTCTACCAAATCGCTATGGGAATTGGTGACCAGACCCTCATTCCCTGGACTCGACGATATGGATTTGGCCAAAAAACGGGTATTGAGCTACCTGAAGAAGCAGCAGGTTTAGTGCCAGATGATGCCTGGAAGCGCAAGGAATTAGGGGAAGGCTGGTACCTGGGGGACACCGTTAATATGTCGATCGGCCAGGGCTTTCTTCAGTCCACACCTTTGCAAGTGGCAGTGATGTTTGCTGTGCCTGCTAATGGTGGTTACAAAGTTAAGCCTCACCTGTTCAAGGACAATGAAGCTGCCCGAAACTGGCGCGAATCTTTGCAGCTCAGACCTGAAACCGTTGATGTTTTGCGGGCAGGCTTACGAGAGGTTGTGGACGGTGGCACTGGCGCTGCTCTCAATGTATCAACAATTCCGCCAACGGCTGGTAAGAGTGGTACTGCTGAGGACTTTGGCCGCGAATCTCATACTTGGTTTGGAGCTTATGCTCCCCTTGATAAGCCACAAGTCTTAGTTGTGGCGTTTGGCGAAAACTCTGGTGGCGGTGGTGGCTCGTTTGCAGCTCCCATGGTGCGGCAGGTTTTAGAAGCTTACTTCAATCCCAAAAAAACAGTAAATCAGGCGGCTGCAATTGAGCCTGTTTTGACAGATTAAGGCAATTTTGATCTGCTGCTTACTGCCTGAATTAAACAACTCTGGTGCTGAAGGCTGTACTTCCAGGCCAGGAGCGTAGGTGCTTCCAATCCAGTGATACAATGCCAACACTAAAGGCAAATCAACTGATATTGCTTCTCACGCTAGTTGATTCTCAAGCGTTATAAATAAGCTTTTACAGACTTATTGCGATCAGCGCTTTAGATCTTGGAGGTCGTTAAACCTCTAGCTTAGGAGAGGATAATCTTGTTACTCCCGCCCCCATCGCTCTGTATTCTTGAACCCATAGTGGCTGCTCCCATTGAACTACTCTGGGCCTTTATCGGCCTAATCTTAACGATTGGTGGCACCTTTTTAGGGGCGTCGATTACTAGCCCGCCTTGGAGCTGGGACAGCTCTGGCATCCAAGCTTATCCACTAGGGGTGACTTGTCAAATTGGGGCAGTGTTATTGGCTAGCTGTTTGGGTGGGAGAAATGCCGGGGTACTTTCCCAAATTGCTTACCTAGCGCTGGGTCTAGCTGGCTTTCCAGTGTTTACTCAAGGTGGGGGCTTTGGCTATATCCGAGAGCCAATGTTTGGTTACTTGCTAGGATTTGTGCCAGGAGCCTGGGTATGTGGTTCATTGGCTTTTAAGGCTCCACCTCGCTTAGAGGCTTTGACTTTTAGTTGTCTTTGCGGGTTGCTGAGCGTTCACTTAGTTGGTTTGGTGTATTTGATTGTTGGCTATCTTTTTAGCTGGGTGAATGCTACGAGTCCATTGCTAGAAGCAGTATTGAAGTACTCTTATTATGCTTTGCCAGGCCAATTGGCCCTTACTTGTGCAGTCACAGTTTTAGCCTTTACGATTCGACACTTAATGTTTTACTGAAGTGGGCTAAATCAAGTAACGTTGTCTGCTGCCTCGTAGTGCTTGGTGGGTGCCTAGTTGGTTTGAAATTCTCTAACCCAGTTGCTATGAATTGGAAGAATCGTTTTTTTTGGCTTGCAGCTCTCATTAGCTTGATTTTAGATCGTGTGACTAAGTACTGGGTTGTAACTCAGTTTGACTTGACGATTCCTCCCGAATCTTGGGCACTTTGGCCCAATGTCTTTCACTTTACCTATGTGACTAACACGGGTGCTGCTTTTAGCTTGTTCAGTCAAGGTGGTGACTGGCTGCGCTGGTTATCTTTGGGAGTTAGCTTAATTCTGGTGGCGCTGGGTTTGTTCGGGCCGAGGATGAATCGCTGGGAGCAGGCTGGCTATGGCTGCATCTTAGGTGGTGCAGCAGGCAACGGTATCGATCGCTTTCTGGAGGGTCGAGTCGTCGATTTTTTGGATTTTCGGCTGATTGATTTTCCGGTCTTCAACATTGCTGATGTGTTTATTAATGTTGGGATTGTTTGTTTGTTAATTGCTACTTTCAGAGGGGAGGATGTTGCTAAGGGAGATTCGCATCCTGATTCTACTCAGCGCTAAGCTCAGACTACTTAGCGGTTTGTTGACAGCAGCAGTTAAGTCTAGCTTGTATGATTGGGGATGAAGCGGGTAAAGATAGTTGGCTAGGCAATCAATATTATCAACTCATGAGGTTGCCACCTAAACTCTGAATTGCCGCTGAATAACTGCAACAAGCGCAACATCCTTGACTCAACTTCAGTCAAATGTTGTTTATACTGCTTCCGATTGCTTTAGCTAAATTTGTGTTGGTAGTGAATGACTCCTCCCCAGCCCCCTCGTCAATCTAAAACCCTGTTGGGTAACTTGACCCAAGCTGTACAGACCATTCAGGCTAAGATTGATTTTTCCAAACTTGCCTTGAATCCGGATGCAAGGGTGCCAGAACTGTGGGTGCAAGATGCTGGGACTGAAAAGGCAGAAGTCTATCCTTTGTTGGGCGATCGCTACCTGTTGGGGCGGAGTTCCAAGTCCTGTGACATTGTGGTGCGCAATCCCGTTGTCAGTCAGATTCATCTTTCCCTGACTCGCGATCGCCAGCAGCAAACGCCCTTTGTGCTTAAGGATGAAAACTCGACCAATGGCATCTACCGGGGCAAGCGACGTGTAAATACATCCACGTTGTATCACGGTGATATTCTGACTCTGGGGCCACCGGAGCTTGCCGCAGCGGTTCGCATCCAGTATCACAACCCTCCCCCGTGGTACGTCAAAGCGTTTCGCTATAGTCTCTACGGGGTGAGCGGCCTTACAGCGATCACAGCCTTATTGGTGGGTATTGAGTGGACTAAGTTTTCGGTGCGCCCCTTGCCCAAATCGATCCAAGGACCAGTCATGGTCTACGCTCGCGATCGCCAAACACCGCTAAGCCCTGCCCGCAACAACGCCCACTTAGAACTGAATAAACTCTCGGATTTTTCAGCTTATTTACCCAAGGCAGTAGTGGCCTCGGAAGATAGCCGATTTTACTGGCATTTAGGCGTTGATCCGATTGGGATTTTAAGAGCCTTACTAACCAATATTCGGGGTGGAGGCATTCGCGAGGGTGCCAGCACGATCACCCAGCAAGTGGCTCGCAGCTTGTTCCGTGACTATGTCGGCACTCAAGATTCAGCCGGACGCAAACTCCGAGAAGCGATCGTAGCGCTGAAGCTAGAAATGCTTTACAGCAAGGACGCGGTTCTCAAGATGTATTTGAACCGAGTGTACTTGGGCAATGGTAACTTTGGCTTTGAGGATGCGGCTCAGTTTTACTTTGGCAAGTCGGCTAAAGATCTAACCCTCTCAGAAGCAGCGACACTGGCAGGGATTTTGCCCGCCCCGAATAGCTTCAACCCCATTCGTGATTACCAGGCAGCAGTAGAGTACCGCGATCGCGTGATTAATCGAATGGCAGCGATGGGCATGGTGAGCTTGGAAGAAGCCCAGCGAGCCCGGCGATCGCGCATTGAAATTAATCCTAAAGCCAGGGAAATTTTAGAGAGTACTCGTGCGCCTTACTTCTATGGCTATGTGTTTGATGAGTTGCAAACTCTGCTCGGCAAGCAACTCGCAGAAGAAGGTAACTTTATTGTTGAAACCAACTTGGACCTGCAAATGCAGACCTTGGCAGAAACTGCTTTGCGAAATTCAGTCGCCAATGTTGGAGCCACCTACAATTTTTCCCAAGGAGCGATCGTCACGCTAGATGCCAGCAACGGCTCTATCCTGGCTTTAGTCGGTGGAGTCGATTACCAGCAAAGTCAATTTAACCGAGCAACCCAAGCTCTACGCCAGCCTGGTTCTACCTTCAAAATTTTTAGCTACACCGCGGCCTTGGAGCAAGGAATTTCGCCGGGAAAGCCTTATTCCTGCGCTCCTCTAGACTGGGGTGGCCAATCGTTTAGTGGCTGTAACGCTGGAGGTGGCAGCTTAGATATGTATAGCGGCATATCCCTCTCCGAAAATCCGATCGCCCTCAGGATTGCTCAAGATGCGGGCTTAGATAAGGTCGTGCAAACAGCTCGGCGAATGGGCATTCAGTCTGAGCTTAATCCTGTCCCAGGTCTCGTCTTAGGCCAAAGTGAAGTCACCCCTCTGGAAATGACAGGCGCTTTTAGTGTCCTAGCCGATCGTGGAGTCCGCCATCGTCCCCATGCTATTCAACGCATTTTGGATAGCAGTGATTGTCAAGACCGCAATAACTTCCAAACTTGTCGAGTGATCTATACCTACGACCAAGATTCGGAAGCTAACGTTTCTGTGCTACCGCCAGAAGTCGCAGATACGATGACCGGGCTGTTGCAGGGAGTCGTGCAGAGCGGAACGGGACGCAGTGCCTCCCTAGGCCTGGGAGAAGCGGGAAAAACAGGAACTACAAACGACAGCGTTGACTTGTGGTTCGTTGGATACATTCCTGGCCGCTCTCTAGTTACAGGGATCTGGTTGGGCAACGACAACAACGATCCCACTACTGGCAGCAGCGGCCAAGCAGCTCAGTTATGGGGCGAGTATATGGGCCAGGTCGTGCGTTGACCTAGTCTATCCAGCTTGCTCCTCTAAGAGGTTTTTTCTACCTCAGCCTTCATCCGCTCTAGGGTAAGGTTCATCTGCTCAAACATCTGTTGGGGCGTCATCCCAAACTGACCTAACTGTGTTTGCAGCTGCTGCACGGTCATTTGCGCCATAAAATCTTCCGATAGCTCAAAGCGCTTCATAAAAATGCGGTAGCGCTCCATCAGCCCTTCCATCCGCTCAATGAAAAGCTTTTTGCCTTCTCGGTCAAATTTGCCGTAGCTGCTGCCCAGTTGCACTAGGGATTGATAATCCTCAAACAACTGCTTTGCTTCTTGCTGCACAATCTCAGAGTCAAAAAATCCCATTGCTATTTCTTGGGTCAACTACCAAGCAAAATGAGAAGCGACGATCGCCTTCTCATGGCTTACTTTAATTTTAATGCAGGGCTTGATCGGCGGATAGCTGCGCGAATCCGTACCTCAGCTGGTTCGGTCAAGGTTTTTTGGCTCCAAACAAGCCAAAAAGACCACTTTTTTTAGTGGTTTGGGTAGGCCGCACTTTATCTTCTAGGTTGAGGTTGAGCTTAGCCGCATAGTGCAGCGCTAAGGGTTCTTTAGGATTGAGTTTGAGAGCTTGGCGAAAATGAACGGTAGCCATCCCGGAAAGGTTTTGCTTGAAGTAGGCAAATCCTAGTAAAGCGTGGTACTCCCCTTGAGTCGGCTCAATTTTAATGGCATCTCGCAACTCCTGAACTGCTTGAGCTAAGTTTTCTTTCTTTAAGTATTCCTTAGCTCGCTTAGCATGTTGGTAGGCATAGTCCGTTGCAAGTGCTTCTTGCGGGCTAGCAGGCGCAAATTCAATGGTTTGGGCGGGAGCGCTAGAGACAAGCCCCGTGCGTTTTTCGCGCAGAATTACGTCATCTAGCTTCAACTGTAGATAGACCAGATTTAGTTCTAACAGTTGTTGAGTGACTGAGGCAAAGCGCTCGATGGGCTGAAACTGGGTCGCGCCAAGTTCGGCGATCGCCTGCTCATAAAATACCTCAGCATCTTTGAGGCTAAGCTGGCTAAGCTGTTGAGCTAATTTGGTTTTAGGGGCGATCGCTCCTTCTCTTTTCAAGCGTCGTACTTGAAACCGGAGCAATCCTAAAGATTCAGTGCGGTCTTTCTCTTGCTTCAGCTTCTGATAGGCAGGGTTGACCAAACGGGCAAAAATTTGGCTGGCTAACTGCTTAGTCTCACTTTCAGTAGCTCCAAAGCTATCAGGATGTAAAACTTTAGCAATGTTACGATAGCGCTTCAGAACTCGACTATCATCAGCCGCTACAGAAATACCAAGAATGGCGTAGGGATCGGAAAATTTCTGAAGCCAGTCTGCTGAAAAAGAAGTCTGTGGCATTGATCAGCGGCCTTAAAATTTTTGAATAAAAAATCAACGAATCCCAGCAGATTAAAGGAACAGTTACAACTATAAATCACCCGTTTCAGGCAATTTACTAACTGGTTTCTGCTAAGTGCCAAGCTGCTCAGCTGTTCTAAGCGTTATTGCCCAGAAGCCTTAGCAATGGCAAAAAATAAGGATAGGTAGATGTTAACTAGGGTGCCCACCTGGTCTGTATCTAAGGTGACGAGATGGCTAAGCTGCGAGCAAAGCTAGAGACGACTTACGCTGCTGAGCTTGGTTACTAGCAACTTTAATATCGGTTTCCAGGTTAGTTTCAGTACCCTGCGTTGAAATAAAACTCTTTTACTACTGTACTGTGTTTGCTAGAACTCGACATCAGGCACCTGGGTGATCTTGGGTAGGTGTCAGTAACTTAAATCACAACTACGATGTCCAAAGTCTACGGGCTTATTTTGCAAATTGAAATCTACTGCTAACAAAAGCGCTGCTGTTACCTTTAATCCATAGGATCGACCGTGATGCATCTAGGTGCCGCCAAGGAGCAGAGTATGCTAAACAAGCCAAAAAATCGTCAACTAGCAGCAGCCCTAGCCTTTGCTGGCGTGATCGTACCGATCGCAGGGTTGCACAAGCTCTATCTCGGTCAATACCGCTGGGGTATGCTGTACCTACTGTTGTCTTTGGCAACGCCCATTCCTAAAATTGCCAGTGCAATTGAAGGAGTTTGGTACCTAAGTCAAGACTCCGATCAGTTCGATCGCAACTTTAACGATGGAATAGCAGCTAGCCCCACCGTCCGTTACCCTACAGGGCCAACTGTTGATCCTGCAAAAGTTAGCGCGATCACAACGGCAGTACGCCAACTGGATCAACTGCGCCAAGATGGTTTGATTTCAGAATATGAGTTTGAGCAAAAGCGCCGACAGTTATTAGATAGCGTGACTTGAAACCTGAGATGGCATTTTTAGATTGGTTAACCTCTGTAGCTCGGACTCGTTCTCCGATCGCGGCTGCCTCTACAACACTGCGATCGCGGTTGATCAATGATCCTTATTACCGTCTGCAATCGCTAGAAGAAGTTCAGTTAGCCGTCTCCTTGGGAGTTAAAATCGATGCCAATCAAGCCACAGTGGACGATTGGTTACGTTTACCCGGAATTTCTATCCATCAAGCGCGATCGCTAGCAGAACTCACTCAAGCAGGCGTGCAGTTTTGCTGCCTGGAAGATATGGCCGCTGTTTTAGGAGTGCCCGTCCAGCGACTACGGCCCTTTGCACCGATTCTCAATTTTTGTTATTACGATGCTGAGAGTCTGGTCACAATTGAGCCCATTAATCCCAACACGGCCTCTGTAGAAGTTTTGCTCAAAGTGCCACCGATTGATTTGTTCTTGGCTAGAGCGATCGTGCAAAACCGCTTAGCTACAGGGCCTTACCGCAACCTGGCAGATCTGCAACGACGGCTTTCTCTGCCTAGTACCGTAACGACTGATTTGATGCACTATTTGCGTTTTTAGCTGTGTTTCTAGCTGCGCTTCTAAGCTGATCTAGAACTGCCCAATTCGGGAGAACGGCCAAAAGCGCCACCAAGCTCGACCAATAATATTTTGCTTTGGCAAGAAGCCCCAAATGTGGGAGTCGTTGCTGTTGTTGCGGTTGTCGCCCATGACGAAAAACTGCCCCTCCGGGACTTGCCTTGGCCCCCACTCATAAGCGGGCGGCTCCGCAATATACGGTTCTTTCAGCGGCTGGTTATCTACATAAACCTTGCCCTGCTGCACTTGCACAGTCTGACCGGGCAGGCCAATAATACGCTTGATAAAAGCCTGCTCTTTGCTGTAGCCTTGCGTCTGCAATTGCAATGGTGGATCGAAGACGACAATATCGCCTGTTTCCGGTGAGTGCCAGCGGTAAGAAAGCTTTTCCACCACCAAGCGATCGCCAACTAATAAAGTTGGCACCATTGAGTCAGACGGAATAAAGCGAGGTTCTGCAACAAAGGCCCGAATGAAAAGGGCCAAAGTTAAAGCGATCGCTAGAATCTGAAAATTTTCTCGTTGGGATTTCCAGAACCCTGACTGCCCGGAAGAATCTGCCAAATCTTGTTTTTCAGATGTCATAGCAACGATGAATAGAGTGGAACCAGATGTGAAGCGGCAACGCTGCCAAGTAGTTAGCAGCCCAGTTAAGGATCATCAGCGATCGCCTGGAGACAATGCCTTCTGACACTTGTACGAGCCTCTGCCATCAACTAATATACTCCGCTCTTCTAATTTTTCGTGCTCTGCCAGGGCTACGCTGTTGGGGCATCAAAAGCCGTGCAATCGAATTGATAAGAGGGCTTCTAAGACTGTAAATAGTTGATTTTGATTGCTCTGTCAATTGATAAAAACTCTACAACTGCATAATTTACTAATAAAAAATATCCGGACTAATGAATTCATTGATATTGATTCAGTGCCATCACGGACTGACTTCTCAGAATTGAACTCACTAATACCGAATAATTGTCAGGTTAGTTTTCAAGTGAATGGAGTATCACTAGAGAGAAGCTTAAGAACACTGTGAAGTGATTGCTTAGGGTAGTAGCGAATCATAAATCGAGTTGAGTCGAGTGAAACTTGAAACACAGAGTTTATGTGAATCCTGGAAGGCTCAAATTTTGTTTTATTGAATTTTTGCTTCGAGGGGCAACAGAACTTTTTTTAAGCTTTACTTGAGATGCCTTTCGGTATCTCCTGCTGTGGCAATTTTTTGAGGTAGGTTTATGCCGGAATTCTGGAAAATATTTTTAGATTCAAGTCAGTTTATTCCGCATGGACATTGCTATCTTTGGCAACCCGGACTTGTTTGGCTGCATATTGCTTCTAACTCAATTATTGCCCTAGCTTACTATTCGATTCCGCTGATGTTGGTATACTTTGTCCACAAGCGGCGGGACATTCCTTTTAATGGAATTTTTATTTTATTTGGTATCTTTATTGTTGCTTGTGGTACCACCCACTTGATGGACATTTGGACGCTCTGGCACCCCCATTATTGGATATCGGGTTTCCTCAAAGCTATTACTGCGGCAGTTTCTTTCTACACTGCCTTGGAGTTAAGGTCTTTGATTCCTCAAGTTTTGTCGTTACCCAGTTCAGCGCAACTCGAAGCCGCCAATCAAAAGCTGGAAGATGAGATTGTAGAACGCCAACGCATGGAAATCGCTTTGCGTGATTCTCAACAAATGTTGAAGCTGGTGATCGACACAATTCCACAAGCGATCTTCTGGAAAGATCATGAGTCAGTTTATTTGGGTTGCAATCGTAGCTTTGCCCTGGATGCAGGCCTAGCAGCATCAGAAGCAATCGTGGGTCGCACAGATTATGAGTTAGCGTGGAAACCAGAAGAAGCCGAGTTTTTTCAGAGTTGCGATCGCCAGTTCATCGAAACAAATCAGCCAGAATATCACATCATTGAGCCGCAACTGCAAGCGGACGGCAAGCAGGCTTGGTTAGATAGCAGTAAGATTCCGTTGCATAATGCCGCAGGTCAAGTTGTAGGAATTTTAGGGATTTATGAAGATATTACAGAGCGTCAAATAGCAGACGCAGCGCTACGAGAATCCGAGGATCATCTGCGTCAACGCACCCAACAACTAGAGCAAACTCTCAAGGAGCTACAAAAGACTCAGTCGCAACTCATTCATACTGAAAAAATGTCCAGCTTAGGGCAATTGGTCGCTGGCATTGCGCATGAAATTAATAATCCCATTAATTTTATCTATGGCAATCTGAGCCATACCAACGAATACGCTCAAGACTTGCTGAATTTGCTGGAGATTTATCAGCAAAGCTATCCTCATCCTGCTGCAATAGTTCAAGCCAAAGCTGAAGCAATTGACCTTGATTTCTTAACTGAAGACTTACCTAAAATGCTGTCTTCCATGAAGGTGGGAGCAGAGCGCATCCGGCAAATTGTTCTGTCTCTCCGCAACTTCTCTCGCTTAGAAGAATCAGAGATGAAGCCTGTGGATATTCATGAAGGTTTAGACAACACTTTACTGTTGCTACAGCATCGTTTTAAGGGAAAAGTGGGGCGGTTTGGCGTTCAAGTGATCAAGGAATATGGCCCATTGCCGATGGTTGAGTGCTATGCAGGACAGCTCAACCAAGTCTTTATGAATCTGATCGCTAATGCGATCGATGCTGTAGATGAGTTGCACCAAGCCACTACAGATCAATCAGCTCAGCCAACCTTTATTCGCATCGAGACCGCAGTTCTGGACTCCAATCGAGTTGTGATCCGAATTGCCGACAACGGTATGGGTATGACGGAAGCTGTCAAAAAACAGTTGTTTGATCCGTTCTTTACCACCAAGCCGGTAGGAAAGGGGACTGGGCTGGGATTGTCAATCAGCTATCAAATTGTGACGGACAAACATGGCGGTGAACTAATTTGTCACTCCGCCCCTGGACAAGGCACAGAGTTTCGGATTGAAATTCCAGTTAAAGCCCAAAAACTAGCTTCGCCGACTAACTCTGCGTTGCTGGTTTAGTCGGTGGAGTTTGCAAGAGCTGAAACTCATCAAATTTGATCACTGATGATTGAGGCTGACAGGTGTCGAAGTAATAGCTACTAACCGTGCCATCGGCTGTGTTGAAAATGCTGAACGCGGTGAGATCATTGCTCGACAGATACGGCAACGATCGCCCATTTTCATCTTTGAGTGGTGCGATCGTCGGGACCACAGGCGCTAAACCGTTAGGGTTGCCGATCGCTGTACCAGTCGCTGAGTCAGAACTGGGAACTGCTGGCCTGGGTTGTTCTAGATAAGCACCGTAGGAGTTACCCACATTAGAGGTTTCGAGAAAGTGCATGCCACTGGGACTCACAAAGCGGTTCCACAAATGGCAGTGACCGTAGAACACTAACTGCACGCCTGCTGCCTCTAGCAGTGGCATCACGTCTCGGATCAAGTAGTTGTTCTCTTGCGGGTACTCATAGCGAACCGCTTGGATCGTGCCATCCGCAGTGCGATCGCTGACAGTTACAGGGTCAGTGTAAGGTGGGACAACATTGCCGCCTAAGGAATGGGGGGGATGGTGTAACATCACCACTTTGTACTTAGCTTGCTGAAATTCTGGGCTGTTTAATTCCTGCTGTAACCACTGGTACTGCTTGCTTCCCTGGGCGATCGGCTCGAAGATGTGTTGCCCATAGCCCCAACGCTCTTGGTTAAGTTGAGATAGCTCTTTGGCCTGCTGACTCCCCTGCGGTACCGGATCACTGTACTTGCCGCGAATCTCAGGGCCAGTTTCTGGGACACGCCAAATGCTGGTCGCGTACAAGACCACTAAACGAATGTCACCAAAAGTAACCGCGTAGTAAGTTTTGCCGCCTGTCTCACTGGTAGGCAGCGTAAAGATCTCTTCGTAGGTATCTGTGTTGAAGGAATGATCTTTGATCCAAGCTGCGCGCGCCGTGGAACCAGTGGAGTCGTCTACTGGCTGATTAGACTGTGCTTGCTCTGGATAGCGAGCTGAGGCGATTGCCCGAGGGACGGCATCATCAAATTGGCTACTTAAGGAGTTCTCAATTGAGAAGCGTCCCATCACCTCATGATTACCAATCGTGGTAAACAAAGGCGCATGCTGAATAATTTCGGCTCCCCGATAAATAGTTTCCTGCCCTTGTTTCTCCAACTTGTAGGCGGCTCGGCCTTGCAGAGCTGGGAAGAAGGCTCCGCTACGATTGTCATCAAACCATTCGGAGGCGCGATCGGGAATATTAACCAAGTCTCCCGCAAAAAACACCGCATCTACTGCGCCAACCGTTTCCACCACCTTTTGCAAATTCGCCGAAACCAAAGGTTTGAGTTGATGGTCGGACGTAAGCAAAATCTTGAGGGCCGTTTGTGGGGTGGGCTGAGGCATCAAGCTAAAAACTCGACTCGTAATTACTTGCCCATCCTGCACACTCGTTACTTGATAAGGCACCCGAACTCCTGGCGTGAGGTTGTTCACGATCGCCTCATGCCGCCAAATCTGCCGTTCCTCAGGTCTAGCATTAATCAGATCAACAACTTGAGAATTCAAGTGTGACTTTTGATCTTCACGGGTCCGACTGAGTTGGCTACTGGTTGCCATGACAGTGCGATCGCGACTTTTCTCGGCGGGTGTCGTTAAGCCAGGCCCGTAGGTTACAAAATGTTGGGAACCAGGAAATTCTGTGAACCAGACGACCCGGATGGAAGTAGGAGTGGGCAGTTGCAAAAACGGATCAGTCAATAGCCGAGGAGTCACAGCCATAAACGTATAATTTCACAGCTTCATAAATGGATCGAGCCAAAGCAGAATCGATTGCTTGAGTTGATTGAGTTCCCGATACACCTCTTGCTTCATCCACTGGGCGATCGCGTCTAGCGGGGTGAAAACTGAGCCACTTTTCCAAGCAACATCTTGACCCAAAGGAGTGGTGTGGCTGCCCGGTAGCTTTTGCAGCGTCACCATATCAGGAAAACGCTCCTTCAGCACTTCACTCATGGTTATGGTTTGGTCCAGCGTATCGTTGGTAAATTTAATCAGCAAATTTCGCCGTACTTGGTAGCGCTCAGAGACTAAAGCCATCGTTTCTAGCGGAGATGGTGTGAATTCAACGGCAAAGCTAGGCGAAAGCTGATCCATCAAGGGAATGGCATCGCGCGCGGCATAATTGTTGAAGGAAATTAAGATATTCCCCGCTCGCTCCACAGCAAACGAACTGCCAATCAGTAAATGCAGCTTGCAGCCCATGCTATGTCCCAAGCCATAAATGGGGAAGTAGCGCTTTTGCAGCAATCCTCTGGTTTGGAGTTGCGCAAAGGCTCGCTCAAAGTTCCGCAGCACTTGATGGGCGATCGCACCATGATCCATCGTGTTGACAAAAGGAGTGGCGATGATTACATAGCCTTGGCGGCTGAGATGTTCTAGCAACCAACGGTAAGTGACGTGAGGTGCAGTCGCAACAAAAGCTCCTCCCAAGAAATGGATGATCGCGATGGGTCGCGGCGGAATTAAAACCCAGTTACCAGAAACTTCCTGCCAATCCATGCCCACAACATGTAAACAATACGTTACGTCCTGCCTTCATCCTAAACTCTGTTTTCTCCTAACAGGAGGGAACTATGAATGTAGCGGGACACCCATCCGAGAAAAGATATGGACACTAAGCAGCGGGACATACAGAGCCAGGATGCAAGTGAGCAGCCGCCAATTTCAGCAGACTGCCTGCATTCAGAAGCGATCGCCTCTCAGCAACCTGAGTGTCAGCAATGGCAGGAAAAGCTCCAAAATGTACAGCAAGAGTTGTCCAACATCAAGCTCGCGCTGGATGAAGCTGCCATTGTGGCTTTGACAGACACAACTGGCGTGATGCAGTATGTGAACGACAAGTTCTGTCGGCTATCCCAGTACGCCCGTGAAGAGCTGGTGCAGCAAAATTATCGGATGCTTAATTCTAGCTGTCACCCCAAGGAATTTTTCCAAGGTTTATGGTCCACTATTGACCAAGGCAAAGTTTGGCAAGGAGAAATTCGCAATAAAGCCAAAGACGGTTCTTACTATTGGGTAGACACAACCATCGTGCCTTACCTCAACGAGCAAGGACAACCCTTTCAATACTTAGCTATTCAGTTCGATATCACTGAGCGCAAACGCATTGAAGAACGACTGCGGCATGATGCGTTTCATGATGTCCTCACAGGGCTACCCAACCGAGCCTTGTTTATGGCCCGTTTGGGCCGAGCGATCGAGCATGTAAAGCGGCGTTCTGGTGCTGTGTTTGCTTTACTCTTTGTTGATCTGGATTACTTCAAAACCTTGAATGACACTCTAGGGCATTTGGTGGGCGATCAACTGTTGGTGGCGATCGCCCGGCGCTTAGAATCTTGCCTAAGAATTGGCGATACCGTTGCCCGATTTGGTGGAGATGAGTTTACGATCCTGCTAGAAGATATTAAAGACGTTCAAGATGCCATTCGAGTAGCAGAACGTCTACAGCAAGAGTTGCAACTGCCCTTCTATCTCAGCGGTCACGAAATTTCTACCACAGCGAGTATTGGCATTGCCCTCAGTTGCACCGATTACAGCCAACCTGAAGAAATTCTGCGTGATGCAGATTTGGCTTTATACCAAGCGAAAGCGATGGGCCGCACGCGCTACGAAATCTTTGATGCTTCCATGCATCGGGGGACGCTGGCCCATATGCAACTTGAGCATGACCTCCGACGAGCAATCGCCAAGACTCAGGATCAAGCCATTTCTGGAGAAACAGAAGCCCCAGAATTTTGGCTACAGTACCAACCGATTGTGTCTCTCAAAACCAATCGCATCATGGGTTTTGAAGCCTTAATTCGTTGGAATCACCCAGAGCGGGGTTTGATCTCGCCTGCCGACTTTATCCCCTTGGCCGAAGAAACTGGGCTGATTGTACCGATTGGTCAGTGGGTATTGCGTCAGGCTTGCTATCAGCTCTCTGTCTGGCACCAACTGATCTCCTCGCCTTGTCCACTCATCGTCAGCGTCAACCTCTCCAGCCGTCAGTTTGTCCAGCCTGATTTAGTAAACCAAATTAGTCAAATTCTGCAAGAAACGAATCTAAATCCTCGCTACTTAAAGCTGGAGATTACTGAAAGTGTGGTGATGGAAAATGCTGAGGTGGCTACAACGATGCTGCAACAGCTCAAAAGCTTAGGGATTCAGCTAGCCATTGATGACTTTGGCACTGGCTACTCTTCACTCAGTTATTTGCACCGCTTCCCCATTGACACGCTAAAGATCGATCGCTCCTTTATTAACCGCATCGATATTGATGGCGAGAACTTAGAAATTGTCCGCACCATCGTTACCCTAGCTTGGAATTTAGGCATGGACATAATTGCCGAAGGAGTGGAAACTGCTAAGCAGTTGGCGCAACTCAAAGCTTTGAAGTGTGAGTATGCTCAAGGCTATTTCTTTGCTAGACCACTTAATTGCGAAGCAGCTACAGCTTTAGTGCTTCAGGGAACGATCGCAGTTAAGTAGAGTCGTTACTGACAAAAATGCGTGGTTGCTGAAAAAAGGGTTTACAAAAACCACCTGAGAGACAGATAGCCCCTTTGGAATTTGACAGAGTAAATTGACAATAGAAGTTGAATCCAGATTTTGGCTAGTGCTGGAGCTGTTTGTGGCACAATGAAGTGACGAAGTCATGATTAGAGATGAATCGATCACTCGTAGTTTTATGCTGCTGTGCCTAGGCGCAGCTTTTTTAACGTTGCTGGTGCGATCGCAGACCAATGCTGCTTCCCTCACGCCACAGCAACCCGCTATTAACCTACCGCTTCAACCTGTTAAGACTGCTTCTGCGTCCTTGAAGCCTAAGCCTGTCACGCTAGCTCAAGCTCAAACTCGCCTTGTGGTAGATTTGAGCGATCGCAAGGTTTCTTTGTACCGCAGCCAAAAATTGCAAGCGAGTTATCCAATTGCGATTGGTCAAGTAGGCTGGGAGACGCCTACAGGCACTTTTGCCATCACTCAGATGCAAACTAATCCAGTTTGGCAGCACCCCATTACCGAGCAGCTCATCACCGCTGGACCTGATAGCCCTTTGGGACTGCGCTGGATCGGTTTTTGGTCCGATGGCCACAACCAAATTGGCTTCCACGGTACGAATCAGGAAGAGTTAATTGGTCAGGCTGTTTCCCACGGCTGTGTGCGGATGCGAAACCAAGATATTGTGGCGCTCTATCAGCAAGTTGCCGAAGGAACGCCAGTCATAGTGCAGCCTTAAAAGGATTTACATAGGTAATGATTTTGGGTGGTGTAGATGAAGCCTACACCACCCAAAATCTGCCAATGCAATTAGCTATCGGAGGGCTGGGGTTCAAACTTAGGAGCGTAAACCTGGAGCAACGTACTGACTTGAGTTAACACTTCATCGCCAGAGTTTTTGCCGATCGCTTGCCGCTCAGGGAAGAATTCGGGTCGGTCTAGGTTCCGGGCGATCGCTTCACTCACCTGCTGAGCAATCAAACCATGCAGTTCTTCTTTGGCGCGGTTGCGCTGGTAGTTAGCGCCTTCTTCAGTGGTGGCGTAGAGGGGTGGCAGACGGTTTAAGGCGTAGGCAGCAATATCACCTAAATCTAAAGTGCAATCACTCGTAGCTTCAATTTCGGCGACCCGAGCGATCGCTTCAGTTAGCACCAATTCTTCCATCACGTTGATGAACTGCTTTCTGGGTACGGCCACAACTTCACCCGTTAGTAACGCTCCCATCAAGCGATCGAGGGCCATATATTCCTCAATCGACAATTCGGAAGCCGTGTCACAGATGCGACCCACCTCAGCTTCCATCGCTGGTGTGAGGTAACCGTCCTGCAAGGCCTGCTCTACAATTTTCTCAATACTCATAACGCCTCTTCGCTCCCCGCCACCATCTTACAAATGGGCAACCTTGCTGCAAGCACCTTGCTTTAGTTTGCCCCAGAATCGTACTGTTGGACGAAATTTACCAAAACTTCCCACAAGATTATTCCATGCCTTGATAACGCCAAGGTACTGGGTCTACAGCCTTTCCTTGCACATACAAGCCCCAGTGTAAATGTGGCCCAGTCGAAGCTCCACTAGAACCGACTGCGCCAATCACTTGGCCCGCTCGGACCATATCACCTTCCTTTACATTGATGCGACTCAGGTGTAAATAAATCGTCTGCACACCTTGGCCGTGGTCAACCCCAACGACATTGCCATTAATCTTAAACCCTTGGGATTCACGACCGACGAGGGCGACTCGTCCCGCTGCGGCGGCAACGACAGGGGAACCTGTGGCTCCTGCATAATCCACGCCTGAATGGTAATAATCTTTGGCAAATACGCCGTTGTAGTAGCGGCGAATGCCATAAATTGTGGTGATTTCTCCTTGGTTAGGTCGCACAAAAGGACCGCGCCAGAATTTTTGGGGCGTCACTAAACGCTTGAAGGCGTCTACGCGATTAAATTCGGCATCGCTAATGTCCTCATCTTTGCCCGGTGGGAGCCAGATGCTCTGAGTTGGAAAGGAGCGATTGCGGAGCTGCACTGCCAAATTCTTCACCTGCCCTTCCCCACTGACTTGAATCTTCAGCGTGCCAGGTTTATCGAGGGGGGTGGTTGGCAACAAAGCTCGGAAGCGATTGGGGCCGATGAGATAAGTATCAAAGGTTTGCTGACCTAAGGTCACTCTGGGGCTGCTGCTGACCTCCAGGTTATCTTGCCGCACGACTACAGAAATGGTGTCTCCGAGCTGGGGGGCTGTAGGCGTAATCTGAACTTGCAGGGCTTGAGCAGGAGTCATTGAGGCGATCGCTCCTGTAACCACGCCTAACGGTGCGAGTCCGAGCTGAAACAACCAATTCCTGAAGCGGTGAGATGGAGGAGAAGCAATCACAATCTCAAGATGTCCTTCACGACTATTGTCAGACCTACTGTCAGACTTAGACTAAGTATTTCTGTATCTGTTTCCAAGTCTGTCCAGTCATTTCGGGACAAATTTTAGAGGAGTAACTTCCTAGGAGTCAACCAATTATTAAGATGAGCGGCGAATAACGGTGCGATCGCGGCGTTTTCCTAGCTAAACCTCCGCTGTACTCTCCCCAGAGTCGTAAAAACCTCTTATTCTGAAGTTTGTAGACGTTAATATTTCTCTCATTTTTTTAAGAACCTGTGCAAGAAGACTTTAGGCTGATCGTCGATCTGGTGACTGTTTTGGCTGCGGCTGCGGCAGGGGGACTGATTGCGGCTTTACTACGCCAGCCGGCTCTGTTGGGCTACCTGCTGGGTGGAGTGATTATTGGACCTGCTGGTTTAGGGCTAATTAAGGAACTCGTCCAAGTAGAAACGTTGGCCCAATTTGGAGTGGCCTTTTTACTATTTGCGTTAGGCGTCGAGTTCTCATTTGCCGAGCTGAAGAAAGTCCAAGCGATCAGTTTGGGCGGCGGCGGGTTGCAAATTGCCCTAACGATTTTGGTGACGGCGATCGCCTCAGTCACGATGGGTTGGGTCACCTCTCCCGCTCAAGGAGTTTTCTTGGGAGCCATCCTATCGTTGTCGTCTACGGCAGTGGTGCTCAAGTGCTTGATGGAGCGCAACGAAACTGAAACCCCCCACGGCAAGGTGATGCTGGGGATTTTGGTGGTACAGGACTTGGCGTTGGGCTTAATGCTCGCCGTATTGCCTGCCCTCGATCAGCCTGCCGAAGCGATCGGAATTGCGGTGGGATGGGCCTTGTTACGCATTGGCTTGTTTGCGGCGGGGGCAGTGGCAGTTGGTATCTGGATTATTCCCCCCCTATTGCGGTTGCTAGCCCGCACCGAGAGCCGCGAGCTATTCTTGCTGGGTGTGGTAGCACTTTGCTTAGGGATTGCCCTGCTGACAGAGCATTTGGGGCTTTCAATTGAAATGGGAGCCTTTGTGGCGGGGCTGATGATTTCGGAGGTGGAGTACGCCGACCAGACGCTAACTTACGTGGAGCCGTTGCGGGATATTTTTGCCAGCTTGTTTTTTGCCGCGATCGGGATGCTGATTGACCCAGTGTTTCTTTGGAACAATTGGGAGCTGATTCTAGGCTTGGTAGCGCTGGTATTGGTGGGCAAGTTTCTCATCATCACACCTCTGGTCACTCTGTTTCGCTACCCATTAAAGACAGCTTTGATTGCTGGGTTCGGGTTAGCGCAAATTGGTGAATTTTCTTTCGTGCTGGCAAGTGAAGGACAAGCCTTGGGGCTAGTGTCTCGGCGGGTTTACTTGCTGATTCTGGGCACGACAGCGGTGACCTTGGTAGTAACCCCTTTCTTGTTGCGCTTGGTGCCGCAACTATTTGTCTGGGCGGAATCTTGGCCTTGGCTGAAACGATATCTTGACCGAACTGATTTACCGTTAGCAGCTTCCGAAGAGGTGCCCCTAAAAAATCATGTGGTGGTTTGTGGTTATGGCCGAGTCGGACGCAACATCGTGCAATTGTTGCAGGAACACCAGTATCCAGTGCTGGTGATTGAGCAATCGGAACAAAGGATTCAACAACTCCGAGATGCCGAAATCCCCTACGTCTATGGCAATGCGGGCAGCTTGCATGTGTTGGAAAAAGCAGGCGTGGATAAAGCGCAGGGTATGGCGATCGCGCTACCCGACCCCATGAGTACTCGCTTATCCCTCAAACGCTGTTTAGAAATTGCGCCCGATTTAGATGTGGTAGTGCGAGCCAATAAAGACAAAGATATTGAATTGCTCTACCAGCTGGGGGCGCGTGAAGTGGTGCAGCCAGAATTTGAAGCGAGCCTAGAACTCTCGACTCACTTACTTACTAGCATGGGCGCTCCTCTCTCCAGCATTCAGCTAGAAGTGCAGCAAATTCGCAATAGCCACTACTACGGGCTACGACCGGAGCGCACCGCTAACCAAATTTCGCGCGATCTGCGGGTGGCAGCTCAGGATATGAACAGCAAGTGGTATGGCTTGCCAGAGCATTCGCCATTGCTAGGAATGACCTTGGAAGAAACAGATTTACGCCGCCTCACAGGTGTCAGTTTGATGGCGATTCGTCGCGCGGGTGGTAATGAGGTGGATTATCCAGACGCGCGAACTATTCTAGAACCGGGCGATCGCCTCTTGATTGTGGGGCAGTCAGAAGAAGTGGCAGCGTTTGATGAGCTAGCTAGGGGAGAAGCGGCAGTTCCCAAGGAAAGTTCTTCTTGCCAATGGCTAATGGTGCCCGCAGAGAGTCCAGTGGCAGGCCAAACATTAGCTGAGTTAGACCTACAAGGGCAATATGACGTACAGGTGCAAGCCATCCGCCGGGAAGGTCGATTTATCCGCTTTCCTACTGGAGACACCGATATTTTGGTAAGCGATCGCCTGCTGCTATGTGGCAACCGAGATTCTTTGGTGCAGGTGCGCCAGTGGATTGCTCCCGCCTTGCAACTGCCAATGTTACAAATTCCGGTGGTGAAGGCGAACGTTAGCGAAACCTTACAGGAGTTCCTGCCACCCGATAGTCTCCGCGAACTGTAGAGCTAGAAGTAGCAGGATGGCTCCTATCCATAGAGGGCAGTCGGACTACATTTTGGGTTTGATGAAAGCGATCGCTTGCCGCCAAATTAAAGTGGGCTGATCATACTGATCGCTCAAACAAAAGCAGTGTTGATCTTGCCAGCGAATTTTGCCTGTGAGCAAATCTCCAGTCAAGAGCTTTAGCTCTACTTCTTTACCATCTCGAATAAAGTTTTGGAGTTGGCGAATGCTCGGCAAACCTGTTTCTAGTTCGCTGCTCATAACTTCCGATCCTTTGCTATGGGAAAATTGCTAAACATTAAATTGCCCAGTTCAGCTTACAGTGGTTGCGACCTTAAGGGAGAAGTTTATGGGAATTGAGTTTACCAAGTACCACGGATTAGGCAACGATTTCATTTTGATTGATAACCGCACCTCCACAGAACCTTGCCTCACGCCAGAACAAGCCGTGAAATGGTGCGATCGCCACTTCGGAATTGGCGCAGATGGCGTGATCTTTGCTTTGCCTGATCAGGATGGCCACGACTACACAATGCGGATTTTCAACTCGGATGGTTCTGAGCCAGAAATGTGTGGCAATGGCATTCGGTGCTTAGCTAAGTTCCTGGTAGATTTGGAAGCCGCTGATGCCAACGTGAGTTCGGAGTCTTTGTTGCCCCGATCCTACAAAATTCATACCCTGGCAGGTGTGATGGTACCCAAGATTGAAGCGAGCGGCCAAGTGACAGTAGATATGGGTCAACCCCATTTGCTCGCAGCAGAAATTCCAACCACCTTGGCTGTAGCAGACCAAAAAGTGATTGCCCAACCCCTAGAAGTGGCTGGCCAAACTTGGGATGTAACTTGTGTCAGCATGGGTAATCCACACTGCATCACGTTTGTCGAAGATGTAGCCGCGATCGCCCTGGAAACTATTGGCCCTAAATTCGAGCATCACGCCGTCTTTCCCCAACGTACCAACACTGAATTTATTGAAGTGGTGCGCCGTGACTACTTAAAGATGCGAGTCTGGGAACGCGGTGCAGGTATCACATTAGCTTGCGGGACAGGTGCTTGTGCAGTGCTGGTTGCGGGAGTGCTGAACGACATCTGCGATCGCCGTGCCACGATTGAGCTTCCTGGTGGCCCGCTCGAAATCGAATGGTCAGAGCTAGACCAACGGGTTTATATGACGGGGCCTGCTGAAATGGTGTTTGCAGGCCAATCTTCAATTTAAAGGTTCGATCGCTGCCTTTAACCCTTGGCTATTGAGGGTTTGCATCATTTTGTTTGCATTGTCGCGATTGCTGTAGGAGCCAACCTGCATCACCATGCGCCCATTCCATAAAGTGCGAAAAGCGCTGGGAGCGATCGCGGCAACTTCCGCTTGCTCACCCTCACTCTCAACCTCTACTACCACGCGGTAGCGCGACCCTAAAGCCGCACCTTGGTTCGGGAAAGGCAGGCTGTTGGTGCCATCTAGGGGATTACTCGCCACCAAAACACTAGGCAAATCTCCACCTCCCCGACCCACCGGAATGTCTGGTCCCGGTACTGGTAAGACATCACCGCTGATAGAGGGAGAGCTAGGTTGAGGGATAGCCGCGATCGCTGGCGCTGAAGTAGGCACTGGAAGCATGGTCGGGATAACAGCGCTAGTCTCAGGCGCAGGCACCGGAATCTCAATGCTGGTAGAAGGAGCAGCAGTTACAATCGCGGGGGTGACAGGTTGAACAACCACAGGCTTGGGCGGCAAAACGGGTAACTGGAGGCTACGACTAGGTCGAGCCGCTACTCGGACTGGGCTGGTACGAGTTGTCTCTGGCGGTGGCACTGGAATCGCGATCGCGGTGGCCCCAGATTTGGGGATGGGGGGCAACGTGATTTGCTGAGCAGCTTGGCGAGATTTGGAGTTGGATGGATTGGAGCGAGGCGCTGTGCTAATGGGTGGTGGCACAGGTCGCCGATTTCGGAAGGAGTAGGCAGCGATCGGTTGAGGGCGCAAAGCGGGAGATGGCTGGGCTGCTACCTTCGCGGCTGGCTTTTCTGTCTTCTTGCTAGTCGGCTTTAACTCGCTCGGGACGGGAAAAGCGGCGGCAGTCATACTGGGAACCGGTGGGGCTTTAGGTGGAGCAGTTGCGATCGCCGGGGCTGTTGGTTTAGATGGCGCAGTAGCGATCGCGGGAGCTGCTTCAGGTGGTGGTACCTCAATCGCGATCGCACTGCCAGGAGGAGGGCTGGTGACAGATGGCTGAGATGGCTGAGTTGCCTGTACCACTGGACTAATGGCTTTTGGACGCGGCACCTCAATCGGAGTTGCGACTGGCTGAGGTGCCGCAGGTTCGGGGGTCGGTACCTCGATCGCGATCGCAACGGGTTCAGTCGTGACAGGTTTGGTTGTGGTGACTGCGGGGCGCGGGTTAGCCACTACCACTGTCGCAGGGGTAACCAAAGAAGTTGAAACCGTTGAGTTGGTAACGTTAGCTGTAGGAGGTGGCGGCTCGGACACAGTTGCAACCGTTGGTTTTGGAACTGCGGGTGGTACTTTGGCCGCAACCTCAACTACAGGTGATTTAGGGGGAGCTGAAGCTGCCACTGGGGTAGGAACGGTGGTTGGTTTAACAGAAACGGTTGGCTCCGCTGGAGGGGCAGCTTTGGGTAAGATCTTTAACGCAGGAAAGTCAGCTTTGATAGTTGGTAACGCTGGCGTTGTTGGAGCAGTTGCGATCGCCTGAGCTGTGCTGACTGGCTTGAAAGGCTCGACCCGCACTTCCAACGGAGCGATAGTTGCACTTTTGTCAGAATTGGTGATTGGTCGGGCAGCGATGCTAGCAGGCGAGGAGGTGGGGGCAACGCTAACCGAAGGAGTTGTGCTTGCCGTGCTTGCTAAAGCTGTGCCAGCTAAATCAATGCGTCCGCTAGTCCGATCGCTACTCAGTTCATTGCCGAAAGCAGAAACTGCTTGACTAGAAGCACTACTGTTAATGTCAAACCGACCATTGTTGCTGAAAATATTAGCGCCAGGATCAGCTGCACTGCCCAGATCAGGCCGAGCTTGGGCGATCGCCACCACGCCATCCCGCAGGTTTTGTTCAATTAAGTTGCCCCGGATAATCGGCTGAGCGTTAGCTTGAACCACAATCCCGTCTTGGTTCTGCACAATCCGGTTGCCAATGATGGTTGGCGCGGCATCCTGAGCGACATTGATGCCAAAACCAGTTTTGATGAATAAATTCTCGCGCACCTCGGGTCGAGAGTTGCCGTAAATCGTGATGCCATTGGCTCCATTGGCATAGAAGTAGTTGCCTCGCACCACAGGCGCACTACTGCCAACTACAGAGATGCCATCGTGAGTATTGCCTGTAAAAGTGTTTTCTAGAATCACAGGGCTGGCTGATTCAATCCAAAGACCATAGCCTCGCGGATTGGGGTTTGTAACCGTAACGCCTGCTAAACCTGCCTGGTGAACTCCGAGAATCGTAATGTTCTGGCTGGCAAAGGTGGGGCTGAGGTACGGAGCACCACCCTGAATCAAAATATCTTTGCCGCGAGTGCGAGTATCCCCTTGAATCGTTACACCAGGTTTCAGCTTGAGCGGAAAAACCTCGCCAGTCTGGGCGCTGTAGGTGCCCGGAATTAACACAATCACCGTGTTGGGTTGGGCTGCTTTGAGAGCTTGCGTAATAGTTTTGAAGGGAGCCCGTTCACCGCCATCGCCCACTGTGTCATCCCCCGCGACTGGATTGACGTAGAGCAAGTTTAAGCTAGACATGGCCCTGGCCCTAGCTGGCACTTGGGCTAGCTGCATTGACCCATCAGACCCATCAAACTGAGCGATCGCAGGCTCCGTGGACCAACCTGCCCAAGCCGCAATGGTCAGACCTACGCCCATCAAGCTGTGGGAAAACAAACGGTTACTTGCATACCAGCCAACATGACTGCTGGGGGGCTGGATCAAGGATTGATAGTTGTCGGGGGTCATACTCACAAATCTCCTCTTGACCGCACTGGGTGAAAGGCAATAGTTGAATTTAGCGATCGCTGGCGCTCCACACAGCCCACCAATCAGCGATAAAAAACAAGCGATAAAAACGGGAGCTATCTTACCCTAGATACCCGCTAAAAATAACCGCCTCTTGCCCCATCTGCAAAGTTTGACTGAGAAACTTAAGAATAGTTAAACTAAACAACCGACAAATGGCAAGATTTTATTGCCCCTACCCCCACATGTGCTTTGCAATGGGTTTTAGTTCTAGCAAACACCTGACTTCTCCGGGCAAGAAATTTTTATCTAGGAAGGGGGAATCTGGCGCTAGGATGAAACATGAATGGGAATGGGGTTGTTCTAATGGGCGATAGACCTACCGGGAGTAAACTCGTGCAGCCCGCACTCTACCGCATTCTAGATGCCAATCTGGATCGGGCTCGTGAAGGCTTGAGGATCGTCGAAGAATGGTGTCGATTTGGCCTCAACAGCGCACCGCTGACTGACGAGTGCAAGCAAATGCGGCAGGAATTGGCGCGTTGGCATGCTCCAGAACTGCGAGCGGCTCGCGATACACCAGGCGATCCAGGCACAGAACTCACTCACCCGCAAGAAGAGCAGCGCTCCAGCATTGAACAAGTTCTGCAGGTCAACTTGTGCCGTGTCGAAGAAGCCCTCCGGGTGCTGGAAGAATACGGCAAGATTTACACCCCGGAAATGGGGATGGCTTGCAAACAAATGCGCTATCGCGTCTACACCCTAGAAAGTAGTTTGCTGGTGCCCCAACGACAGCAACTCCTAGAGCGATCGCACCTCTACCTCGTCACTTCTCCCACCGAGAATCTATTTGCCACGGTGGAAGCAGCCCTCCAAGGTGGGTTGTCTCTAGTGCAGTACCGTGACAAAACCGCAGACGACAATGTGCGCTTCAGTAATGCCAAAAAACTGCGGCAAATTTGCCAAGATTACAACGCTCTATTTATCGTTAATGACCGAGTAGATTTAGCCCTGGCTGTAGATGCCGATGGTGTGCATTTAGGTCAGCAAGATATGGCGATCGCCACGGCGCGACAACTGTTAGGCCCGCATCGGTTGATTGGTCGCTCCACCACCAACCCAGACGAAATGCGACAGGCAATTCAAGAAGGGGCTGACTATATTGGCGTGGGGCCAGTTTATGAAACGCCAACCAAAGCAGGTAAAGCCGCCGCAGGTCTGGAGTATGTTCGCTACGCCAAAGAACATGCGACAGTGCCTTGGTTTGTAATTGGTGGCGTTGACACGAATAATATTCATGATGTTCTAGCCGCTGGCGCAGAGCGGGTCGCAGTGGTACGAGCCATTATGCAAGCCGATCAGCCTACCTTAATTACGCAATATTTCATCTCTCAGCTCCACCGCATTCAAACGATTCGCGCCTACGAAGAACGCATTGCCAAGCCTCATGTCTGATCTGTCTGGTCTGTCTAATTTTTCTGATGCCATTACGGTGCAAGTGAACGGTGAACCCCAAACTTGTTCCCGCTCTATCCTTCTACCAAATTTGTTAGAACAACTCGGACTCAACCCCCGTTTGATTGCTGTTGAGTATAACGGTGAGATTCTGCATCGGCAGTTTTGGGCAGATACCCAAGTGCAAGAAGGCGATCGCCTGGAGATTGTCACCATTGTGGGCGGCGGTTAGCGATCGCTGTTTTAACTAGGAGCGATACCTAGGCAGCTTGAGTACGGATAACTCCCTCCAGACTGATGCCCTACCCCCGGAGTAAGACAGTACAGTATAGATGTGCCCTAGGTTTACGGCTCTTGACAAAGGGTGAGCCGCCTCAAGCCGAGTTCTAAAACTTGCAGGCAGGTGGTTGTCCACCAGTATCATGAACTGGTTAAAAACATTCCGAATTGAAATTTTGAATTGAAGTTTGGAATTAGCCGGAGCCGATTGTTTTTTCGTCAGCTTGGATAGGCACGCCTTATGCGTAATAAACTTTTTTCTGTAATCAAACCTTTTTTAAAGTCCGTGCTTCTGGTTGGCCTAGTGCTGACTCTGGCACTGAGTAATGCCGATGGTGCGTTGGCAGCCCGTAGCGGTGGACGCATTGGCGGTGGTTCATTCAGAGCCCCCAGTCGTGGCCCCACTTACTCTGCTCCCCGTAGCTATACTCCTGGCCCTGGTGGTTATGGCGGTGGGTATGGATACGGTTATGGTGGTGGCGGTGGATTTTCTCCTCTCTTCTTTATTCCGTTCCTCGGTGGTACGGGTGGATTAAGTGGCCTATTTGGTATCTTGATCTTCTTTGCGATCGCCAACTTCCTCGTCAGCACATTCCGCCGAGTCGGTGCGGGCGCAGATGGCGAAAGCCTAGACTATGATGCTTCCTCCAGCAACCCTGCTGTGTCAGTCGCGAAGCTGCAAGTGGGTTTGTTGGCCGAAGCTCGAACTCTGCAAGCTGACCTGAACCGCATTGCTGAAGCTGCTGATACTAGCTCTTCGGAAGGGTTGGTTCAAGTTCTGCAAGAAGCCTCTCTTGCCTTGCTGCGTCACCCAGAGTACTGGATCTACGCTGGGTCCGAAAGTCAGCAAACTCGTCTAAGCGCGGCTGAAGCTCAGTTTAATCGATTAGCTTTAGCAGAGCGCAGTAAGTTTGGCGAGGAAACTCTGACCAACTTCAACACTCGTAGGCAACTGAAGTCAGCCAATGACGCATCTGCCCTGACTGTTGCTGAACCCGGTGGTGCATTGACTAACACCAGTCAAGCTCCCAGTGAGTACATTGTGGTGACCATCCTGGTCGGGACGCAAGGTAAATGGCAGTTCCCAGCCATCAACAACACCGAAGATTTGCGACGAGCACTTAGCCAGATTGGTGCTATCCCTAGCGAACAACTGCTAGCAGTGGAGATTCTGTGGACTCCTCAAGCTGAGGATGACACTCTGACCACAGACGACATGATAGCGGAGTATCCCAACCTCAAACTCGTCTAGGCACGATTCTACTTTCGCTCAAACCCTTCTCCCCCACGCTGGTTATCCACTGGGGGAGTTGCCGTTTAAATTGAATTTTAGATTGGAAGGGACGGCGGTTAGAGTGGAGAAGCGATCGCTCCTCTCATTCCATCCCTAGCATGCGAATGCAATATTCAGTTCATTCGCCCACTCAATTTATTCAGACTTACGCTGACCAATTGCTGCCCGATTGGTCGCAGCCGATTTTGTCGATTTTGGTCGTGCTACAACAATGCTCTAGCTTGATGCTGAGTCGAACTCTGGCAACAGAAACCCAAAAGCGCCAGGGACGTGAACAGTTTTTGCAGTTTGGGCATCAAGTTGCACTAGAACTAGAATTCCTAGGCCATTTGGCAGACCTTTTTGATCCAGCAACAGGTTGGCCCCTGCGATCGCCTCCCGGTCGGCTGCACTTGGATGATGTTGCGGTGGTGCGGGCAGCATTGCAATATCCCACGATGGCTCAAGGCGACTGTACTTTAGTCATTCATCCGGAATGGGAGAGTGCTGTCTATCCCTCTGTACTCGTCTCATCTGCACCTCTCAGCTTGCTAGAAACAGTTGCTGCCCAGGTGAGCGATCGCTATCTACTGGATCTGCATCATTAGATTGAAGACCACGAACGAGACGGTTAAGAAACTAGACCGGAGATAGCCGCTTCAAGCGGAAAGTCAGCCTGTGGGGTTTTATGGCTGGCATACCACCATTCTTGCTCTACAGGGGATAGTTTGACGGAGTAGAGCGTGATTTCAATTGTTTTTCCAGAGCAACCTTGACCTAAAATTTCAACTGCATAGGAAGGGTGAGTTTTGGTGGCTAAATCAGGCACGTAGCGTTTGCCAATCCTGCGCCAACTCGGTTCTTTGCCCCGCCATTCCAACCGGCAACAAGGCCAAGGCAATTGCTCACGGTCAAACAAACGACAGCAAGGACCCACAATCCGGTAGCAGAAGTGACCACCGGGACTATAAAGAATTTCGCCAGATTGCAAGAGATCAGACACAGTGTGATTGTCTCATAGTTCGCACTGAGACTGAAGCAGGGAGAGCGATCGCCGTTTTGGTGCAGCCTACCCAATTGCATATTCAGCCACCCTCAACTCAGTCACGAGGACGAGGCAATAACCCTATTTGCATTCTCTCTCCTGATACAAGCGATCGCCTGTCACCTTTGCGACGATCAAGATATGAACAACACTGAACGTCTCCTCACACTCAATCGTATCCGTAAGCTCAGCCGCTTGATGGACACTGCCATTCGAATTCCGGGTATCGGTTTCCGAATCGGCCTAGACCCGATTATGGGGCTAATTCCAGGGGCAGGAGATCTTGTAAGCACCGCCTTCTCGGCTTACATCATTTTCCTGGCAGCTCGATTCAGTTTGCCCTCTCCCGTGTTGTACCGCATGGTCTTCAACATCGGCTTGGAGGCAGTAGTGGGTTCTATACCGCTGATTGGTGACTTGTTCGATGCCTTTTATAAATCGAACATCCGAAATCTGGCCCTGCTAGAACAACACCTGCAAGTGGTAGATCCAGAACTAGAGGAAGTGGCGGCAGTCACTCCCCTACCTCGCTAGTGGTCTGGGCTTGGCCGCTTTGTGCCATACCTGTACCTAAAGTTGTAAAGAGGTAACTCTACAGAAGATAGAAACCGTTTCCTAAATAATTTGTTATCTTTGTTTACATAGGTTTACAAAAATCACTTCAAAGCTTTTTTCTCACTATTACTCTCTCTTGGTTTTACTTGGCAAGGAGCCCGTTATGAATTCCCCCGCCCAATTATCTTTAGAACAAGAATTCAGTCTTAGAAGTTTCGCAGATCAAGTTCAGCTCATGTCCCGTGAACAAGCTCAGGAGTTTCTAGTCAGCTTGTATGAGCAAATGATGCTGCGAGAAAAGATGTACCAAGAATTTCTGAAGCATGAGTGGGGCTTAGACACTCCAGAGAACTGGGTCTAATCTCCTAAATAGCTAAGAGCGCTGATGGACTATGGCACCCTACAAAGTCAGTGCTCTTACTAGCAGTTTGATACAGCGGCTTTTGATGATCGGTTTGCGGTACAGCAGCGAACTTGATTGAATCGGATTGCTGTTTAGCGATCGCCCGAATTTTTAATTGGATATTATGCAAAATTTAGATATTAGATTAAAGGAATCATCTTCGATTTCTATAGCTTCTTATGCAGGAATTTTAATCGCTGCTACTATTACTAGCCTATGGTTAGGAAGCTTGATATGGTGTTTCACGATTGATATTTCTAGCTTACAAATTTTTGGTTTAATTCCAGTTATTCTAATTAGAACTTTTTTGCATACTGGGCTGTTCATTACAGCTCATGACGCAATGCACGGAACTATTTCCAAAAACCGCAAAATTAACGAGGGTATTGGCACCGTAGTTTCTGCTTTTTATGCCCTCCTGCCCTATCAAGATCTTTTAGCTAACCATCGCCTACATCATCGCGCTCCAGCTACCAATCGCGATCCAGACTTTTATGATCGGGAGCCTCAAAGCATTAGGGCCTGGTACTTTCACTTTATGAAAAGCTACCTGTCAGGCAAGCAAAGTTGGATTTTGCTAATTGGCATGAGCATTGTTTTTTACAGTTTGCTATTTGGGTTTCAAGTTCCCCTAGCTAATGTGTTGTTGTTTTGGTTGTTGCCACTTCTTTTAAGCTCCTGGCAACTCTTTTACTTTGGGATTTATCTACCTCACCGCGAGCCTTCAGCAGGATATACCAATCGCCATCGGGCAACTAGCCTCAATTGTTCAAGTGTTTGGTCATTTCTTAGCTGCTATCACTTTGGTTATCACTGGGAGCATCACGAGTATCCAGATGTCCCTTGGTATGGATTAGCCGCAGTCAGAAAAAGCTTAGATTAAACGCAAAGTGAGGTAATGCTAATAGCAGTCGTTACGAACGCAAAAGAGGGGACAAACTTTTCCCGTTGTCCCCTCTTTTACTAGCTAATTACAATTCCAGACTTGTTTTTAGCAGAACTAAGCAAATAGGAACTGGCCTCCATCGTTTGAAAGCAGATTTATATTAACGTCGGCTGCTGCAAAGCCTGCTGTCTCTGCTAACGTCACTAGTAAAGCACCTTTGCCGAAACCTGCGTTGTTGCTGATGCCATCACTGAGCCGTAGTTGTGTGCCGTTGCCAGATTTGACGACATCAATCGCAGCAATGCCGCTAAAGAAGATGACGTCTCCGCCTGCCCCTCTCCGGAACTGCTTCACTGTATCGCTGCCATCACCATTGGTGTAAAAAATGGTGTTAGAGAAACCATCATTGGTCAGGGTGATCGCGTCATTACCTGTGCCACCAATGAGAGTGTCGCTGCCAGCTCCATCATTCAGCGTGTCATTACCAGCACCACCGGAGATGTAGTCGTTGCCAAAGCCACCACTGAGGGTATCGTTGCCATCGCCGCCATACAAGGAGTCGCTACTGATAGTGCCAGTGATATTGAGACGCTCGATGTTGCTAAAGCTAATGGAGTTGTAGCCATTGGCGCTGTAGCCAGAGTAATAGCCACCACCATTGGAGTAGTTGTAGCCATACATGTAGCTGAGAGAGGAGTAATCGATGTGGAGCAGATCATCACCTGCTCCACCATCCACAGTGTCTGCTCCTAAGCCCGCATTAATGTTGTCGTTCCCACTACCTGTGTTAATCGTATTGTTGCGGTAACGACTGTAGTTGATAGTGTCATTACCACTACCTGTAGTGAGCCCATCGAAAAACTCGATATTGGTGATAACAGTGCCATTGGCTAGCTTGAGTTCCTTACTGATGCTGCCAGTATCTCCAAAAGTGAGATTCTTAGTGGCAGTTGAGAAGTCAGCATCGTTCAAAGCATCTTCACCAGCACCACCATCAATCTTGTCAGCGCCGCCACCCCCACTAATCACATCATTACCAGCTCCACCGTTGAGAACATCGTCACCACCAATGCCCCCAAAAATGTCATTATTGGCAGTTCCAGTGACATTCAGGTGCTCGATGTTTCTAAGGCTGATGCTGCTGAAGCCATCGGTTCCATAGCCTGCAAAGTAACCACCTCTAGAGCTGTAGTAATCAGAACCTCCGGACATGGAGTTGAGGGCGGAGTAGTCAACGATGAGAGTGTCCTCTCCTTCGCCGCCATCGACAAAGTCTTGTCCTAAACCTGCATTGATCGTGTCGTTGCCTGCCCCTGTGTTGATGATGTTGTTGCGCTGACGACTGAAGTTGATGGTGTCGTTGCCGCTGCCTGTGGTCAAGCCATCAATGAACTCAACATTGGTAGCAACTGTGCCGTTGGCTAAAGTGATATTGCCCGCGATCGCAGTTGCATCACTGAAGCTGAGTCCAGTGGTATTCGCAGAGAAATCTGCATCTCCTAATCCATCTTCACCTGCACCACCATCAATGAGGTCTGCACCTCCACAGCTAGAAATGACATCATTACCAGCCCCGCCGCTGAGAACATCGCTGCCACTACCACCTCCGAAAATGTCACTATTGGCAGTTCCAGTGACATTCAAGTGCTCGATGTTGCTGAAGTTGATGCTGCTGTAGCCATTGACTCCATATCCAGAGTAATAGCTACTGTTATAGCCATAGTAGTAAGAATTACCAGACCCAGACATAGAGTCGAGGGAGGAGTAGTCAATGACTAAGGTGTCTTCCCCTTCGCCGCCATCGACATAGTCGTATCCTAGGCCAGAGTTAATTTTGTCATTACCAGCCCCTGTGTTGATGGTGTTGTTACGCTGACGGCTGTAGTTGATGTTGTCGTTGCCGATGCCTGTAGTCAAACCATCGATGAACTCGACATTAGTGGCAACTGTTCCGTTGGCTAAAGTGATGTTGCCAGTAATGGGATTAGTGTCATTGAAATTAAGGCCAGTTGTATCCGCAGAGAAATCTACATCCTTTAAAGCATCGTCGCCAGCACCGCCATCAATGGTATCGGCTCCGCCACTTCCAGAAATAAGATCATCCCCCGCCCCACCATTGAGTACATCATCGCCGTAACCACCAAAAATAGAGTCGTTATTGGCAGTTCCTGTGATGTTGAAGCGCTCAATGTTGCTAAAGCTGATACTGTTGTACGTGTCAGAGTAGTAACCATTGCCATTGCCATAGGAAGAGCCATACATGTAGCCGAGCGAGGAGTAGTCAATAGTGAGGGTGTCTTCTCCTTCACCCCCATTGACGTAGTCTTGCCCCAACCCCGCATTGATGATGTCGTCGCCAGCACCTGTGTTGATGGTGTTGTTACGTTGACGGCTGAAGTTGATGGTGTCGTTGCCGATGCCTGTAGTCAAACCATCGATGAACTCGACATTAGTGGCAACTGTTCCGTTGGCTAAAGTGATGTTGCCAGTAATGGGATTAGTGTCATTGAAATTAAGGCCAGTTGTATCCGCAGAGAAATCTACATCCTTTAAAGCATCGTCGCCAGCACCGCCATCAATGGTATCGGCTCCATTGCCGCTGAAAATGACATCATTGCCAATTCCACCGTTAATAGTGTCGTCACCGTCACCACCATAAATGGTGTCATTGCCGTTGCCACCGTTGAGGATGTCAGCTCCACCACCACCATAGATTTCGTCGTCGCCATCATTACCATTGAGGATGTCGTTTAGCTCAGCACCGTAAAGATAATCGTTGTTTGCCGTTCCTGTAATGTTGAAGCGTTCAATGTTACTAAAGCTGATGTTGCTGTAGCCATTGCCACTGTAACTGTAGCCAGAGTAGTAACCACTGCCATAGCCATAGGAGTAGCCAGACATAGAGTCGAGGGAGGAGTAGTCAATGATTAAGGTGTCTTCCCCTTCGCCACCATCGACATAGTCGTAGCCTAGGCCAGGGCTAATCGTGTCATTGCCGCCATAGCCGTAGATGGTGTCGTTACCATTAGTGCCTGGCAGAGTGTCATCATTTGGTGTGCCATTAATGCTACCCAATCCTTCACCAGAGCCATTACCGACTGAAATGGTGACACTTGCTTGGCTGGTATTTCCATTGCCATCGCTAATGATGTAACTAAAGCCATCAGCACCAGTGAAGCCAAAATTGGGACTATAGGAGAAGCTGCCGTCGCCATTATCGATCAGCACGCCATTAGCAACGTTAGTGAAGTCAATAATTGTGAGAAAATCACCATCAACATCGAAATCATTGGCTAGTAGAGCAGAAATGGTGATGGTTGTATTTTCACTAGTTGTGAAAGCGTCGTTACTAGCGATCGGTTCGTCATTGATAGGGCTAACCGTGATCGCCACCGTAGCGCTCTCAGTACCTGTACCCGAACCGACCATATAGGTATAGCTATCACTGCCATTGAAGTTGGCGTTTGGGGTGTAGGTGAAGGTTCCATCTCCATTACTTGAAACCGAGCCGTTGGTGGCTTGGCTAAAGTTAACAATAGTGAGCAAGCTACCATCGGTACTGCTGTCATTGCCAAGTACATTAATTGATACGACTGTATCTTCGTTGACCGTGACTGCGTCGTTATTGATAGGCATGGGCTCGTTCTTGCTCTCGTAAAGGTCTGACATGAGTAACTACATTTCCTAGATAGAAAATTTCGTATTTAGTGCCTCAGTAATATCCGTACTAAACCAGTAAATTTGCGACCAGTGCAAAATGATGAGAAAAGCCGATCGCGAGATTTTGAGGAGCTTATGCTGCCAACTACCGCATCAGATTTGTTAGCCTTCTCTAACCGTTTCCTGGAGCAGGAAGTGAGCGATCGCCTGCAAATCCTGAAACAGTTGGGGTTGGCTCGCTACGCCGACTTCATGTTGCTGATGCCCAACACTGATGCCAATGTTGCTTGTGTAATGCGCTTTTTTGCTGAACCTAGTCGAGTCAAGTTTCCTGATTTGCGTGGTGTGGAGCTAGCAGGTTTGACATTAGATGGAGCGAATTTGATTCGAGCGAATTTAACAGGAGCGAAACTGAACGGTAGCAGCCTGGTGAAAGCTGACTTGATTTACGCTCAGTTGCAAGATGCTGATTTAAGAAATGCGGACCTGCGAGGGGCGACCCTCAACAAAACTAGTTGGGCTGGAGCTTGGGTGGAAGGTTGCCGTCTGGGTGTAGGAGTGGGTTTAACGGATGACCAGCGGCAAGATTTACAAGAGCGAGGCGCTTTGTTGGAGTCTTGGTTGAAGTAACTAGGGCATGGTAGAAACCTGGTTAGAACTGATTGGGGTTTGCTGTGCCATCCAACCGACTCGCTCAACAAATTGCCTTTATTGTCGAAATTGACAAACTAAAGCAGATTTTGCGGCAGACGTTGCTCACCAACGCTTCGCGGCAGGAAAATAGCGCAGAACATTCCTGGCATATTGCCTTGATGGCGATCGTGCTGGCTGAGTACGCGCCCGCAGGCGTGAATCTATTACACGCTGTCAAATTGCTGTTGCTGCACGATTTAGTCGAGATTGATGCAGGTGATACGTTCTGCTACGACCTCAGCGGTAACCAAAGCAAAGCGGAGCGGGAACTGGCGGCTGCCGATCGCTTATTTGGGTTGTTGCCTCCAGACCAAGGAACTGAGTTGCGATCGCTCTGGGAAGAATTTGAAGCTCAAGTGACTCCAGAAGCCAAATTTGCCGTTGCCCTCGATCGCCTCCAACCGATTCTAAACAATCAGCAAACTGGGGGAGCTTCTTGGAAAAAGCATGGCATTAGAGCAGATCAAGTGTTGTGGCGGATGCAGCCTGTCCAGGAAGGAGCACCGGAGTTGTGGCCCTTAGTGGAGCAAATTGTGGCGGATTGTGTGGCAGCAGGTTATCTACAACAAGCTTCACAAGCTGAGTCTGTTAGCACTTAATTAGAACTAGAAAATCAATGCCTTTTATCTATTCTCGAACCATTCGCTTTCAAGACACTGATGCAGCGGGTGTAGTCTACTTTGCCAATGTGTTGGCGATGTGTCATGAAGCTTATGAAGCCTCTTTGGCAGCCTCAGGAATTAATTTGAAGGAGTTTTTCAGCAACTCTGCGATCGCCATTCCCATCACCCATGCAGAAGTTGATTTTTTTCGACCCATGTTTTGTGGTGATCAAGAATTGATTCATCTGACACCAACATTAATTTCAGAGCAAGAATTCAGAATTGATTACCAAATTTTTGCAGAAGGCTCCAGCGATCGCCCGTTAAGCCAAGCGCATACTCGTCATGTCTGTATTAATCCGACAATTAGAAAACGAGAAAATTTGCCAGAAATGATGTGGCAATGGCTTAAGCAGTGGAGCGATTCTGAAACCATTTGAGGGCGATCGCTTGAGCCTGTTCGTAGTTGACTTTGCCTTGGAGATTTCGCGGTAAATGCTCGACTGAAATCCAGTATTTAGGCTGCTTAAATTTGCTTAAGCGTGCTTGCAAACGATCGCTTAAATTAGTCGAAGTAGTTTGACAGGCAGGAACGTAAAGCGCTGTCACAACCTGCCCCCAGTGAGCATTTGGAAGGCCAATTACACAAACATCAGTCACTAAGTTGGTCGCTCGAATCGCTGCTTCCACCTCGGCGGGAAAAACATTTTCGCCCCCCGTAATAATCTTGTGGCTGCTGCGACCGATGATGTGCAAATAGCCTTGCTGGTCGAGATAGCCCAAGTCATCGGGTTGAAACTGAGGTTGCTCAAACAGTTGCGGATAATAGCCCAGCGTCAATGACTCAGCTTGAATCCTGATGTGGCCGACCTGACCGGGTAGCAGCAATTCTCCAGACTCGCTGTGGATACTGACGTTGCCGTGGGGTAAAACTCGACCACTATTTTGATGACCTGCCAAAAAATCTTTTGGGTGAAGGGTGGCGATTTGAGAGGCGGTTTCGGTCATGCCATAAGTGGGGGCTAGACGAATGCGATCGCGTCTAGCAGCTTCTAGCAGATCATTCCAAGCGGGCGCTCCACCAAGGAGAACCGTGTGAAACTGGGCCAACCAATGGCTTGATTCTTGCCTTTCTAGCAAACGCTGTAATTGAGTTGGCACCAGAGAAATGAAAAATTGAGTTAGGTCAATCGAGCTATAATCTCCTGCCTCCAATTGCTTGAAGGGCTGCACTACCAATTTCCCATCTGACACAAAAGAGCGTAGAAATTGCATCAAACCGCTGACGTGGTAAATCGGCAAGACACAGTAAGAATTAATTTTCTGCACCTCAAAATATTGCTGGCAACCCCGCACTGAAGCCAGCAGCGTTGACCAAGTGTGGATAGCAAAGCGAATTCGCCCAGATGACCCCCCTGTCGGAATCATGATCCAACCTGAGTGGTCTGAACCTGGCCTCCCTAGCCCCCCACACTTGGGGGGAACTTGAGCAAAGTCCTCTAATACTGAGGGGGCCAAAGTATTTGAGGGAAGAGCTAAAGAGTCACAATCGCCCCAAATTAAATCCGGTGTCACCAAATCCAAGACCTGCTGCCACTCCGCCTGGACCCAACAAGGATTGCACAAAAACACAGGGCATTGAGCAGCACAAGCAGCGAGGAATCCTGCCAGAAACCGCTCTGGCGATCGCTCGGCTAAAAAGATTTTAGGAGTAGTTCCTTGGTGGATGAGTTGAGTGAGTTCTTGGAATAAATGCTGAGCCAGATCAGTGAGTTTGACTTGGTCAACACCAATAAGCCAGTCAGTTTGCGATCGCGCCTGTAAATGCTGCAAAAGCAGGCCAGAAGCTAGAGGCTGTTCCATAACTGCTCAAAATCTGAAAGTTGATCCCAACTATCGCTGAACCAGTGCGTTACACCAAAGCCAGCAGCGCGATCGCTTGAAGTGAGTTCTGCTGCCAAGCTTAAACCTATATCTCGACCAATGGCTGTCTCAAAAACTGAGGAAAAAACTGCATCAATTTGGTGCGTTTGACAAAATTGCCGCAATTGGGAGGGAAACCCCGCGATCGCTGGTTTGATCACGAAAATGCCTCGCCAACCTTGGGCATAGCAAGTTTTGAGTTGAGCCAGAGTGGCAACTGATTCATCCAAGGCTAAGGGAGTAGAGTACTGTTGGCTCAGTGCCAACATGTTCTGGAACTGATTGACTGGCAGCGGTTGCTCTAAAAACTCAATGCCTAATTGGTCGCAAGCTTGTAAGTAAGCGATCGCCGTCTCTAGGGTCAAACCTGCATTGGCATCCAGCCGTAAACGAGCCTGGGGTGGAAGAGATTGGCACAAGGTCTGCAAAATTTCCAGTTCCTCTTGCACGGCTGCGACTCCCACTTTCCACTTAAAAGTGTAGAAACCCTGCTGCCAAAGCGATCGCCAAGCCTCTACTGCGTCCGGGCCAGTGGGAAGCAAAGCACTGTAGGGAATTTCGGATTTTGGATTTCGGATTTTGGCTGCGACGTTGTTTAAGTTTAAGGCTAACCAAGCAGATTCAAGGCCAAACTGACAAGCTGGCAAGGTGGATGGAATGGCTGAGATGTGTTCAGCAGTAATTTCAGAAGGAAGTTGCCGACAAAAAACTAATGTTTGCTCGAAGGTTTCGGAGCCAAACCAAGCCAAAGGCGCAATCTCCCCAAAACCAACCTGGCCCGTTTCGTCAGTTAGACGCAGCAGAATTCCGGTTCTAACATTCCATAACCCTTGGCTAGTTTTCAAAGGCTGGCGAAATGGGCGCTGATAGGCTCGAAACTCGAACTGGTAGGAATGAATTTGGGTGGCAAGCATCCTTTAGAGTACAAATCCCAATCCAAACAATAATCCGCTCCAAAAATGGAGAGCCACAGCGATAAATTTGCAGTTGCTTACCTTGTCTGGTTGATTGTGATAAGCCTGTACATGCCGAGTCAGTTGAATGGCAAAAGGCAAGCTAGCAAAGATCAGCAATGTCTGAATTGGAAACAGGCCTAAAAGGGTAAATAGTAGTGTTAAAGCGTAGATAAAGCCGCAAAACCAAGGAATTAGTTGTGCTCCTCTAGCAGTACCGAGACGGACGATGGGCGATCGCTTACCCGCAGCCAAATCATCTTTTACTTGATGAAAATGAGAGCAAAATAAAATCAAGCTGGTAGTAATACCAATAATGATCGAGGCAGTCAAACTAGTGCTCGACCAAGATTGAGTTTGGCTGTAGTAGGCGGCAGAAACGGCTAAAGGCCCGAAGCAAATAAAGCAAATAATTTCTCCTACACCTTGATAACCCAATCGAAAGGGTGGGCCTTGATAGGTGTATCCTAAAGCACAACCTACCAACACAATGGCTAAAAGAGTGAAGTCTTTTTGCCACCAGGCGATCGCAGAACTACCTAAAATTCCTAAAGCTAAGAAAGCATTTCCGAGCCAGAAAATTAGAGATTTGTCACCTGTAAGATTGACTAAAGAATGATGTTTATTGGCGTCAATTCCTGTTTCTGAATCGAACACATCATTGCTCAAATTCATCCAGGCGAGAATGAAAATTGAAGCCAATAAATAAGTGATAAATATTGCAGTGTTAATGGCTCTGGTTTCAGCAAAGGCAACCGCAGTTCCCACCCACACTGGCATAACAGCAACACTGTACATGGGAGGTTTGATTGCCGCGAACCACAGCTTATTGGCTGAGTTTGATGGCGCAACAGATTTAGTAGTCATTCCACAGAATTGGTACGTTGCCAGAAGCCCATTCAAACTGTAACCGCACCCCTGCGATCGCAATCTCTGCGTGGGATGTCTCCTCCAGTCAAAAAGGCTCCCGTAACATAGCCTACAGGAACCTCAGGCTTATTGGCTCGAAGACGGGGAAGTCGTTTCTTCGGCTTCCAAAATGTCGCTAATACTCTCGTCGTGCCATTTCATCAACGGAGTCGAGCTGATGCCATGTAATATCACAGAAATCACGACAGTTAGGTAAGTAATCCAACCGATCATTTCACCTGTTTCACCTTCCAAGCCCTTACCGTAAGCGTAAGCGAGGTAATACAAGGAACCAACGCCCCGGATACCAAACCAACCTAATAGCCAACGAGTGGTAGGACGAAAGCGTTCACGGAAATTTCGTCTCGAACCTTTAGGCACTAGGCTGGTATATTTTTCCCCAATGGTGCTGATCCAAGCGCCAATTGGGCGTACGACAAAAATTAACGCTCCCGCCACTAAAAGGGCTTCGTCAATAAAGCGCAGAATCGGCTCGATGCGTAACAGTGACCCTAGCAGCAAAATCACGCCAACTTCCGCCAGCTTCTCTAGCCGCTCAATGAAACTCAGTTGAGAACGCGGTTTTTCAGGGTTGCGATAACTGCGTTGGGCTACCACTCCAGCAACAAAAACTGCCAAAAATCCGTAGCCATTAACCATTTCCGTGAGGGCGTAGGTCAAGAGAATGGTACTGATGGCTGTAAAGTCTTCAAAGAGTTCGTCTACCTTCCGGTAGTTCTGGATTTTCTGATCAACCCAAGCCACTGCTTTGGCAACCACAATTCCCATCACCAGTCCTGCTGCGATCGCCCACAGCAAGTCTACAGCCACCCAGTTTTTGAACCAGCTCTCCCAGTTGCCGTCTTCAATCCAGTGGAGCCCAAAATAGACAAAAGGAAAGGCTAGCGCGTCATTTAAGCCACCTTCAGACGTTAAACCGAAGCGTAGCTCGTTACGGTCATCTCGGTCAGATAGTTGCACTTCTGAGGCGAGTACGGGGTCGGTCGGAGCTAGGATGGCACCCAAGAGAATGGCCTCGCCCCAGTTGAGTTTGAGAAACCAGTGCCCCAACAGGGCGATCGCGCCAATGGAGATCGGCATCAGAAAGCCAATCAGCCGCGCTGTAGAACTCCAGGCCCACAGTTTGAGCGGGCGATTCATCTTCAAGCCGCAGCTATACAGCGAGATCAGCACGACAAACTCAGTTGCTCGCTCTAAAAACTCAGCCTCAGGCCGCAGCTTAACTAAGTTGATACCTCCAGGCCCTAGCAAAATACCGACAGCCAGGTAAATCAAGGCGTAGGAGAGAGGCAAACGGTTGATCCAGCTCGAACCTAAAGTGATCAACAGCAGAAGTAAGCCAAGAACTAGAAAACTAAGAATGTAAGTATCCACAAACCAAGAGCTCATAAGACTTTGAGACGCCTTTTGAGTTTAGTGGTCTGACGTTCTGGCCCACTCACCCTAGAGTCAGTTCTTTGGGCAATTTAGCTACCCTAGAAGGATGAATTAGTCTCACCTGTAAACTTTTCTGGCTGACCCTAGAACTCACGCCCTGATTAATGAGAACTTGAGAGAGGGCGGGGGTATGGAGGCGGAATTGGTCTGCCGAGCGCTGCGGTGCTTAGATAGAAAGAAGAGGTTACAACCTCGGGCATACCACGCTTGCTGATCACGATTTATAAACTCAATTTCAAAAAAATTGCTATCTTCGCTTTCATGCCAGTCACACCATACCGGACTAATCTATTTCAAGATCGTAAGGATCTCTATCAATTTCTTTTAGCTTGTCAACAAGTTTCAATTGAGAAAGAATGCACCCAAATCGCAAGTATTTCTTTAGAAATTGACCCAATAGATCCGCTAGCTGTACTGCATTGCTTAAGCAAGCCAAGCCAACTTAGTTTTTACTTTGAGAAACGAGGGCAAGACGAACGAATTGGAGAGTCTAGCCGTCGAGCGATCGCCGCGATCGGTGCGGTTTCTAGTCTCAAGGTAGAAGGCTCTCAACGATTTGCTCAAGCTCAAGATTTCATTGAATCCTGTTTAATTAACACTATTAAAACAGGTGACTTGAGTTTGCCGCTCTCGGGGCCACATTTCTTCGGTGGCTTTACCTTTTTTGAGGAAACTCCAACTAAAGAGGCTTACTTTCCTAACTCAACTCTTTTTTTACCTCGCTGGCAAGTTGCCTGCCAGGCTAACCGCTATGTGTTAGTAGCCAATTTTGCTATTGATGCTAGTGCCAACTTGGAATCCTTGCTCGATCGAGCGTGGGGGGACTTCCAAAAAATTACTGCGATTAAATATCGAGTCCCTGAGGTCAACTTTCAAGGTCGAGGAATCTTTGATCAACGAGACATTACAGATACAAAATATTTCAAGCTAGCTGTCTTATCTGCTCTAGAAGCAATTGAGTCAAAACAGTTTAATAAAATAGTTTTGGCTCACGCAATTGATGTTATTTCACCGACTCTGTTTCATGTAATTCACTCTTTGAGCAATCTGCGACGCTTTTATCCAGATTGTTATGTGTTTTGTTTAAGTAATGGCAAGGGACAAAACTTTATTGGTGCTAGTCCTGAGCGTTTACTGAGTATTCAAGATCAAGAGCTGTTGACCGATGCCTTGGCAGGTTCTTTTCCCAGGGGTAAAACTGCCTTGGAAGATGCCAATTTAGCGCGAGGATTGCTCAATAGTGAAAAGGAGATCCGGGAACACCAAGTGGTGATTGACTTTTTGACCCAATCTCTCTCTCGTTTGGGCTTAATGCCAAGGCGATCGCTTTCTCCTCATTTGTTACAGCTATCGAATATTCAGCATTTACGCACTCCGATTCGAGCCACGGTGCCAGCAGATGTGTCGCTGCTCCAAATTTTGGCTGAACTGCATCCAACTCCAGCGGTGGCGGGGGCTCCTAGGGATATTGCTTGCCAGCGAATCCGCAGCTATGAAGCGTTTGAGCGATCGCTCTATGCGGCTCCTTTGGGTTGGCTAGATCACAAGGGGAATGGGGAGTTTATAGTAGGAATCCGCTCGGCATTGGTGAATGGTTGCTCTGCAAGGCTTTATGCGGGGGCAGGGATTGTCGCGGGGTCTGATCCGGAGAAGGAGCTGACGGAGATTAAGCTGAAGTTGCAGGCGTTGTTGCAAGCATTGGTTTAGTAGTTCTCTGGCTAGAACCGAGCTTGGGGGCACTCGCCCCCAAACCCCCGCTGAGGGACGGCTGCGTCCCCCAGACCCCCCTCCAGACGAGGTTGGGTGTGGGTGTTTCGAGTTTTAGTTTGGGTGAGTAGATGCTATATGGCTGTTAGCTTTTGGCTTCTCACCCCTTGCTCCTCTTCCCTCACCCTCTAGCTTCTGACCCCTCTCCCTTCCTCCTTCTAACTCCCCTTCCTCCTTTACCAACCCCTCACTCCTCACTCTTCACCCCTCTCTGTCATGTCCATTGATTTCCGCAATACAAATTCTGTTTGGGCTTCTATCCTGGCGGAAACTTTGGTTCGTTTAGGGTTAAGAACGGCGGTGGTTTGTCCGGGATCTCGGTCTACACCGTTGGCGATCGCGTTTGCTCAGCACCCTGAAGTTGAGGCGATTCCGGTGCTGGATGAGCGATCGGCAGCGTTTTTTGCTTTGGGCTTGGCGCGACAGTCGGGGCTACCTGTGGTGTTGGTATGTACGTCGGGGACGGCGGGGGCGAATTTTTATCCAGCGGTAATTGAGGCGCGGCAAAGTCGGGTGCCGTTGTTGGTGTTAACCGCGGATCGGCCTCCAGAGTTGCGCGACTGCAATGCGGGGCAGGCAATCGATCAGCAAAAGTTGTTTGGGGATTTTCCCAATTGGTATGCGGAGTTGGCGACACCTGCTTTAGAGATGGGGTTGCTTAAGTATCTGCGCCAAACGATGGTTTACGCTTGGGAGCGATCGCTGTGGCCTGTAGCGGGTCCGGTGCATCTCAATTTGCCGTTTCGTGACCCGTTGGCTCCGATTCCTGATCCGGGGGTGGAGGAGTGGCGATTGCAGTTTGACTTGGCTCAGTTTTTTGCAGCAGTGCAGCCTATGACGGAGGTTGACGCGGTTGGGGTGGGAAATATTCAGTTACCGCTAGCGACTTGGCAAGCTTGTGAGCGGGGGGTGATTATTGCGGGGCCTGCTCAACCACGATCGCCGTTGCAGTACTGTACAGCGGTGGCGCAACTGTCGGCGGCGTTGGGTTGGCCTGTGCTGGCGGAAGGGTTGTCACCACTGAGAAATTATGCAGACCTCAACCCTGATCTGATTTCTACCTATGATTTGCTGCTGCGAAATCGGCAGTTAGCAGAGCAATTGGTCCCGGAAATGGTGATTCGGATTGGGGAAATGCCGACTAGTAAGGAACTACGGCTCTGGCTGGAGAGGGTGCAGCCGCAGCAGTGGATTGTTGATCTGGGCGATCGCAATTTAGATCCGCTGCATGGTCACACCACTCATTTACGACTGGCGATCGAGCAGTTGGCTCCGCTGTTGCCGCCTACGTCCAAGTCAGTAAGTAGTTACCTCAAGGACTGGTGTAGTGCTGAAGGGAAGGTGCGGCAAAAGCTAGACCAAACGATGTCAGATACAGAAGCGTGGTTTGAGGGCAAAGTTGCTTGGCTGCTGTCCCAGCATTTGCCTCCCGGCACGCCTCTATTTATCGCCAACAGCATGCCTGTCCGGGATGTGGAGTTTTTCTGGAAACCAGGCAATACGGCAATCAAACCTCACTTTAATCGGGGAGCGAATGGGATTGATGGCACATTGTCTACAGCTCTGGGTATGGCGCACGGCAATCAAAGTAGCGTCCTGTTGACGGGAGACTTAGCACTGCTCCACGACACCAATGGTTTTTTGCTCAGAAACAAGCTGGTAGGGCATTTGACCATTATTGTGATCAACAATAATGGCGGTGGCATTTTCGAGATGCTGCCGATCGCCCAATTTGAGCAGGTGTTTGAAGAATTCTTCGCAACACCGCAAACGGTTGATTTCGTGCCACTCTGCCAAGCCTATGGAGTGGAGTATGAACTGATTCAAACCTGGCCCCAGCTAATAGAGCGTTTGAACCCCCTCCCTCAAAACGGCATCCGAGTGCTGGAGGTGCGGACCGATCGCAAGGTAGACAGTGCTTGGCGGCGGGCTAACTTAGCAAAATTTGCCGCTGATTGACAAAACTGAGCACCCCAGGTTTACTCTTGAAGGCGAACAACGGTTCTCAGGCATGGATCAATCACAAATCAGCGCTGAAACTCTAGAGCTTCTCTGCCGCATCACGGGCCAAGAGTTGCAACAGGACGAATTAAATCCCTTGCTAGTGTTTCTGGCGGCTCTGGTCACAGTGTTGCTAGGCGTCATGCTAGTGGATCGGGCGATCGCGGATGCCGAGAAGCAAGAGTTGCAGCAGACGCTCAGCTCGTTTCTGACGTTGGATGACCAAACCCATGAGCTGACACAACAACTGATCGCTGGCGTGCAGCGGCATCAGATTTATATCATTCCAAATGAGCTACTCAAGCTCACGATGCTACTTTCCAAGTCTGAAAAAGTGTTGCTAATCGGCTTGGGCTACAAGATGGCCGCAGCGGATGGTGAAGTAGACTTGCGGGAGAGTATGTATTTGCAGGCGATCGCCAGCCGTTTGTCACTGTCTACTTCTGAGGTGGCGGTTTTAGCAAATGGCTATTCGTTGGAACCTGACGACCTAGAAGCCTTAAACACTATTAAAGATTTGCTGGTTCCAGAACAATATCAACTGCCGCTCCTAGTTGATATTGCCAAGCAATTTTCCACTAGCCTATCGGCATCTTCGCAGACCTGACTTGTCAGAGTCCGTTCGTGGAATTGCTCTAAAATGGCACCACTGAGCCTAGGCCATTTCTTCCGGGTAAGAGATGGCCTAATTGTTTACACTCACGCACAGACTATGCAAGTTGAATGGCAAGTTGCCAAAACCTACGAAGACATCCTGTATCACAAAGCGGATGGCATCGCCAAAATCACCATCAACCGCCCCCACAAGCGCAACGCCTTTCGCCCCAAAACGGTGTTTGAGCTTTATGATGCCTTTGCCAATGCCCGTGAAGATAGCCGTATTGGGGTCGTTCTTTTCACCGGGGCGGGGCCGCATACGGATGGCAAATATGCCTTCTGTGCTGGAGGCGACCAAAGTGTGCGGGGACAAGGCGGTTATGTAGATGATGAAGGGACGCCGCGGCTCAACGTCCTCGACTTGCAACGTCTGATTCGCTCCATGCCCAAAGTAGTCATTGCTTTAGTGGCGGGTTACGCGATCGGAGGCGGACATGTTCTCCACATTCTCTGTGATTTAACCATCGCCGCAGACAATGCTGTTTTTGGCCAAACTGGCCCCAAGGTCGGCAGCTTTGACGGCGGATTTGGCGCTAGCTACCTAGCTCGTCTGGTGGGACAAAAAAAAGCACGCGAGATTTGGTACCTCTGCCGTCAATACAATGCGACCCAGGCATTAGAAATGGGGTTAGTCAACTGCGTGGTGCCTGTGGAGCAGTTGGAAGCAGAGGGCATCCAATGGGCACAGGAAATTCTGGAAAAAAGTCCGATCGCGATTCGTTGCCTCAAAGCTGCCTTTAATGCCGACTGTGACGGCCAAGCGGGCTTGCAAGAATTAGCCGGGAATGCCACCTTGCTCTACTACATGACGGAAGAAGGAGCAGAAGGTAAAGAGGCGTTCTTAGAAAAGCGTCAACCTAACTTCCGCCAGTACCCTTGGTTGCCTTGAGACGAACCGTAGCCTAACTTCTAAAACTCAACCACTTAAAAAACCGCACTCTTGTTTTAGAGGTGCGGTTTCAAATTTTTGTCTGTAATTGTAGCCATTTCACCAAAACTTCAATCTCAACTCAGCGAAATGAGAATGCGTTTAGCTTCAATCTCAAATCTAAAAACGAAATTACTTCAGTATTTTTACAGAGCCGATTTAGAGAAGAGAGGGGATTATTTGGCCAGCGATCGCACTGCCAAATCATCTTTTCTTTCTGAGAAATTAATTGGAGAACAATCCAATGAGATCACATCTCCTAGGATTAATGTACTCTCTGACCAATTCATAATCTCTTCAGACTTCTCCCAAGAGGGCGCAAACGGGGGGATCGCCAGGGAACAAGCTTTCCAACTGCCTCGAACAGGTACATTTAGCTGCTGACAAGAGCCGCCGCGTCGTCCTTCGGGAGTGTAATACCGACAGTGGCGACATGCTGAAGTTTCGAGGTTTATGGTTCTCATAGAAGGATTTTTTAGGAGGTAACCTGTTGTCTTTAATTTTTAAGCTAAAGTTTTTTTGAGAGTGTTGATTCGGGAACCTGCGATCGCTTTTGTACCTGGTTTTCAGCGATTCATGATAAAAAAGGTCTTTTAGATTGTCTTTATAATCCTGTTAAAAACCAGATACATTTACAGTACTTTTGGTTCTGACTCAATCGAGCTGATTTCTCTCAAAAATAGTTGGGGATCAAGAGAAAATATAGGCAATTACATTTAAATCAGTTTAGGGCTCGAGCAAAGTCAAGGAACTTGAATTGCTATTTGAGTCTGTAAATTCAGCCATTTGACAGGTGCAACGCCGCATCATAGGACTTAAAGCCTTAGTAACTCGTCTGGGTGAGAACGCCAAAGATAGCAGTGAGTTGGTTGCCCCCTGCTTAGTCATACCCAGATGCAGAGCTGAATTCCCAATCTACACAAGCTATAACCGTGACGAATTACCCTCGCCATTGTTGCGCAACACAAAGGGCGCAAACACTCCAGCGCTGCAGCTCTCCCGGTGGAGTCGCGCAGTGGCAACGGGGACAAGAGGGTAAATGCTGCGATCGCTGTTGCACTAACGCTGACCAAGCTTGAAACGCGGTTTGAGGGTCTTTTGGCGCTGCTGCCTGAACGGGAGGTGATTGATTGGGTGCCTGGAAGTTAGCTACATGGCTAGGATGGTCTTGCCAAGGGTTGGCTTCTGGCCCAGAAGTGACAGCAGAATTTTCTCTCTGGCTGCTGTGCCACTGAGCGGTAGAAAAACGAATATCAGTGAGTTCGATGGTTAGCCGAGTGTTGAGCTTTTCTAGAATCCGTTGTCGCTCAAAAATCAAGTTTTGAGCCCAGGCAGGGCTAGAAGTGGCTACCTTTAGCACGCCTCGCTGAATTGCAACTGGTTTTGTCTGGCTGGCAACCGCTAGTCCCACTACTTCTGGCCAATAGGCCAACAAGCGCTTGAACTGCTGTCGCTCTTGCCATCCCCCTTGATTTTCGAAGCTGCCTAAAACATGATGAAGGGATTCAAAAGCCATGCTGCCGATCTCGGTAAAAAATCGTATACCCTTTTCTAAAGGTTCTCTACTTTAGGATCAGAATCAACAGCAGTACTATACGATGCATCTACTGATTCGCCCTCATCCCTCACCCACGTCTATTTAGTTTAGGGTTGATCTAGACCCGCTTGCGTCTGAGTGAGGATTAAAGCTAGGCTTTGACCAAAACAATTTAGGGCGGATTGCGAAAGTTTATGGCTGTCCTGGATGGCGTAGGTTGAGGGACACCCACTTGGAAAGTTTGTGGTTAGTCAAGATGGTAGGAATCCTGTAATGAATCAACGCCCCTCGATTGAATCCCCAAATCAATCCCAGCCAAACCAATCCTTACATTCGGTGTTGCAAACGGCCTTGGGCAGTTTGGATGTGCACCTAGAAGAGGAATTGGTTCGCTATCGGCGTCAGCGAACAGGTCGCTCTGTGCCACCGCCTCGTGGGCTAGGTCGCCAGCAAGCCCGGAAGACCTTGGATTTGATTTCAGTTGGCGCAGTAGGGGGTAGAACTCAGCCTCAGCCGATGAATTCGGGAGTTGCCACCAGTACTGATACTGCTACTGCCAGCCCATCCACTACGGCACCGATTGCACCACCTGTTGAACCTAGAGCCTGGTCACCCAGTCAGGAACCGCGCTCTGAATCATCGTTTAGTTCTGCTCGTAGCCACTCTGCTTCCCAACTAGCCGTGCTACCTCGCGTCTCAGAATCAGAAGCACCAACCGCTGCCTATGCGGAAGCTAATAGTTCTGAAACTAACAGCTTGATCAGCATGGCTGCTACTCAAATGCCGCCAGATGATTACCTGGAGTCGTCCGAGGAACTTTTACGCAGCTTGGCAGAGGAAGAAGCAGAAGCCAGAGTTGAGCGGGGCTTTATGCAAAGCCTACTCACCCCGCTAGGTTTAGGCTCAATGCTGCTGCTTTTGCTGTCTAGCGCCACCTTGGGTTACGTGTTGATGAATCCTTCGGTGCTGCGTCCCATAGGTATAGGGCGATCGCCTAATGCCACGTCATCCACTACAACCACTAACTCTACGAGTGTCACGCCCAATAGTGCAGCAGTGGGCCTGCCTAACTCACCCAATCTGGCCTCGAAAGAATTTGTCGATTTGAACTTGGGTACCTTGAGCACGCTGAAGGCCAATACAGGAGCCGGAAAAGTAAGCGCTACCCCTGGCAAGTCGGTTGCTGTGCCTAAGGTGAAGGCAGTTCCAAGCGCTAACACCGGGTCTGCTGCTGGAAGAACTACTACAACTGCGCCAGCTACCCAAGCGGCTGCTCCTCGCTCTGCAGCTCCCTATGTGGTGCAGCCTGTGGCCCCCCCCCTATCGATCGCGCCTCCCCCTCCACCCGCTGCAATTTATAACCAACCTGTTTACAACCCGCCTGCTGCCGAGCCGCCCGTTGAACGATATGCACCTGCTCCAGAGCCTCCCAGAGTAGAGCCTGCCCCTGTAATGGTTGCTCCAGAGCCTCCATCTCCGCGATCGCGAGCGGCTGAACCGGAAGCGGAGAATACTGCTAGCTCAGCTCCGGCGGGTAACAGTGCCTATGACTATAAGGTGGTGACTGAATACAGTGGTGATGCGACGCTGGAGGAAGCTCAAAAAGCCATTCCGGATGCCTATGTGAAGAACTTCCCAGATGGTGCTCGCATTCAATTGGGAGCCTTTGATGAGGCTGGCAAAGCAGAAGCCTTAGCAGAAGAACTCGAAAAACAAGGGATTCCCGCTAAGGTAGAACAGCACTAATCTCCTGCTTTCGGCTCGCTTACGAACCGGAAAGGTGCGATACCATGAGGTTAATATTCCGCTGGGGTCGTTGAAACTGCGTTTTTGTAGCTGATGCGTTAGCGGCCCACAAAGCCTATCGTAGCAACGTGGACGGAGATCGGTATGGGCTTATTGGACCGCATTGGGCGGGTAATTCGAGCCAACATCAACAGCTTAGTGGGGCAAGCAGAAGATCCAGAAAAGATTCTGGAGCAAACGGTCTTGGATATGCAGGAAGACCTGATTCATATGCGACAAGCTGTTGCTCAAGCGATCGCCACTCAAAAGCGCACGGAACGACAATGTGCTCAAGCGCAATCCACCTCTAATGAGTGGTATCAACGAGCGCAACTCGCTTTGCAAAAAGGCGATGATCACTTGGCGCGAGAGGCTTTGACCCGTCGTAAGTCTTATCAGGAAACTGCCGAAGCTTTACGATCGCAGCTAGACCAGCAAAGTGGCATTGTCACCAAGCTGAAGCAAAATATGTTGACCTTGGAAAGCAAGATTTCTGAGGCCAAAACCAAAAAAGACTTGTATATTGCGCGGGCTCGCTCTGCTAAAGCTTCTCAGCAGATTAATGACATGCTGGGTCGCGTGGGAACGGGTAGCGCCATGTCTGCGTTTGAGCGGATGGAAGAAAAGGTGCTGCAACTAGAAGCCCAGTCTGAGGCGATCGCAGAACTGGGAACGGACGACCTAGAAAAGAAATTTGCTTCCTTAGAAGGCGGCGACGCCGTAGATGACGAGTTGGCTGCAATGAAAGCTCAACTACTCAGCGGTACAGACAACACTGTCAAACTCCCACCCTCTCAGTCCCAGTCCCAGTCATCCAGCGCTTAATCGATTACAATAGCCACTCTGACGCTTAATCACTTACTAAAGGGTTTTCTATGCCGCCTCGTTGGCCTCGTCAACCAGATCGTCGCGATCCTGCTTATCGCCGTCTGGATGATCGGATGAATTTTGCCATGCACGTAGCAGTTTTTGGTGCGACCAATTCTGGCATGTGGTTTGTGCGCACGCTAGAAGCTGCCACTTGGCCTTGGTCTAAGTGGGTCACGGGAGCGTGGGCTGTAGGACTGCTAGTGCATCTAATTTATATTGCTGCGATCGCAGATTACTCTGGCTACAACCCTCAATTTTCTGCTGGAACTCCTGCTGATTCCAAAAAAACGAGTGCGAAGTCTACCAAACCATAGAGCGAAGTTGTCTGGGCGATCGCTTGATTAGAATGGGGGCAGAATCTGGCTAAATTAGCTGGTTTAGCCCCCATTTTGCATTTAGGAAATCATTATCATGGCAAAAACCAATACAACCGAGCTTTTAGAAGCCCTCGCCGCTGATATTGGCGAAAATGTCTACATGGATATTGCCAAGTGGCACCTCTACTTAAGCGATGCTCACCTCAGCACTCCCTTGGCAGAGCAACTCTATCCTTTGCTCATCTCCAGTTCAGTGAATGAAAACCGAGTGCAGCAAATCCTCAGCAGCATGTCAGTTAAGCTGGGCGGTGGCCGCCGTGAAGTGCCTCTACTCGATCTCCTACCCATGCAGTGCCAAGTCACGCTCATGGACCTCCTAGAAAAGTACCAAGATCAGCTTTAGGTCTAAAAAGTGAAGGGCACCTAGCGTGCCCTTTGTCGTGAGTTATGGTCTGTTGCTTAGCGCCTCAGTAGACGCTGGCGAATGCGATCGATAAATAAATCAACTTCTGGCAACCGTAACTGAGTTGCAAATAGAGCAAATACTGCTAAGCCGACTGAACCAGCTGTCGTGAGTTCTAGCAGTTGAGTCATGATGCCTTCGGTACCCAGAAATTGTTCGCAGGCCTTTAGTGTTGCCCAGGAAGATCCTCCCGCGATCGCGCTACCCAAACTCAGACCTAAAATCGGCCAACCCAGCTCTCGCCAAGGCAAGCCATGTAGACGGCGATGCAGAATCACCAATAGAGCAATACTGGAGGTGACGTTAACCCCAACTGTGGCTAAGACTAGACCAGACGCGCCAAAAGGTTTGATTAACAAGAAGTCCAAGACCGCGTTCAAAAAGATATTAACGATGCTAATTCGGAAGGGAGTGTCTCCGTCTCCTAAAGCGTAGAACACCCGCACCAGAACGTCCCGCGCCAAATACACAAACATGCCAACGCTATAGGCAATCAAGAGAGAAGCTGTAAGGTGGGAGGCGGATTTATCGAAAGCGTAGCGTTCATACACCACCCGCACAATGGGAAACGCCAGCGCAATCATGATGGCACTCAGAGGCAGCATAGCTACCGCAGTCAGCAACAAACCCTGCCGAATCCGTCCTTTCAATTCGGGCCAGTCTGCCGGATCGGTGAGCCGAGAGAACACAGGCATCAAGGGCACCAAAATCATGTTGGAAAGAATGCCCAGAGGCGTGTTGACCAACAACCCCGCGTAACCTAAAGCTGATACTGCCGCTGCCGCTTGGGGCAAAAACGAAGCAAAGAATAAATCCGTCCAGACATTGATTTGCATCATGCCTGAGGAAAAGGTCGCTGGCCCCATAATTTTGATGATTTCTTTGACTTCGGGGCGATGGAAGTCGAAGCGCAGCCTTAGTCCACCCATACCCGCTCGTGCCTGTGCTGGTAATTGCACTAGCCATTGCAAGACACCACCCGCCAAGGTTCCCCAAGCTAATACAATTCCTCCGAGCACGGCGTACTGGGGGGTAGTAATTTGAGGGCCAAGCTGGAATGCCAAGACGCCAATCCCGATCAGCACGGTCACACTAGAGAACAAAGGGCTGATGGAGGGTAGCCAATATTGATCGGAGGCATTGAGGGTGCCAAAGCCAATCCCGATCAACCCAGCCAGCAACGCCATCGGAGCCATGATCCGAAACTGCTGGACGGCGATCGCTCTAGTTTGAGCCAATACTTGAAATTGCTCTGGAGTTACCCCTTGCGCCTGGGCCACCTCCGGGCTGATGTATAAACCGGGAGCCACCAGATGCATCAGCGGATCGGCAAACACGATCAAGCCGATGGTGACCAGTAGGAGCAGCCCACCGACCAAAGTTGTGATCGTTTCGACAATGGGAGCGACTTCGCTTTGTTTGCGCTTGGAAAGCACACTGACGATCGCACTATGGAAGGGGCCATTGATGCCACCCAACAAAATCAGCAAGAACCCTGGAATCACATAGGCAAAGTTGTAAGCTCCAGCGGCAGGACCCACCCCAAAAGCAGCGGCGATCGCTTGCTGACGCACCAATCCAAATACCTTGCTGATCATCGTGGCCACAGCCACAATCCCAGCAATTCCAGCGAGGGAACGAGAAGGCTTTTTAGTTTCAGACACGAATAGTTACAAATAACGAACGTGCATCCCCTATTTAATCGCGAATCGGCCAGTTCCGCCCGGATCAATCTTATGGAACGCCGCCGTCCCTACTACAGTCCTTATAAGGATGCTTGCAGCGAACAGTTCTAGTAAATGGTTTACAGACTACTCAGCGATTTCGCGTAGTAACTTAGGCCAAAGATTCACTACAAGAACTGATAAAACAAAGTCATACTGAATTCATCTACAGATCTAGCGATCGCATCTCCAAACTTGCAGCCGAACCCAAAGATAACAACTGAGTTCACTCAAGCTTTGGAGATGCGGAACTGTTTCAGGCAGTTCTTCAGGGTGCTTAAGTCATGCCACTATACGGAAACTAAGGCAGAGTTAGCCTATGAGCACCGAGCAATTTTATGCCAAGCTCCCGCGCCTCAAGGAGTTTATCGAGATTACCCAGCCGCACAATTTTGTGGATTTGCCCCACGACTGGCATGTGGTGATTACAGATATTGTGGGTTCGACCCAGGCCATAGAAGCAGGGCGTTATAAAGATGTCAATCTGTTGGGTGCTTGCTCAATTGTGGCTGTGCTCAACGTTGCTAAATCTGACGAGATTCCCTTTGTCTTTGGGGGTGACGGAGCTTCTATTTTGATCCCTCCCGCTTTGCTGGAGCAGACGAAGCAAGCCCTACTAGCGACGCAACAGGCTGCTAAAACAAGATTTGACTTAGATCTCAGAGTGGGGCTGGTTCCAGTTACCGACGTTCTGGCTGCTGGCTTTGAAATTAAAGTGGCCAAGTTGCAAGTCTCAGAAAACTACAGCCAAGGAATATTTACGGGTGGGGGTTTAACTTGCGCTACTGAGATGGTGAAGCAGGATATCCCGAATAATCCTTATCAGCTAAAACCCTCAACTCAACCACTACAACCTGATTTTTCGGGTCTGGAGTGCCGCTGGCAAGATATTCCTAACCAGCGGGGCGAAGTGCTGAGCATTTTGGTGCTGGCAATGGGTTCTAAAAAAGAGCAATACCTGACCTACCGAACCGTTATTCAAAAAATCCAAGAAATTTTTGGCGAGGATGCAGATTTACATCCGGTTGCTGCCAAAAGTCTTCAGCTTTCGTTTCAGCATTCCAACTTGTTACCGGAAGCAAAAGCACGGGCCACCTCTCAAGCTTGGCTACCCCAACAGATGTACTTGCTGAAGGAAAAGCTAGAAAATTTTCTCGGCCGGTCCTTCATGAAATTTGAGACTAAGGTGGGTGACGTAGATTGGGGTGCTTACAAACAGATTGTCACAGCAGCCACAGATTACCGCAAGTTTGATGACATGCTGCGGATGGTGATTGCGGGCACAGCCGACCAGCGGGAACAACTGAATAGCTATCTAGAAGCTCAATACAAAGCGGGCAAGTTGGTGCACGGAATCCACCTATCCGATCGCGCCCTGATGACCTGCTTAGTGTTTGAACGCAACGGGCAGCAAGTACATTTTATTGATGGTGCAGACGGGGGGTATGCTCTGGCCGCGAAAGCAATGAAAGCTCGACTCCAGCGCAAAGCAGCAAACTGGTCAGCCTATGTCAAGATGATGAAGTTGCGAAAAGTGAACCAGCGTCAAAGTGGCAGTTCACTCGAATTTCATACAGATGACCGCTTTAATCTACCAGTACCCGACGCTTTACCCCGGCATTCTCCTCAAGCGCTACAAACGCTTCTTCGCAGACATCGAGTTGACCAACGGTGAAGTGATTACGGCTCACTGTCCCAATACAGGGCCGATGAGCTGCATTTCTAAACCGGGTAGCTCGGTGTATGTGTCGCGCAGTGACAGCCCGACGCGAAAGCTGCCCTACACTTGGGAACTAATTGAGGTGTATGAAAATGGGCCAACTTGGGTAGGAGTCAATACTGCCATGCCCAACCGCATCGTCAAGCTGGTACTAGAAAACAAACTGATTCCAGAACTGGGAGACTACAGCGACATTCGCTTGGAAGTGGCTTACGGTCAAGAAAAAAGTCGGTTGGATTTTCTGCTGACGGGTGAGAAGTTAGAACGCCCGATTTATTTGGAAGTAAAAAGCACAACTTGGTGCGAAGGCGATCGCTTGGTGCGCTTCCCAGACACGGTGACGACACGGGGCCAGAAACATATTCGTGAACTGGCGGCGTTGCTTCCAGAAGTCCGACCCGTCATGCTCTACTTTATTAATCGGGGAGACTGTACGCACTTTGCCCCCGGTGACGATCGCGATCCTGCCTATGGCAAACTTTTGCGGGAAGCGGTCGCTCAAGGGCTAGAAGTGTTGCCTTGCCGCTTTGAAATTACCCCCGAAGGTATTTACTACTTGGGCTTGGCCGAGCTGGTGCTGTAATCTCTATCAACCAGCCTCAGCTTTTCCGTAATGGGCAACAACACTTGTGTAGTTAGGCGAACCCCCTTTCGGGTGAGTTTATGAACTACTTTTCGGTGCTGATTACACTGCTACGCGATCGCAAAGATTTTATTGATGAGGTGCGTCAGGGAATTCGGCTTAATAGCAAAATCACCTCTTTGCTAATTTCTAGTTCGATTCTATTTGCCATTTACGGAGCGGTAATTGGTGCTTTTGCTGGACCTTTGCAAGCGCTATCTTCTGCAGTAAAACTACCAGCACTTTACCTGATTACCCTGATTATTTGTCTGCCAACTTTATACTTTTTTAACATCATCTTTGGCTCCAAACTAACTTTGGGCCAACACTTTGTAGTTTTGCTAGGTTCAGCGGCAATTATTAGCATTTTGCTATTTAGCTTTGCTCCAGTCACTCTATTTTTCCTAGCGACAATTGATAACTATCAATTCTTTAAGCTGCTCAATGTCGTAATTTTTGGAATCACTGGATTCTTAGGAATCAACTTTCTCTATCACAGTCTCCAAGCGCTATCGCCTCAGGATTCAGCAGGGCAAGCAACTCGTACACAAATTTTGCAGTCTTGGCTGATTCTTTATGCTTTTGTGGGCAGCCAGCTAGGGTGGACACTACGCCCCTTCTTTGGCGCACCAGGAGAACCCTTCGAGCTGTTTCGAGATATGCAGGGAAACTTCTACTTGAATGTAATTCAATCAATTTTAGAAGTTTTAGGTCTGCGTTGATTTTAGATTTTAGAAGCAATTAGGCTACGTACTACAGGATTGATGTTGGTTGGCATAACAATATGAACTACTTCACCGTATTAATTACGCTGCTTCGCGATCGCGAGAATTTTGTCGATGAAATTCATCACAAAGCTCGCCTAAAAACCAAGATTACGGCTTTACTAATTTCTAGTTCAATTTTTCTGGCAATCTATGGAGGAATTATTGGCGCTTTTGCTAGCCCGTTGCAAGTTTTTTCCTCTGCAATTAAGCTGCCTGCCCTTTATTTGATTACACTCATCATTTGTTTGCCAACACTCTACTTTTTTAATGCTTTCTTTGGTTCAAAACAAAGTATTAGTCAAAGCTTGGCTCTCCTACTAACCGCTATTTCGATTACGGCAGTACTCTTATTTAGCTTTGCTCCTGTCACGTTATTTTTTCTGATTACAATTCGCAATTACCAATTCTTTATTCTATTAAATGTAGTAATTTTCGCCCTCACGGGATTCATCGGCATCTCCTATCTCTATCAAATCATGCGGCCTGAGTCTGAACAGCTAGAACTTTCTCCAGTCACCTCAGGTACTCTAGTTGAGGAAAAAGCTGAAAGTGATTTTGTGGTAGTAGATGCAGACCAAAAGTCAAAGAAAAGAGTTATTAAAAATGTAGATCCAGCAGTTAAAACTCGTACTAATATCTTGCGCTTCTGGTTAGGATTATATGCTTTTGTGGGTTGTCAACTAGCTTGGACACTACGCCCTTTCTTCGGCGCTCCCGGACAAGCCTTTGAGCTGTTTCGCCCGCGTGAGGGCAACTTTTACCTCAGCGTGATTCAATCACTGCTGGAGATTTTGACGAACTAAAACTACAATTGCTTTTTGCGATCGCACCATCTAAGAAATTAATCAGGATAAGGGCTATGCCATCATGCAATCTGATCTCAAAGCTTTGAAGATTGGCGAAGGAGAGTTAGAAAATTTAAGTGGCTTAGATGTCAATGATATTTTTATTGGGGGAATTTTTGGCGGCACGTATCGTCCTTCAGTATGGCGAGACTCGAAAAAACTCTTCTTCTTTTGCCTCACAGAAGTTTCTGTTTTTGTTTTAATCTTAGTTTTTACTCTGCCCGTTGGCTTTATTCTGACTCAAAACCCAGCGCAAGTAGGAGGGGAAATCCAGCAAGCTTTACAGTTTTTTGTCATCAACTTGAGTGTTGCTTTTATCCTTATGTTGGGTTGGAACTTTTATCTATGGAGTAAGCAAAAAGGCTTAGCTTCGCTAGCAAACTTGCTAGATGAAGTCGACAAATACAACGAAGTGATTAAAGCAGTAGAAATTATTGATAAATTGGCAGCGATTGGGCATTTGCCTGCAAATTTAATTAATCGAGATGAGGTTTTGGAGGCACTTCGAGTAACTAGAGAAAGTTTGGTTTGTGCCTTAATGACTGAAAAAATTTTGCGACAGCACAAAAGCTTTATTGCCCGTCGTCATGAGTTATTTACCAATATTGAAAATAATCTCCTTACCTTGAGAACATTAGAAGTCAACAGTCAAGCTAGCGAGTATGGCCGACTGCTGAATGAAGCGATTCAAATTGGCATGAGTGTTTATAAAGAAGTCAAAAAATTGCAGAACTAAGCACCAAAAATATCCAATTGTTCAGTTGGTTGAGTCGCTGGAGATTTACCGTTTTTCTCTCGACTCGCATTTTCTACCTGACTTCCTTTGCGGAGTCCGATCGCGATCCGGGAATGTTTTTCAATCTGGCTCATCACCTGTCTAGCCCGCTGAATCACTGAACCTGGGAGACCTGCCAAGCGTCCTGCTTCAATGCCATAAGAGCGATCGGCTCCTCCTGGTCGCACTTGATGTAAAAAGATAATTTGGTCGGGTAGCTCTTTCACCGTCACCTGATAATTCGCCACGTTAGTCAGGATCGAAGCGAGTTCATTCAGTTCGTGATAATGAGTGGCAAAAATGGTGCGGGCGCGAATTTCGCTAGCTAAGTGTTCAGCCACGGCCCAAGCAATCGAGAGACCATCAAAGGTAGCGGTGCCTCGACCAATTTCATCCAATAAAACCAGCGATCGCGGCGTTGCGTGGTTGAGAATATTCGCCGTTTCGTTCATTTCCACCATGAACGTGGATTGACCTGTGGCTAGATCATCCACCGCTCCCACACGGGTAAAGATGCGATCGCACACACCCAACGTGGCTGCCTGCGCTGGCACAAAACTACCCACCTGCGCCATCAGTTGAATCAGTCCCACTTGCCGCAGATAACAGCTCTTGCCACTGGCGTTGGGTCCGGTGAGAATCACTAAATCAGGGACTGCTCCTGATGCTTCTTGCCCCAGTTCCGTTGAATTTGGCACAAAAAAGCCGGCGGGTAACGATCGCTCCACCACAGGATGGCGACCCTCAACGATAGTGACTTCCCGACCCACAGCCATCTCAGGACGGCAATACCCGCGATAAACCGCAATCTCTGCCAACGCAGACAACACATCTGCCGCTGCTACCGCTTTCGCCACCGTGCGGATCAAGTCAGCTTGTTCGCCAACTTGCGATCGCAACCCTAGGAAAATCTCGTATTCCAACCGCTTCTGGTCTTCCTGGGCCGTCAGCATTCGGGCTTCGCGTTCCTTCAGCTCTGGCGTAATATAGCGCTCTTCGTTGGTCAGCGTTTGCTTGCGGATGTAGTCTTTGGGTGCTTGTTCAGCCTTGGCACGGGAAATGCTGATGTAGTAGCCAAAAGTTTTGTTGTAGCTGACCTTCAGCGTCGGAATACCTGTACGCTCTCTTTCCTGCTGCTCTAAATCTTTCAGCCATTGCACATCATCTTCTGATTGCTGACGCATGGTGTCCAACTGTGGCTCTACACCCGGACGAATTAGGTTGCCTTCTGTCAGGTACAGCGGTGGTGAATCAACCAAATGTGCGTGCAGGTTTTCCCCTAACTGCTCTAGGAGTGGGGGTACGGTTTGTAATGCCTTGAGGTAAGGCGATCGCGCAGTCGCCACCAAGCTGGCCAAGTCTGGTAACTTCTCAAAGGAGTCGGCAAGAGCGACCAAATCCCGTGCATTCGCTGTTCCAGAACCTGCTCGTCCTGCCAGCCGCTCCAAGTCGTAAATTTGACGCAGTAAACGCTGTAAATCTTCTCGCAGCGCCCCATTTTCTACCAATTCTTGAATCGTGTCTTGACGGGCCTGAATCCCTTTGATGTCTAGTAATGGCTGTAGTAACCAACGACGCAACGTGCGACTACCCATCGCTGTTACTGTCTCATCCAAGGCCCACAACAAAGAGCCATGAAACGTGCCATCCCTAACGGTTTGAGTAATTTCTAAATTGCGCCGACTTTGATGATCCAAAATTAAGTAGTCGGTCAGGGTATAGGTGCGGAGGAATTGCAGCGGAATTTGAGTTTCCTTCTGCGTGTCTTCCAGATACTCCAGCAAGCCCCCCGCCGCCCGAATACTCAATGGCAAATGCTCACAGCCCAAGCCTTCCAGCGATCGCACCTTAAACTGCTGCATCAACCTAGGCTTGGCTTCCCCAATCGTGAACGGGGTTTGCGATCGCAGAGTGTAGCAAAACTGAGTTGGCAAGCAATCAGGCAGATGTTCGGAAGTTTCGCCGGGACGCAACAGCCCGCCCAGATCAGGTGCGTTAGTGGGAAGCAGCACTTCTGAAGGTTGCAACCGCATCAATTCCTGGGTCAGTTGATCCAGTTCGCTGGATTGTGCGGTTAAAAATTCTCCAGTAGAAATATCGGCATAGGCTAAGCCCCAATGACTGCCTGCAATCACGACTGCGGCTAAGAAGTTGTTGCGACGGGCATTCAGCATGCCATCTTCGATTACGGTGCCAGGAGTGAGGACGCGGGTGACTTCTCGTCGTACTAAACCCTGTGCTTCTGAAGCATCTTCGACTTGGTCACAAATGGCGATCGCGTAGCCTTTCTCCACAAGCTGGGCAGAGTAGCGATCAAGGGCATGGTGAGGAATGCCAGACATTGGCACCCGCCCCACCTCTTTGCCCCCTTCTTTGCTCGTCAGCACTAGTTCCAATTCCCGCGCCACGGCGATCGCATCTTGGAAAAAGCACTCAAAAAAGTCGCCTACTCGATACAGCAGAATGGCATGGGGATACTGGTCTTTCACGTCCACATACTGCCGAAACATCGGGGTCAACTCTTCCCGATTCACAGAGCGATGATCGGCATAGCGAACGGTGTGCTTGGCTAGTCGCTCTGGCAAGCCATTGGTGGGGTCAGGAACAGCAGATGCAGCGGGAGACACGGTCATAAATTCAACAATACGCACTAGCCTTTACTGACTTTAGCGCAAGGGTTTCCCCCTCGTTGTAATTAGCTGGCGATCGCCTTCAAGTTTCAAGTCGCACAACTCGAATCAATATTACCTTGCAAGAATTCTCCGAGCGGGATCGCTTGATAAATTCGCTCTGCAAGTCTGTCAGAATTTCACTTACTGGAATAAATGCTCATTCTATTTCCGTATGAGAGTGATTTGGTCACACCGACAGACACTTAATCTAGTGTTATAAAGATGAGAAGCGTGGGTAGTTTTAAATTTTTTCTTAAGCTTAGGGAGCAATCGAATGAAAGCATCTGAAACAAGCTTTCGTAATCTTTTAGAGGGTAGTAAACAGTTTAAGGTTCCTCTTTTCCAAAGACCATACTCATGGGAAAAAGGCAATTAGGAAACTCTTTGGGATGACCTAATGAGTTTATACAGTGATGGTGTAGAAGAGTATCATTTTCTTGGACCTATTGTTACTCTTGCAGAGCCGGGAACTGCTGATGGTATCTCTCCTTATCTCTTGATTGATGGACAACAACGTTTAATAACTCTGACACTATTACTTATTGCACTAAGGGATCTCTTAAAGAAACAAGGTTCTGAACTGGCTGAGGAGCTACATGAATACTATTTGATCAATAAGTTTAAGAAGGGAGACGATCGATATAAAGTTTTGCCAACTCAGGCCGACTCCAGCTTCTACCAGCAAATTGTTCAAGCCAAGGAACCCGAAAAGCGTGGGCGAATTGATGAAGCTTATCTATTCTTTCTGAATAAGCTGGAAAAGGGTGAATCAGCAGATCCTGATACTCCTCTTAACTTATCAAAACTCAAGACTGTAATCCTGGAACGTTTGACACTAGTTAGCATTACGTTAAACGATGATGACAATCCTTATTTAATTTTTGAAAGTCTAAATTATAAGGGAGCGCCACTCACACAAGCAGATTTAATTCGCAACTACTTCTTTTTACAGATACCAAAAGAAAAACATGATGAGATTTATTCTGATTCTTGGCTGCCTTTGCAAGAAGGATTTAAAGCAGTAGCAAGAGGTAGATACCTAGATGAGTTAACCTTGGCCTTCTGGCAATATCTTCGCAAAGATGGAGTTTCTCTTAAACAAAACCAAGTCTATCAGGTTTTTAAGCAAGCCTTTGAGAATAAACAACTTGATGCCTTGCAGGAACTTAAGCAGGTTCTTGAATTTGCGGACTACTACCGTCGAGTCCACTTCCCTGAAACTGAAAAAGAACCCAAACTATTTAGATGGTTCAATAGGTTTAAGAGGTTAGATTTTACAACTTGCTATCCTCTACTCCTAAACCTTCACCATGACTATAAAAACAAACATATATCGCTAGGTGAGTTTGAACAAGCGCTAAGATATGTTGAATCTTATTTTGTACGTCGCCTGCTATGCGGTATGCCATCTAACGCATTGGATAAGGTTTTTAATACTTTGTATCGTGAAATAAAAGAGCGCTGGTCTGGTGACTTAGTAAGTACATTGCGTCAAGTTTTACTAGGTTTACAACTAACTCAAGTTTGGCCTGATGATGACTCATTAAGGCGCAGTATTGTTGAAGAAAGATTATATACAGATAGACGCAACGATCGAGTAAAACTCATATTAGAAAGCCTTGCTGAAAATTTATCGAAGGAGCAAATAAAAACGGAGAGTCTCTCTGTCGAGCACATAATGCCTCAAACATTGACGGATGAATGGCGGGCTATGCTTGGAGCTAATGCTAACGAGCAATATGAAAAATGGCTGCACACTCTAGGGAATCTAACTCTTACTGCCTACAATCCTGAACTCTCAAATAAGCCATTTGCGGAAAAATTAGAATACCTGAGTGAGAAGAGTAGCTTTGCTCTGAACCAATATTTTAGAAATGTAAATGCTTGGAACGCATCCGAAATTCAGCGACGTGGACATAAATTAGCCGAGATTGCTGTTCAAGTTTGGCCTCGTTAGGTTGAAAGAGTTTGAGCGCGATCGCTTACTGCTTGATGCAAGCCAACAAAGCAAAGCTAATTTCACTATTGCATCCTCATTAAAACTGTACTCATGAATCTTATATTATTTAATTGCTTTGCAATGGACAAAATGATTTCTGAGAGTGCAGTATTGCGATCGCCAACACTATATCTTTGCAAGTACGATCAAAAACTTTATGGACTACTTAATACTCACATCAATCTTAAAAAAGCAAGTTTATATTGGTCAATCCAGAATCTCTGTTGCTGCTCTTATTCCTGTGGCTCTCACCGTAGCTGCTGCAACAGGCTTGAATATGGTCTATGCAAAACGGTACAAAAATCTTCTAGCTTATTTTGAGAATTTCCACCCTGGAATTTACGAAAGAATTCGCAGGAAACCTGACGTTGGCCCCTTTTATTCCACAGGCTATAACTACGTCAAACCTCTAGCTGAGTTGACTAAACAGCCTGAAATTCAGAACGATCTAAAAGCCAAGAAAATGCTAGCCAACTTCTTAAAGTTTGACCAAAGAACCACATGGATTGGGATAGCAATTGGTATCAGCGGCCTACTAATGTTCTCTGTTATTAGTATTATGGCGTCGTATTAATGCTCTACCCACACAGGCACATAGCGCCAAATGTTGTGCAATTCAGCATCCAACTGCTCATAATTTGGATCTTTTTCGCCCACTAATTGCCAAAACGCAGCAGAGTGATTCATGTGGATGGTGTGGCACAACTCGTGCACAAACACATAGCACACCACTTCTGGAGGTAGAAATAGCAGCTTGTAGTTGAGGCTAATCATCTTGTTTTGGGAACAGCTAGCCCAACGAGTTTTTTGGCCTCTGACCGAAGCTTGCTCAAACGGTAGCTGAACTTCGTGACTAACCGTTCGTAACCAAGGCACCAGATGAGTGCGAGCTTTGTGAGCGAGCCATTTGCACAATGCTTTGTGGCAGAGGTCTGTATGGGTAATGGCCCCTCTCACCTGTAATTGCTGTCCTGGCTTTTCTGTTACGACAACGTGAGGATTAGAGGTGGGGACATACTCCACTCGCCAAGTCTCCGCGATCGCCTGTAACACAATCTCAGTCACTCCCTGATCAGCAGCAGTGGGAGTTAAAAACTCTTGCTGCGCTTCAAATTGCCGAGCAATCTTATCAATCCACTTTTGTTTTTTTTGTAAAATTTCGGGAATACGACGGTGATCAAATCCTTTGGGGACAACAACCTCTAAGCCGTGATGGGGCGAGATTTTGAGGTTGACATGCTTCGCTTTATGGCTTTCTCGAACTTTATAGTTGGGTAGATTCGCCAGTTGCGGTTGCAGCGATCGCGACTTCATGAATCTTTGGAACTATGTGGCTCTAGAAACTGTAGCAGAACTGAAGCAAGAGCGTTGCTAGGGATTGCACGGATGTGACAGGAAATCGAGCAAAATTTTCTGGTGGGGCGGGCCAAGCGGACGGACTTGCTGAGCAATTTCAGAGTAGCGATCACCTCGTTTAATATCTTCGATGGTAAAGAAACCAAAATCCCAACCCTCACCCAAAACTAGAGCCTCTATCCCAACCGTTAGTGGTCCCTGAAATACATGCCGTACCACCTTATCGTCCGCATAAATGCCAAATTTTGTTAATGCGGGCGGTTGGTAGCCAATTTCTTCCAGTAATTCTCGTTGTATGGCTTCCTCTGGAGTTTCACCCGGTTCTAAGTGACCCCCAAAAAAGGCCCAGTAGCCAGGGTAGGGAATGCCAGGAATGTCATCTCGTAGTTGTAGCAAAAATTGATTGTCTCGATACAGAATGGCGATCGCGACAGCGCGACGAGCGTCATTGACAGTTCCCGACACTGCCTGGTTTTCCGATGGGGCTGAATTAGCAGTCATGGCGATTATGAATCACGGTAGCAAGCCTATAGCTTGGTTTGCTCCTCAACATACACTTCTCCTAAATCCTGACTCCCGATGGGAATTTGTTGGTAACGGACTTTGCCCTTGACTAATACCGCTTCACCGGATTTAGGCGCTTGCTTTTGCGTCACAATCCAGATGCTGCCCGTTCGGTCTTTAATCTCGTAAGCTTGCTTTTGCACTAAAGGCACTTGTCGTACTACCTTGCCTTGGATGTGGACAACGCGATCCAGTTGTTGCTCTTGCTGCAATGCCTGAATATTTGTCACATCAACATTGGGCCTGAGGATGAGCATTCCAGCCCCTGATCGAGGCAAGGGACTGCAACCTACCACACCCGCCACGAGCATCAAAGCACTAAGTCGAATTGCCTGAATCTTCCCTAGCATGGTCACAATACTCCTAGATGGCCGCGCGATCGCCTAACTAAATGAAGTGAAATTTGAGGTGGACGATTACAGGATGAACCAAATCTGAGACACTAAGAAAGCAAATAACTCCACTGTTCTAGCATCGATACAAATGTTTGGAACAGCTTTAGACTACAGATGTTTCTTAAACTTTGATGCAATCTCACGGCGCTCAACTCATCGACGGTAAAGCTCTCGCTCAAAAAATTCAAGCAGAGCTGGCTCAACAAATTCAGTCGCTTCAAGCTCAGTACGGTCGCCCTCCAGGTTTAGCAGTGCTGATGGTGGGCGACAACCCTGCCAGTGCTGCCTATGTGCGAGGCAAAGAAAAAGCTTGCACAAATGTAGGCATGGCTTCTTTTGGCCAGCATTTACCTGCGACTACGACCCAAGCAGAGCTAGAGCAAATCATTCAAGCACTAAACCACGATGAGCGAGTGGATGGCATTCTGATTCAGCTACCCCTGCCAGAGCATTTGGATGGTGTGGCGCTGCTGAACCAACTCGACCCTGACAAAGATGCCGATGGCTTGCATCCAGTCAACTTGGGTCGCTTGGTTCGGAGTGAGCCAGGGCTTCGCAGTTGCACACCTGCGGGTGTGATGGAGCTGTTGAAAGAATATCAAATCGATCCCAAAGGCAAACATGCCGTAGTAATTGGTCGCAGTATTTTGGTCGGCAAACCAATCGCGCTGATGCTACTCGAAGCCGATGCCACAGTCGCGATCGCCCACTCCAAAACGCCAGATCTCGCTTCAGTGATTCGCAATGCCGATATTGTCGTCGCTGCGGTCGGTCGTCCAGAAATGATTACGGCTAACATGGTGAAGCCAGGAGCCGTCGTGATTGATGTGGGGATTAACCGCGTCACCAATGCTGAGGGCAAGAGCCGCTTAGTCGGAGATGTCCACTTTGACTCGGTTAAGACCGTTGCCAGTGCCATTACCCCCGTTCCGGGTGGGGTTGGTCCCATGACTGTGGCCATGTTACTGCAAAATACTGTGTGGAGTTATATCCAACGTCATCAAGGCGTGCAACAAGCCCCGTAGAATGTATAGAAGCTGAATGGCGCAGCCTTTAGCAATCTAACCAGTTGTGATGAAGAAAACCTGAGATGACGAGTAGGAGAGAGCTAGGGATGGTCTTGACTGATGAAACACATTTGTCCCAACCGCAATCCCCTTTTGATCTATCAGCCTATCTGAGCGAATGGCAAGTTCAGGTTGAAGCAGCACTCGACCATTCTATTGAGGTCGTTTACCCTGAAAAGATTTATGAGGCCATGCGTTACTCCTTGATGGCAGGAGGAAAGCGCTTACGCCCGATTTTGTGTCTAGCGACTTGCACCTTGCTCGGCGGCACAGCAGACATGGCAATGCCAACCGCCTGCGCCTTGGAAATGGTGCACACCATGTCCCTGATCCACGATGACCTCCCCGCAATGGATAACGATGATTATCGACGGGGTAAGTTGACCAACCACAAAGTTTACGGTGAAGACATTGCGATCTTGGCAGGTGACGGACTTCTTGCCTATGCCTTTGAATTTATTGCCACTCAAACTCGCAATGTCCCCGCTGAACAGGTTCTCAAAGTAATTGCTCGTTTAGGTCGAGCGGTCGGGGCGGCTGGATTAGTGGGAGGCCAAGTCGTAGATCTAGAGTCCGAAGGACGCTCTGATGTCTCTCTGGAAACTCTCAATTTCATTCACAACCATAAGACTGCCGCTTTACTAGAGGCATCTGTCATTTCCGGGGCTTTGCTAGCAGGAGCCGCAGAGGCCGATCTGCAACGGCTGTCTTGCTACGCCCAAAACATCGGTTTAGCTTTCCAGATCGTCGATGATGTGTTGGATATCACGGCGACCCAGGAAGAGTTGGGTAAAACCGCAGGCAAGGATCTCCAAGCTCAAAAAGCCACATATCCCAGCTTTTGGGGAATTGAAGAATCTAGAAACCAAGCTCAGCGACTGGTGGAATCGGCCAAAGCAGAGTTGGCTACCTACGGTGCCAAAGCTCAACCACTGATGGCGATCGCAGACTTCATCACTGCTCGTACCCATTAAGCCTCTTGTTGCCGTATTTTGGATTTTAGATTTTCTAGTGCTAAATCTAAAATCCAACATCCAAAATCTGATCGACGTTCTCTAACCCAAGCAAACCAACATGCAGGACTTTGCCGACATCCTAGACAACCGGGTGCTGATCGTTGCGCTTGTGTCTTGTCTTGTAGCTCAGGTCTTAAAAGTGATCGTTGAACTTGCCAAAAATCGCAAGTTAAATATTCGCGCTCTTGTAGAGACGGGCGGTATGCCTAGTGCCCACTCTGCTCTAGTTTCAGCTCTGGCAACTGGCGTAGGCCAAATCGTAGGCTGGGCTACACCAGAGTTTGCGATCGCCTTTATCTTCGCCATTATTGTGATGTACGACGCGGCTGGTGTGCGCCAAGCTGCGGGTAAACAAGCGCGGATTTTGAATCAAATTATTGATGAAGTCCTGCACGAACAATACGAGTTTACAGAAGCCCGCTTGAAAGAGTTGTTAGGCCATACTCCTGTGCAAGTTTTCGTGGGTTCAGCGCTGGGCGTCGCGATTTCTTGGTTTGCCGTACCGATGTTAGGTCGAGGCGTATAGGAGTGGGTGTGAGCGCATGGTTTAGTCGCTCGCTACCCTGACCTATTCCGCTGAAATCATAACTGTAGGTTTGAGCAAGACAACCCGACGGCTATCTACCAACATGACCCAAAAACCGCGATCGCTCAAAGTTTGTAGCGTAGCGTTTGCAGTCGTTTGGTTGGTGGTATAGCCTGCTAATAAATAAGGTTTTTGCCCATAAGAAACCAAGCCCACATCCTGGCTCAGTAGCTGTCGGACTTGAGCAGCAATTTCCGGTTGATCGAAATAATCAACTAAAACTGCATAACCTGTCCCTAAGGGTCGGGGACTGTAAGCTGAATTATTGGGATTTGGATTTGCTAAATTCGGACTTGTTGGCTGTAGTTGAATTTCAGGTGCTGGAGGTCTTGTTGCTTGAGCTTCAGCAGGACGGGCAACAGTCGCATCGAAGCCGTTTACTTCCTTAAGATACTGTGCCCAAGCATTAGCAATGCCCAAGCTACTAAACCCACTCACACGAGTGACCACTTGGTTCTGGTAATTGCAAACTGTCAAATCAGCTGTAGCAGGCAAAACTCGCTTTAACTGGGTTTGTTTGTCTGCTGCGGAGCCAGGCACTAAGAGAAGATACTCTGCGGCATTAGGGGGTTGGCATGCTGAGTAGCGAGTCTGAGCGATCGCACCGCCTCCAACCACTACTTCCATAGCAGCTAGCAGGATCGAAAGCAGTAAAACAGAGGGACATCGCTTCATCAGTATAAAAACCTCAAGCATGCCTAGTAGAGAAACGGGACAACAATTCCGTTGTTGAGTGGAGTTTAGGATACCGATGCTAGAGAAGCAAGCGGGTCAGGGATAGAGGTGCTAGGAGCCTGAAACTCTCCTGTCAAAACAAACTCTAAACGCAGTTTAAGCCAAGTAATGAATTGAGGATTCGTAGAAATCACCGCAACCGGAGACTGAGGGCACTTCGCCTTCACCGGTGCCAGCTCTGGAGCTTCTAGAAATGCAGGTTGTTTCACCAACCAAAAATCAATTTCCTTTTCTTGTTCGCGATAATAGCGATGCCGCTCTTCTAGAACTTCATGAAAGGGTTCTTCTTCGAATAAAAAACGCTGGCTAGCGACGAGGTAATAGTAGGTTTGCATCTCGAATAATTCCCGTTCTTAAATTACTTAGTTGAAAATTGTTGGCCTATAGCTCTCCGCGCATGGCCTGCTTCATCTCCCGCACGGCTCGCTCTAACCCCACGAGTGCAGCTCGGCTGATGATGGTGTGCCCAATGTTGAGTTCTTCCATGCCTTCTAAGCAAGCTACTGGATAAACATTCCAGTAAGTGAGGCCATGCCCAGCATTCACCCGCAGCCCTGCGGCGATCGCCTGCCGACACCCCTCTGCCAGAACTTCTAGCTCTTTGGCTCGGCTCACTTCACCATGAGCTTCTGCATAGCGGCCTGTATGCAACTCAATAAATTTGGCACCAACGGCTGTGGAAGCTTGAATTTGAGCAGGATCAGCATCAATGAATAAGCTCACTGGAATTCCAGCATTTTGTAACTGGGCTACCACTTGCGCCATGCGCTCCTGCTGGCCTGCGATCTCCAAGCCACCCTCCGTCGTCACCTCTTCCCGCCGTTCCGGAACTAAGGTCACATAGTCGGGCTTGATGTCGAGGGCGATCGCCACCATTTCATCGGTTGCCGCCATTTCCAGATTCAAGTGAGTGCGTACAGTCTGTCGCAACAGCCGCACATCTCGATCTTGAATGTGCCGTCGATCTTCGCGCAAGTGAACGGTAATGCCATCAGCCCCAGCTAACTCTGCTAAAACAGCCGCCGCCACCGGATCTGGCTCCACCGTCCGACGCGCTTGTCGAATCGTGGCAATGTGGTCAATGTTAACGCCAAGCGTAGGCAAACTAACCCTCTCCTCTGCCCAGAACTTCCGTTCTTTATCTTACCTGAAAGGCTGGAAGGCTTAAGCTAGCAATCGAGCTTAACAAATGTAGGTTAACGACCAAAAATGTTCGTGTCTGAGTTTAACTCTGAGTGCAGCTGGTCAATATTTTCCTCCCACTGGCTGCCATTGAACGGTGTAATTTGAAACTTTGCCAACACATCACCGTCAAGACAGCGTACATTCACATCAAAATCGTTGGGATGAGAGCGAGGCCGATAAAAGGCATGAATCCCGCAGGTACGGCAGAACAGATGTTTGGCTGTACTCGTATTAAAGGTATACGTTGTTAGTTCCTCAGAGCCAGCTAGCAACGTAAAGTCTTCCGGCGGCACAATCAAATGGAGAAATCCTTTTTTGCGACAAATTGAGCAGTTACAGTCAACAGCTTCATGCCGAGCGACCTTGACCTGGAAGCGAACTGCCCCACAATGGCAACCACCTGCGTAAGTACTAGGTTTCTGCATTGTCAAATTTGACCTGTATAAAATACGGAGAACTGGAATCTCTTATCCTATTCTCCACACAAAGTTCGGTATTGGCACCAAGCCGATTGGTTACGTTTCCCAGCTATTTTGATAACAGATTGAGCGGCAATTGATCTGAGGTGCGGTTCGGCAAGAATCGTGACTCTAGTAGTTCAGCCTTTGAGCTGGGCCGAGGATCAGTTTGCCGATTTTTCGTTGGGATCTAGCAGGGATAAAATCGTCACATTGAGGGACTCTGCCATGCAAATGGAGAAGCAAAAGCAGCAGCAAATCTTAGGTTACTTCATTGAAGAGGCAAAAGAACACCTCGAAACTCTGGAAAGCGGGCTGCTGGATTTACGCTCTACAGTGGCAGATTCAGAGCGATTGAATGAGCTATTTCGCGCAGCCCACTCCATCAAAGGGGGGGCAGCAATGCTAGGCTTCACCAGCATTCACAAAATAGGCCATCGCCTAGAAGACTCTTTTAAGTTATTACAAGAGCACCCCCTCACCGTTGATCAACAACTAGAATCGTTTTTCCTTAAAGGTTTTGATGCTTTAAAGGAATTAGTTGATTGCCTTCAAGGGCCATTTGGTCTGAGAGATGAAGATGCCGACCAGATTTTGCAAGAGTCAGAACCCGCGTTTAGCGAGCTGCAAGACTATCTGAATCGCCTTATTGGTGTGGACATCAAATCGACTGTTGCAGCTGCTCAGTCTGCCAAACCTAAAGCTTCTGCTCAACCTCAGGCTCAATCTGCAAATTCAGCCAATAATTTGACTGCCCAGGTTACAGTAGGCCTGAAGCAGATGCTGCAATTGTTTAAGCAAAAAGAATCAGCTGCTAGCCGCCAACAGTTACAAGCTTTGTGTGCTCGCTTGTTGCAATTGGGCAAAGGAGTTAATGCTTGGCAGAACTTAGTCAAAACGGCTCAAGCCGCGATCGCCAATCCTAAGAACTCCTATCAAGTTCTAGCGCCTCTAGTAATTAAGGAGCTAAAAGAAGCGAGTGCTTTGGTCCAGACAGGCAGAGCAGATGAAGTAGCACCTAGTCAACAGCTACGTCGTCTTGCCGCAGTGCCAGAACCTGTGCGCTATATTCCTGAATCTACTGCTCCAGCTATGTTTATGGAACCCAGACTTACTGCTAAAGCGCTAATTCAGGCTTTCAATAAACAGCAATTGACTGAGATTGCCGAGCTACTGCTTAAAGCTGCTAAGTAGTAAAAATTAACCACTCAAAATGCATATTAAACCTCTTGAGCGATCGCTTAGGGGGTTTTTTAATATCAGTCATCGATATACTATAGGCGAAAATAGCCACTGTTGTTGATGAGCTAAAATGTTGATTTTGCTGCTTGCATTCAATTTTTTAAGCACAGTTCTTATTTTTATTTCTCTTGAGCCTGGTCAGCGTCTATGTTTAAGAGATGCATTCATTAAATCGTCTATCATTTACGGAATATTGATTGTAGTTTTGACTGAGGCTTTAAGCTTTAACCACTCTCTAGAAACTAGCTCTGTTGCCAGCTTTTGGAGCTTGCTTTTAGCTTTAAACACTGCATTGGTGGGTTTGAAGTTTAAGCGGCGATCGCTACAGCCGCTTAAACTTCAAAATCTAAATTGGCGATTGTCCGATTGTGATAACTTAATTTCTATTTTTACGGTGTTCAGTGTTCTTGGCCTTACATTAGCTACTGCTCTGATTGCGGCACCTAATAATTGGGATGCTATGACTTACCACTTACCACGAGTTATGCATTGGCTGCAAAATCAAACAGTTGCTTACTATCCAACCAATAACATACGTCAAATTTCTTTGCCTCCCGGGACAGGATACTTGGTTGCTCAACTACAAATATTAGCTCGTAGCGATCGCTTCGCTAGCTGTGTTCAATGGTTAGCATTTTTAGGAATTATAGGAGGTAATTCCCTGATTGCTGAGAAATTAACTCAGCCTGCTGCCAAATGGCTCACTATGTTGGTTTGTGCCAGTCTGCCAATGGCTATTATGCAGGCTACCACCCCCCAAACTGATTTAACTCTTACTTATTGGCTGGTTTGCTTGGTTTACTTTATTTTTAGAACAAAAGATTATAAAGCGCATGACTATTTTTGGATTTCTGCATCTTTGGGATTAAGTGTTCTGGCTAAGCCAACAGCCTTTGTGTTTGGTTTTTCTCTAATGGTTATTCTTCTGGTTCGCAACTTAGCTTATAAGAATTTAAAGTACCCTACTACGCTTAAAAAAGTAATTATCCAGTTTGGATTAACTGCTTTAAGCTTCATTTTAATTTCCGTAGCTAGCCTAGGCTTATCACTGCCTAGTTACTGGAGAAATTACTTGCTATTTGACAGCTGGATGGGGCCAGAGTTTGGAACTAGGAACGAGGTCTTAGGTGTGCCTCAAATTCCTTCTAATATCCTAAAATATTTAGCCATCAACTTGCCAATTCCAGGATTTTGGCAGTTAATTGCTTTCATTCATCAGAGCGTTTTGCAAGTTGATGTTAACGATCCAAGGTTTAACTATTCTCCTACTCCTCTAGCTGAGGATGTATCACAACTTCCTTTAGCATTGCTTAAAGTTCTAGCTCCGCATGAGGATTATGTTGGTAATCCTATCCATCTTCTGTTAATAATTTTAGGTTGGATTATCTTAATTTTTGGCTGGAAAAGCCTAAGTCGAGGCACCAAAAGTCTAGATTTATTGATGTTGTCGATTGCTAATTTAGTTAGTTTTTTAAGTTTCTGTTTGCTATTGAAATGGCAGATTTGGGGAAATCGCTTACTTTTACCTTTGTTTGTATTGAATGTTCCTTTAATTGCTTATTGTCTACATCGCATCGCACCCTTGAAGCTGCGTAGAGCATTCTTAGTACTTTTAGCATTCATGGCGATCCTATATGCCCTTACGCCTATGAGACATCCTCTCCTGGCTTTGCCTAATCGTTCCGATGAACAATCTGCTTCAATTCTGACTTTGTCACGTTCAGAAGCTTACTTCAGCGGAGCACGTAAGGAATTGCAAGCCCCCTACAGAGCAGCGATCGCCTTAATCCAGCAACATCAATGTCGTTCGGTTGGCTTGGCTTTAGGGGGTGATGACTGGGAATATCCCTTGTGGGTACTAATGGATGAGCAAAGCTCATCTAGCTTTCAAATGAAATCTGTTGGAGTCAAAAACGAGTCTCGTCTAGCGCCACCGGAGTTTCCAGACGAACAACTTTGTGCCGTGCTGTCTACTATTCCAACTTATCAACCCCAAAATTTAGGTGCTCAGAACTTAGCTTGGCAGGAGCAAGTCATTTCTGAAACTCCTTTTGTGAAAGTTTTTGTTTCAAATGTAGAGAAGCAAAATTCACTCAGTTGATTAGGCTATAGAGAAATTAGCCGACAGATGACAGGGAGCGATCGCTAGTCAGTAGTATTAATGGGGAATCAGAACGACGATCGCTGAACAAGTGGAGGAATGCAGTGGTAACAGTCGGGTTTATTGGCACAGGCTTGATGGGTTTGCCGATGGCAGAGCGGCTGTTGGCTGCTGATCTGTCGGTCATTGTTTATAACCGTACTCCAGAGAAACTAGAGCCGTTACAACAGGCTGGAGCTGCGATCGCTCAGTCCCCAGTAGAGGTATTGCAACAAGCAGATTGTGTGTTGCTGATGTTGACAGATGCTCCTGCAATCCAGGCTGTGGTTTTATCACCAGAAACACGCTCAGCCTTGGCAGGACGTACCATCATTCAAATGGGCACGATCGCCCCGACGGAGAGTTGTGCGATCGCGGTAGAAGTTGAGGCGGCGGGAGGCAGCTATCTGGAAGCACCTGTGCTGGGCAGCATTCCAGAGGCGCAGGCAGGTAAATTGATCATCATGGTGGGAAGTTCACCAGAGCTGTTCCAACGTTGGCTGAGTCTCTTGCAACACCTAGGGCCAGAGCCGCAGTTGATCGGCGAGGTGGGAAGTGCAGCGGCTCTCAAGTTAGCGCTCAATCAATTAATTGGCTCGTTGACTACGGCTTTTGCCTTGAGTCTAGGCTTTGTGATGCGGCAAGGCGTGGATGTGGAAACTTTCATGAACATTTTGCGGGATAGTGCTTTGTACGCACCGACATTCGACAAGAAGTTACCCCGCATGGTGGAGCGTAATTACACCAATCCCAATTTCCCCACGAAGCATTTGCTGAAAGATATGAATTTGTTCTTAGGAGCAGCTCAGTTAGCAGGATTAAATGTAAGCAGTTTGGCAGGAGTCCAAACAATTTTAGAGATTGCTCAGAAGATGAGTTTAGCCGAAGCAGACTACTCAGCTTTATTCTCTGCGGTCAATCCTCAGGAGTAAACGAGGCAACTGTGGCGATCGCTTCTCATCTCTTCATTGATATATCGCCTACTACCTCCGCCATCGGTCAAACTGATCTTCTGAACAGCCGTTGATATATGCATTGGAAACCCAGCCATTGATCGGGCGTACCCGTTCGGTGGTTGGGTCTTCAACTCCTGCCAGCTTGACCCAGTTGCCCCGCCGATTCAGTGCCCTGACTACACGACCGCGATTGAGCTGGGTCAGCACGGAATAAGTGGTGCTAGGGCCACTCCGAATATTGACAGAATTACTAGTAATGAATGAGCAAACTCCTTGACTTGGGGTACTTACGTCAGTTCGAGCTAAATATCTGGTTACTCTCTCTTCAACCCGTTTCCCATTGGGAAATTCAACTGCTAGCACGGGGTTAGGAATTCGGGAGGTGGGAATTTGCAAAATATAGGTGTAGTCGTCGTTTCTAAACTCGAAATAGCGTAATTGCCGAGGATCATAATTAACGGCTTCTAGGTTCAACCCTGGGCCACCATTTCTCGTACGGCTACGGTAGAAGCGCGGAGCAGTGGGATCATCCTCTGCACCACAAATGTAAACTAAATAGTTTTTGGTTTCTGCATAGGCTAGGGTTCCACCAGTTCCACGACCACAGGTGATATCTCCTTCAATTTCGCTCAAACTACCAACTTTTAGTTGCGCGATCGCAGGCTGGCTAGAAAATGAAAAAGTGAGAATTGTAAAAGAGAATGCAACTGATAAAGCCTTGAATTGTTTATGACCTAACATGAATTGGAAGATATGTGAGGATAATTTTTCACCCAATCCTATCAGGCTTGACCTCAAGCGTTGCGGGAATAAAATTTATCTTTAACATCTGCTCAGCTTTTTTGAAGTAAATAAATTATGAGTCGAGAGCTGCTGAGGAAAAGATTGATTCTAGGGTTCAAATTTGCTGGTGTGCTGATTGTAGTAGTTGCTCTTTTAAAGGAGATTAAATATTTAAATTTGTCAGCTTCATTGGCAATAGCTCTAGAGAAAATTCAGAATTTAGGTGTTTGGGCACCGATCGCCTTTATTTGCATTTATATTTTTGCAGCTCTGTGCTTGATTCCAGGCTCTTTACTCACGCTAGGAGCAGGGGTGTTATTTGGGGTCGTTTTTGGTTCCATCTATGCCTTTGTAGGAGCCACGTTGGGAGCGATCGCGGCTTTCCTAGTCGGCAGATATTTAGCGAGAGGATGGGTAGCTCAGCAGATTGAAGGTCATGCCAAATTTAACGCCGTAGATCAAGCAGTGGCACGGGAGGGGCTCAAAATTGTGCTGTTGACTCGACTCTCTCCTGCCTTCCCATTTGTATTGTTGAACTATGTTTTTGGCATTACGCAAGTCTCTCTTCGAGATTATGGATTGGGCTGCTTGGGCATGCTGCCACCCACTATTATGTATGTTTACATTGGATCCCTGTTGGGTGATTTGGCAACTTTAGCTACCAAAACTACAGGGCGATCGCGCTCCCCAGCGGAATTGATCTTCTACAGTGTGGGCTTAGTTGCCACTGTAGTTGTCACCATTTACGTCACTCAAGTTGCCCAAAAAGCTTTAGACGGAATTTCTGAAGGAGGAACTGATGTCTCAGCCAAGCGTTGAGTCGGTAAAAGTGCTACCGATGGATGAGTATAACGAAGCTTTAGTGAATCAGGTACGGCCTGACCATTGGACTAATCCGCAACCGGCTGCTTGCTACAACTTAGTGGTCATTGGGGGAGGAACGGCAGGGCTAGTGACAGCCGCTGGAGCGGCAGGCTTAGGAGCAAAAGTTGCACTGGTAGAAAAGCACTTGTTGGGGGGCGATTGCCTCAATGTGGGCTGCGTTCCCTCGAAGTGTATGATTCGCTCTGCTCGGGCAGTTGCTGACTTGAAAGCGGCAGGACAGCATGGCATTCAGATACCAGAAAATCTGGAAGTTGATTTTGCTACCGTGATGGAGCGGTTGCGACGAGTGCGGGCCGAGATTAGCTACCATGATTCAGCTCAACGCTTTCAACAGCTAGGAGTTGATGTTTTCTATGGCACCGCTAAGTTTACCAGCTCCAATACAGCGGAAGTAGCAGGTCAAACGCTGCGGTTTAAACAAGCTGTGATTGCTACTGGGACTCGCGCCGTTGAGCCTGCGATCCCAGGATTGGCAGAAGCAGGCTACTTGACCAACGAAACTGTTTTTCGCTTAACTCAGCGTCCGCAACGGTTGGCAGTTGTCGGAGGTGGACCTATCGGTTGTGAGCTAGCCCAGGCATTTCAGCGGCTAGGGTCTGAAGTGGTGGTGTTGCACAAGAACGATCACCTCCTCGATCGCGAAGATGCAGATGCGGCTGAGATAATTCAACAAACTTTCATCAACGAAGGCATTCAATTATTGTTGTCAGCTCAAATTCAGCGAGTTGAAGTGAGCAGTGCAGGTAAAGTCATTTATTACGAGAGCAATGGCCAACCTGACTCAATCGTTGTAGATGAAATTTTGGTAGGGGCGGGCCGAGTTCCTAGAGTCGAAGGCTTAGATTTGGAACGGGTAGGCGTGAAGTATGACAAAACTCAAGGGGTGTGGGTGAATGACCGCCTACAAACCACCAATCCTCGCATTTATGCAGCGGGTGATATTTGTATGGATTGGAAGTTTACTCATGCTGCTGATGCGGCGGCTCGCATCGTGATTCAGAATGCTCTGTTTCTAGGACGCAAAAAACTGAGCTCGCTCACCATGCCTTGGGTGACTTATACCGATCCAGAGGTGGCTCATGTTGGTTTGTATGAGCCGCAGGCTGAAGCCCAAGGTATTAACCTAGATACTTACTTGGTTCCTTTAGAGGAAATCGATCGCGCGATCGTAGATGGAGAAACCGCTGGATTTGCCAAGATCCATGTCAAGCAAGGAACTGACAAAATTGTGGGTGCAACGATTGTGGCTCGCCATGCCGGGGAGATGATCAGTGAAGTAACCTTGGCGATGGTAGGAAATTTGGGATTGGGGGCGATCGCCAATACCATCCATCCTTATCCCACTCAAGCAGAAGTAATTCGCAAAGCTGCAGATGCCTACAACCGCGCCCGTCTAACTCCTACTATAAAAAAATTGTTCTCGACTTGGCTCGCTTGGCGGCGCTCATAAACTCCCAAAAAATTTAGGGCGCAAGATGTTGCGTCCTAAAAGTGTTTAGCAATCTCTGATTAATTGAAGTCAGAATGTAATCTCTGAAGCTCTGGTTACAGGATCAAGCCTCAGAGTTAATCTTCTAGGTAACAGGTACTCAACAAGTAGCGTTAAACTCGCTCAATTACTGCTTAGCAGCGTCTGTCTTGGCAGCATCGTCACTTGCAGCAGAAGCATCTTTAGCGGCGTCTTTGGCAGTGTCAGCAGCTTTGTCAGCATCCTTAGCAGCATCAGCTGCCTTATCAGCCGCTTTGGAAGCATCTTCAGCTGCTTTCTCAGCTTCAGCAGGCTTGGCAGTGCTATCAGCCGCACCAGCAGCGGGGCTGGCTTCGGTTACAGCAGGGCTAGCTTCAGTTGCGGTGCCACCATTGGTAGGAGTGGTGCTGGTGTCTGAGGAGCAGCCAACAAGAGCACCGAAGCTCAGGGTTGCAACAGCGGCCAAAGTGGTTAGGTAATTAGCTTTCATGAAACTCTCCAACTAGTCAGGACAAAAGTGCGATCGCCCCAGACAAGACTGGGCTTATTTGTGTATTAAGACCTATCAGACTGAGTTTTTGCTGAGAAACAGTTTGGTATCTGTTAAGAAAAAGAAAAGTGCAGGAAATTGAGGAGATATTAATATGCGGTTTTACTCACAAGTGATTTTTCCACGACTCCTCGATTGGGGTATGTCTCACCCCGCTTTGGCGCAGTATCGGCAAGAACTATTGGCTGAAGTAGAAGGAGAAGTTTTAGAAATCGGCTTTGGCACTGGATTAAATCTGCAATACTATCCCTGCCAAATTCAGAAAATTACAACGGTGGATGTGAATCCAGGTGTTAGTGCTTTGGCGCAAAAACGTATTCAATCTACGGCGATTGCCGTAGATCATCGCCTATTAAATGGTGAGAATTTGCCAATGGCGGATAATACGTTTGACAGTGTGGTGAGTACCTGGACTTTATGCAGCATTGCCAAAGTGGATCAAGCTTTGCAGGAGATTCATCGGGTGCTCAAGCCATCGGGCAAGTTTTTCTTTGTTGAGCATGGATTGAGCGAAGACCCCCAAGTTCAGGTCTGGCAAAATCGCCTTACGCCTCTACAAAAAGTGATTGGAGATGGTTGTCACCTCAATCGCCAGATTCAGCAGTTGGTTGAAGCGAACCACTTCGAAATCTTGAAATTAGACAAGTTTTACGTCACTACTCTTCCTAAAATAGGCGGTTACATGTACAAGGGAGTCGCCATCAAAGGATAAGCAGGGTTATACGCAATAGTCATCAATATCAGATTCATTTCCTTGCAACTAAAAGAAACGATCGCCCCTAATTCCTGAGACAAAAATATAGGAGGGGAGCGATCGCCTAGATTAAATTAAGGCACTAGAGCATGAGCCCAATTGGCTACTGTCCGTCGCATAAAACGCTCAGATCAATTCTTTTGCCTCTAGCGTCAATTACGCGACAACTGCGATCGACCGAGTCAGCTGCTTGGGAGAGGCCCGCATACCCGATATATCCTTTCGGTAGAGAGCGCATGGCTACAACTGACTCCAATCCTGCTTCAAAATCCAAACTAGTGGATGCTGAGTATTCGATTGTAGGTCCATCTACCGATACAGCGACTCCCTCACAACCAGGAAGCTCAGAAACCTTTGCTCCTGCCGCTTGCCAGTCTTGCAGTTGATGACGAAATTCAATCAGTTGCTGCCGATCTTGGGATGTAATTTGAGGATTGCCGATCCGGGGTCCCATTGCCTTAATGGCTCGGTTCCAGTTATTTTGGCAGACCAAATCTTTAAGTGAGGAATCGAGCTGGGGCAGGTTGAGCGCCTGACTCTTGTCAGCAAAACTCAGGCCTTCTACGCTCAGCAAAGCGGGGGTTAACAGTGCAATCGAACTTAATTCTCTCAGCATGATCGATACCGGAAAGTTCCAACCCTTTTTTCAGCTGATTCAGCTAGCCATCCGGTATTTCTGCTGTTGTCAACGGAGAGGGGGGGATTCGAACCCCCGTTGAGTCGCCCCAAAACAGATTTCGAGTCTGCCGCATTCAACCACTCTGCCACCTCTCCAGAGGTTTGGTCTCTATTTATTTTAGAGGGATTTACCCATTCTACAGTAGAGGAACCTCGTTTTCTGTAGATTCTAGAGTCCTAGTTAAGCCTTGATTCGGTTGCCACTGCAAAGCTCCATCTCGCCCAGTCCAGTAAACCTCAATCTTCTTCTGGCGGAGCTGGGCCAACGTATCTGGATCAATGGAGGTAGCAGAGGCGATCGCGATTTGCGGCTGAATCGCTTTTAATAAGCTATTTGTTAAGGGTTCGCCAGTCCACCAAAGTACCTGTGCTGGAGCTAATTGGCCTGACTCTACCAAAGCGTTCTGTTCACTGCTCTTGAGATGGCTTAGCCAGATCCACGGCTGGTCGTACAGCTTAAAGGCCCAGACAGCTAAATCAGTACTGACAGGTTGTACAGCAGTAGAACCAATTTGAATTGTTTGACCTGAAGCTAAGAGCTGGTAATGCTTTTGGGCAGCTAGGCTAGGGAGAGGCACAGCCTTCTGGTCAGACGCTATGGCAGGTGGGCGATCGCTAGCCCTAACTTTAGAGGCGGCGCTTGTATAAAAAGCTTTAATTGGCAGCTGATCTACAATTTGAGACCAGCCTTGATGATTATGCTGAGTGTCTGTAGCCACAGCCCAATCGACTTGATTAATTCCTTGCTTTTGCAGGAATGGCAACACTGTTAAACTAGCGATCGCTTCGTTGCCACTGTTCACCAAGCCAACGCGACTTTGGTCTTGAACTACTAAGATGGGTTCTCCAGATGTCGCTAGGACAGTTGCCCGAAACAAGGTTGTGTAGCTATACCAGACGGGTAGCACAATTAAGCCAACAGCAATCAGACCTGCTGCCCACCAGCGCCGCTGCCACCAGGTCTGTAGCCAAGCAAGACAAATCAGGCCATACAAAACGGCGAGTTGCAACGTAGAAATAGTTCCTACCGCAATGGAATTACCCGGTAATCGACTAAAGAAATCGACAATGGCGATCAGCCCATGAGTAGGGTAGTAAAGCAACCAAGCGATCGCACTTCCGGCTAAAGGCCAAACCAAGGCAGCTAAGGCACTAACAACGCCACCAATACTAATAATTGAAATCAATGGAGTCGTTAGAAAATTCACCACAATGCTGTAGGGAGAAACCAACCCAAAAGCATAAAGTTGCAAAGGTAAAGTCCATAAATAAGCAGCAATTGGCACCGCAATTAAAGTTGCGATCGCAGGAGGGAGCCAATCTAGCCGCTTAATCACAGGCGGGACAGTGACCAATAAACCTAAGGTGGCTAACAGGCTTAATTGAAACCCTAAGTCCCAAATCCACAGCGGGTTCCATAACAGTAGAAACGTCGCTGCAACCAATAAAGAACCTAAAGGCTTGATTTTTCTTTGGGTTCCTAAAGCAACCAGAGCTGCAAATCCCATCAAAGCTGCTCGCAGCACAGCGGGTTGTAAACCTGCTAAACCTACAAATATAGCTAGCGCCCCTGTCCCAGAAATTATTTGCATCCGCGCTGGAAAGCGCCGAGTTAAGACTAGAACTAATCCTAAAATGAGCGAAGTTTGGAATCCTGAAGCCGCTAGCGCATGGGCCAAACCGATTTTGGCGAACTGATCTTTGATGTCATAAGGCAAATCAACTGCACGACTGCCCAGCACCATAGAACTAACTAGCGGTCCTTCAGGACTGCCTAGCCAGCGTACCTGTGTTTGAATGATTTTTTGACGAATCGCCCACCAGCCCCACTGAGGAATGGGCGTCCCTGGTGTCAAACTAATTTGACGACCGCTGAGACCGGCAAATCCCCCTTCTTGCGCCAGATAGGCACGAAAGTCAAACTCTCCTGGATTTTGAGCAGGCTTCGGCTCGTATAACTTACCTGTAACTGCGATCGCTTGTCCGGATCGCAGACCTGTTCCCTGTAACAAAGGCAGCGTTACATACAGGTTGCCACTAACCGCTTGGTTGGAGTTAGCTACTTGTGCTGGAACAATTACCTGACTGACCTGGGTTGCTTTCATCCAAAACTGCGATCGCCCACTCCGAGTCAGGCGCGGTGAGCCGATGACCTTTCCTTGAACAGTCACAATCTGCTCTGAATTAACCGATGAGGAGCTAATCAGTTTGCTGACATCGTTTGCCGCTGGATAGGGTGTACGGGCTTGAAAGTATAGGCTGGCTAAAAGCCCCACCAATCCAGCAGCTATACAAACTTTAGGATTCCATTTTAGTTGCCAACTTTCTGGTAAACGTAACGAACGGGCGATCGCGGGCGGAATAGCAAAACGTTGGCGAGCTAGCAAGGCTGCTACAATGCCCAGCCCCAGCAATAAATAACCGCCGCCTGGGATTGTAGTTATCAACAATCCCAGAATGTAAGCAAAACATAGAATAATACCCGCTAGGGTCATCAATCGCCTCCTGAACTAGATTGATAACCCTAACTTCAAACCTAACCCCGCATGAACCAGCATCAGCAACAAGGCAATGCTCCCTAGCAAAGCGTGAACTGTACGCAGTGATTTGTTACCACCAAAACCTGCGAGAGCAATTACACCGTTAAAAGCTAACAAGCTCAACACCACCAAGCCCGTCCAAAAGTGAGGGCTTTCAAGAACTGGCTGCTGTTGCATCACTAGTGATAGAACACCACCCGTAAAACCCAAAGCCATAAACAAAAACATCCAACCAGCAATCTTAGGATGTGCATTGCGGCTTTGGTCTGCGATCGTAAAATCAGTTGCTAGTCGGCTGCGCCATCCGGTGATGCCAACAGCACTACCCATGGCAACAACTACGATGCCCATCATGGCAGGATGCCCCCAATGCACAACGGGCTCAGGAATACCCAGACTGCGGAACCAAGCAGCAATTGGTTCCAGGAATTCGCTCAATCCCGACATTTGTTTTCCTTTATGCTTCAGTAATAGCTCTAGGTCTATCACTATAGTGACAGTAGATAGCTAAGCATAGAAGTTGGCTCAACGTCGAACCTGAAGACCTCTCCGAAACAGAAAATTCTCAAGTGCTAAAGACTACTTTTAATCTTTTAATACTTAGAGTGAAGACACTTTAGTCTTTTGAAATTCTAGTAGCGGAAATCCCAATGCCTCTCGCTGCTTTAAATAAAGCTGAGCTACCTGCCGTGCCAAATTGCGAATCTTTAGGATATACCGCGTACGTTCAGTAACAGAAATAACTCCCCTAGAATCCAATAAATTGAATGTGTGAGAACACTTCAAGACGTAATCGAATGCAGGCAAAACTAGCTCCTGCTGCATTAGTCGTTCTGCTTCCTGCGCATACAACTCAAACAGCGTGAACAGTAGTTCTGGGTTTGAAGCCTCGAAGTTGTAAGTCGAGTTCTCAACCTCTCCTTGGAGGTGTACATCTCCATAGGTCAGCTCATCATTCCAACGAATGTCGAAAATTGAGTTTACCCCTTGAAGGTACATCGTTAATCGTTCTAAACCATAAGTAATCTCAACGGAAACAGGGCGGCAATCAATACCACCGCACTGCTGAAAGTAAGTAAACTGTGTCACCTCCATGCCATCTAGCCAGACTTCCCAGCCAACACCCCAGGCTCCAACTGCTGCATCTTCCCAGTTATCCTCTACAAAACGGATGTCATGCTCCTCTGGATGAATACCTAACGCTCTTAAAGAATCTAGATAGATTTCTTGAATGCTGTCTGGCGAGGGTTTAATCAGCACTTGATACTGATAATAATGCTGCACTCGATTTGGATTTTCTCCATAGCGCCCATCTCCAGGCCGACGACAGGGCTCAACATAAGCAACTGACCAAGGCTCTGGTCCAATAGCCCGCAAAAAGGTATGCGGGCTTTTAGTTCCAGCGCCTTTTTCTGTGTCGTAGGGCTGGACGATCAAGCAACCGCGATCGCTCCAAAACTGATGCAGAGTAGCAATAACCGACTGAAAATTCACAAACTCCCCCTTCTGCGCAAGCACGATGCATTCTGGCATCTCTTCTGTACTATTGTCACGCAAACCTCGACACAGAGAGCCTTTGAAATTTTCCCAAAAAACTTTCCCCCACCCCTTGACAGTCTTATGTGGACTTCGTTATATTGGCTAAGCGGTCGAGAGAGAAGGGGCGCGGAAGCGCACCGAATCAGTCGGCCCCCGCACCTAGAAAAGAAAATAGTTTGAAAGCCAAGATAGCACC